>JBAUTX010000391.1:0-4070 GCA_049582405.1 Occallatibacter sp. | reverse complement strand
CTGCCATTGCTCTGCCCTCAAATCAGCTACTAGCGCTCAGCTACTAGCTTTTAGCTTGTTCCTCTTCCCAACAAGCTCCTAACTTTCCACCAGGCCAGCTAGAAGCTAGAGGCTAGAAGCTGCCTCTTTTACTTCGCCTTGGCGCCCGCCTCGGCCTTGCCGCCCGCGGTGTGGCCCTTGAACGTACGCGTCGGAGCAAACTCGCCCAGCTTGTGGCCCACCATGTTCTCGGTCACGTACACCGGCACGAACTTCTTGCCGTTGTGCACCGCGATCGTGTGCCCCACAAACTCCGGAAAGATCGTCGAACGCCGCGACCAGGTCTTCACAACCTTCTTATCGTTGGCCTGGTTCAGCGCCTCGATCTTCACGGTCAGGTGCGTGTCTACAAATGGGCCCTTCTTCGTCGAACGTGCCATAAACCTTCCGCTCCTCTACTTCGTCCTGCGGGCGACAATGAACGCATCCGTCCGCTTATTGTTGCGCGTCTTGTAGCCGCGCGTCGGCTGGCCCCACGGCGTCACCGGGTGACGGCCGCCCGAGGTCTTGCCCTCGCCGCCGCCGTGCGGGTGATCCACCGGGTTCATCGAGACGCCGCGGTTGGTCGGGCGAATGCCCTTCCAGCGGTTGCGTCCGGCCTTGCCGATCGCCACGTTCTCGTGGTCCGTGTTGCCCACCTGGCCAATCGTCGCCATGCATTCCACGAGCACCCTGCGGGTTTCGCCGGAAGGCAGCTTCAGCAGCGCATAATCGCCTTCCTTGGCCACCAGCTGCGCCTGCGCACCTGCCGAGCGCGCCATCTGCGCACCCTTGCCTGGCCGCAGCTCAATCGCGTGTACCGTGGTGCCGGCGGGAATATTCTTGAGCGGCAGCGCGTTCCCCACCAGAATGTCAGCCTCAGGGCCCGAGCTCACCGTCGCGCCCACCTGCAGACCTACCGGCTGCAGAATGTACCGCTTGTCGCCGTCCGCATAGTGCACCAGCGCAATACGCGCCGAACGATTGGGATCGTACTCAATCGTCGCCACGCGGCCCGGCACGCCCGTCTTGTCGCGCTTGAAATCGATCAGGCGGATCTTCTGCTTGTGCCCGCCGCCATGGTGGCGGATCGTCAGGTCACCCGAGTTGCGGCGTCCGCCTGTGCGCTTGCGCGTCACCAGCAGCGGCTTATGCGGCTTATCCGTCGTCAGATCATCATTGATCAGCGAGGTCTGGAACCGCAGCGTCGGCGTTACCGGTCTGTATGTCTTGATTGCCATCGTCTTTGTCCTTGATGAGCTCCTAGCTGCTAGCTACTAGCCTCTAGCTCATCCCGCTCAACGAACTTCTTACTTAACCAACAATTTCGCCCCTTCACTTGTCGAGCTAGAAGCTAGGAGCTAGAAGCTAAAAGCTGCTTCTACAGGTTGCCCACGTACTCCGGCATCTTCTCGCCGGCCTTCAGCCGGACGTATGCCTTTTTCCAATCCGGGCGGTAGCCGGCGAACTTGCCCCGGCGGCGCTCCTTGCCCGGCACATTCGATGTCCGCACCGCGGCCACCTTCACCTTGAACAGCGCCTCCACGGCCTGCTTCACTTCGGTCTTGGTCGCCTCGGGCGCCACGTCAAACACCAGCGTCCCCTCGGTCTCTTTCACGCCCAGCCCCTTTTCGGTAATCAGGGGGCGGCGAATCACGGTGTACAGTGTCGGCATTTATGCGGCCTCCGTCTGTGCCAGCTTGCGCTTCGACACGGATTTCGCGAGAGCCTCGCCCAGCTGCTCGATGGCGGCCTTCGAGAAGATCGCCCGCTCGTACCGCAGCAGATCGTAGGGATGCACCTCGTTGTTCAGCACCAGCTCCACACCCTTCAGGTTGCGCGCACCCAGCACCAGCGCCTGCGACAGCGTCTTGCCGTTTTCCACCAGCAGCGCCGTGCGCTTCACGTCCAGACTGTTCAGCGCATCCCGATAGAGCTTCGTCTTCGCTTCCTTGATCTCGAGCGAATCCACCACCGTCAGCTTTCCGTCGGCCAGCTTCGCCGCCAGCGCCGAGCGCAGTGCGCCCAGCAGCTTCTTGCGCGGGAAGGCATAGTCATAGCTGCGCGGCTGCGGTCCATGCACCGTGTAGCCGTGACGCCACAGGGGAGAGCGCACCGAACCGATACGAGCCCGGCCCGTGCCCTTCTGCTTCCACAGCTTCTTGCCGGATCCCGCAACCTCAGTGCGGCTCTTGGTCTTGTGCGTGCCCTGGCGCAGCGAGGCGCGGTAGTGCTTTACCGCCTCCCACAGCAGAGCCTCGTTCACCTGGTCGGGCGCAAACACCGCGTCAGCCAGCTCCACCGAGCCCACCTTCTCGCCCTTCAAGTTCAACACATCTACGTTTGCCATCGTCTTCTCTTTCAGCCGCCAGCTGCTAGCTTCTAGCTCTCAGCTTCGCCGTACGTCTCGCGACCACCTGGCGGTCGCACTTGAATCCCTGTCACCCTCAGCCTTCCGCCCGCCTCGATTTAGCTAGAGGCTAGAAGCTAGCGGCTGGGAGCTTACTTCCGTTTCGCCGTCGCCTTCTTCGAAGCCTTCAGCGGATCGACCGTGCCGGAGCCGGCAAATCCACGGCGCTCGCGCGGCGGAGCCTTGGCCTTCGAGATCAGCACATAGCCTTCGCGCGATCCAGGCACTGCGCCCTCGACCATCAGGAGGTTCTCCTCAAGATCGATACCGCGAATGCGCAGATTGCGAACCGTGATCTGCTTGTCGCCCATGTGGCCCGGCATGCGCTGCCCCGGAAACACACGCGACGGAAAACTGGAGGCGCCGATCGAACCCTGCACCTGGAACATGTGTCCATGCGACTTGGGACCGCCGCCGAAACCATGACGCCGGACTACGCCGGCAAATCCACGGCCCTTGGAGGTGCCGATCACATCGACAAACTTCACGTTGGAGAAAATGTCCACCAGCACGCGGTCGCCCGCCTTGGTGTTCTGCTCGCCTTCAGCAGCGGCCTCGACGTCGACTTCCTTGATGAACTTCACCGGCGGCGCTTCGGTCTTCGCAAAGTGACCCTTCTGCGGCTTCGTGATGCGCGATTCCTTCACGAACTCCACCAGGCCAATCTGCGCGGCGTCGTAGCCATCCGCGGCCGCGGTCTTCAGCTGCGTAATCACGCAGGGGCCGGCCTGCAGCACCGTAATCGGGTGCACGTCGCCCTTCTCGTCGAAGACCTGCGTCATGCCGATCTTTTTACCCAGAATTCCCGTAACTGCCATCTCGTCCTCACCTCATCATGCGATGCTCTTTCCATCGCACTGCCGGGGTCCTTCCGGACCTTCTTTACTGCTTCATGCTGCCGCGGCGAAATCCGTGCGCCTCAAGGCGCGTCTGCCGCACCGCAGGTGCTACTTTTCGAACGCCTTGATCTCGACGTCCACGCCCGCCGGAAGATCCAGCTTCATCAGCGCGTCCACCGTCTGCTGCGTCGGCTCAAGAATGTCGATCAGCCGCTTGTGCGTACGAATCTCAAACGCCTCGCGCGACTTCTTGTCCACGTGCGGCGAACGCAGCACGCAGTACTTGTTCTTGATCGTCGGCAACGGAATCGGTCCCGCCACCGATGCCCCGGTGCGCTTGGCCGTCTCCACAATTTCACCAGTCGAGGTATCCAGTACGCGATAGTCGTACGCCTTCAACCGGATGCGAATTCTCTGTCCTACCATCTCTCCAACTTCCCCGCGAGCTCTCTGTTTTTATTGCCCGCGTGCCTGAATTTCCATCGAGCCGGCAATCAGTTCCGCTTTGCTTCAGGCAGCAATCGTGCTGCAGCCCTGTTCCCCGGTTCGAATTGTCTCGTACCGAGGGACCCGAGACTCTTGAGTCCCTGGCCCCTCAGTCTCCGGTTACTTGAGAATCTCCGAGATGGTCCCTGCGCCGACCGTGCGTCCGCCTTCGCGGATGGCAAAGCGCAGGCCCTTCTCCATGGCCACCGGCGTAATCAGCTCCACCACAAGCTGCACGTTGTCGCCCGGCATCACCATCTCCGTGCCCTCCGGCAGCTCCGCCACGCCCGTCACGTCCGTCGTGCGGAAGTAGAACT
>JBAUTX010000390.1:0-2204 GCA_049582405.1 Occallatibacter sp. | reverse complement strand
GACTGGTTCCCGTGACTGGATGGCAGCAATCTGAATCTCGCGATCCACCTCTTCGTCGGTCACGGTGATGTTCTCGGCCTCGGCAATGCGATCCATAATGAGGCTTGCCCTGACTTCGGCGATGGCGCCGTCACGCTGTGCAGCGCGCAGGCGGCCGAAATCGAGCTTGCGCATTTGCTCGGTCTGCATCCCCTGCGCGGCAAGAGCGCGCAAGCCGCGCTCCAGGCGGGCGTCGATGCGATCCTGCACGAGCGATTCAGGCACGGGAAACGCAAACTGCTCAGAGAGAGCGGCGAAGAGCTTGTCCTTGGTCTCGGACTCAACGCTGTTGCGCTTGCGCTGGGCCATGTGCTCGCGGACGCGGGATTCGAAGTCGGCGAGATTTTCGTAATTGCCCATTTCCTTCGCGAAGTCGTCATTGAGCTCAGGAACCGTGCGTTTCTTGATGCCCTTGAGGGTGACTTCGTACGCGACGGTCTTGCCGGCAATACGCTTGTCAGGATACTCCGCGGGATAGATCACCTCGGCCTTGAGCTCCTGGCCGGCTTTGGCGCCGCGCAGGACCTGCGTGAAGGCTTCGACGGTGTCCTTTCCGCCGATTTCGACGAGGGCATCGTCGCCCTTGACCGGGTCGGCGTCGAGTTCGCCGGAGATCACACCGGTGTAGGTAATCTGGGCCCAGTCCCCGTCGACGAGAGCGCGGTCTTCTTCCACGGGCTCAATGGTGGCCCGGGATTCGCGCAGCTCTTCCATCTCGCGCCGGAACTCCTCGTCGGTGACTTCGACGGAGGGTTTTTCAACCGTAACGGACTGATAACCTTCGATGGAGAATTCGGGAATGTACTCAAAGACCGCCTTGACGTGAAGCGGCTTGCCATCCTCGATGGTGAGTTCTGTAACCTGGGGCTGCCCAACCGGCTTGATGTTCAGGTCGCGGACCCCCTGGTTGAAGCGCTCCGGGAGCAGGGAGTCGATGACTTCCTTGCGAATCTCCGTGGCGAAACGGCGCTGAATGACCGATTCGGGTGTTTTGCCGGGGCGGAAGCCGGGAATACGTGCGTACTTCTGGTAGTTGCGTGTGACGCGGCGGAACGCCTTGGAAACCTCGTCGGCGCCTGCTTCAAGAACCACCTCACGGGTGCATTCGGGATTCAAAACCGGGCCGTGGTGGTGGTGTTCGTGGCCTTCGTGGCTGTGTTCGTGAGCGGGATTCGCTTCAGCGGATTCGGGCTGAGGACTGTTTTCGACGGTGTCAGTGGGACTCAACGTTTTGCCTTCCGGGCGCGCTGCGCGCCAAACAAACTGCCGTGCGGGACTGGTGGCTTGATGCAACCAGCGCCGCACTGCGGGGAATTCCTCATTTCATGGTAAGAGGGTTTGCGGGCAGGGTCAAACCGGCCCGGTGCGCTAAAGAAAGGTGAGCATCGGCAAAGGCACGTTACTGCTCTGAGGCGGCGGGCTTGTGCACATCAGGCAGGAAACGGGTCGCAACCTCCATCGCGCGGGTGGACGGCAGCTGCGCCTCGCCGGTTCACGGGCGCCGGTGCCAGGCGGATCACTCAGAAGTGGAAGACCAGGCCGGTGGAGAAACGAATGTCCGTGCCACCGGGCGGGGAGATCGAGGGGGCGTCGATGCGGTCGACCAGGAAGCGCCACCCGAAAAAGGGGGCGATGGGGACGTCAAGCCCGCCGCCGAGGGCGTAGGCGAATGCGCCCTCGGAGATGTGGACGGGTCCGCCGTTGTTCGCGGAGTGCTCCCCGCCGATGAGGCCATGGGCGAAGACCTTGAAGCCAAGCGCTCCAACGGTGACGCGGGGGCCAAAGAGGTAAGTGGTCGTGCGGGGTACGGCGGAGTCGGCCCCGAGGCCGTAGTGGGCAACGTCAGCGTCGGCACTGAGGAATGGGGCGACCTTGAGGCTGCCAGCTGCATGCCATCCGTTGAGGCCGCCGGTGTTGGGATAGAAGACGTCAGAGCCGGTCCGGCTGTATCCAAAGAAGAGGTCGCCCTTCGGCAGTTGGGCCTGAGCTGCGGGGAGGCAGAGGAAGATGAGAAAGATGGCGAGAAGAAGCGGGCAGATGGATGTATAGCGTGGGGGAATGAGCACGTATGAAAAACTCCTTTCGGGCGGTCGGGAGCCGACTTTCAATATGGAATCAATGATGGCTGAACGAGGAGGCCGGTTGTATGAAAAACAGCGGAGGGC
>JBAUTX010000389.1:0-1760 GCA_049582405.1 Occallatibacter sp. | reverse complement strand
CGCAGAGCCCTCGCTCAGGCTCGCAACTACGTCCGCGAACTCTTCGAAGAAATGAACGAATAGCCGGAGCGCCCCACGTCTCCCGTCCGCGACCGCGACAAACCCTCGCCGAGCCCCGTCAGCTTTTGCCGAAGCTCGCGGGGATCTGCACCGCAACCACTTTGCCTGCGACGGTAGCGATGCCGCGGGCGTAAACAGTCGACTCCACCACAACCTTGCGCTCATTGATCTCCGTCACGCGCGCGCGGATGGTCAGCGGAACGCCAAGCGGCGTGGGCTTCAGGTAGTCCACGTGGAGCGATGCGGTCACAAAGCGAAAGGCAGGCTCGCTGCCCGGTGCGCGCCCCGCGGCGCGAAACGCAGCGGCCGCGGCAGTCCCGGTGGAGTGGCAGTCCACCAGCGAAGCAAGCACGCCGCCGTACACAAAGCCCGGAACAGCGATGTGCCACGGCTCCGGCGTAAAGACGCAGACCGTCTCGTCGCCCTCCCACGTCGTGCGGATATGGTGACCGTGCTCGTTCAACCTGCCGCAGCCGTAGCAGTAGGCAAGGCTCTCAGGATAGTCATCTTGAATCGCGCGGCTCATGGCACCTTGAAGGATCGCGCTCGGTGGCGACTTGCGCGCAGTGTAATCCATCCCCGCGCATCAGGTCGGTGACGGGATGCAGCAGGCCCACCCATCCCGGCTCTCCGTTTCCCAGCCATAGACCGGGCCTGCCCCATTCATGCCGCATGCGCAAGCTACCGCCATCGGTGGGCGAGCACAAACCCAACCTCTTCCACTTCACCCCGGACTCTCCGCCCGCAATGCCTCCATTCTTGAAATCTCCGCCACGCGCCCGTCCATCCATCTACGATAGGGAGGGCCGCCTCGGCGCGGTCCGCAACACCACGGTGAGCACCATGACCGAGTACATCTATGATGCCGAAGGCCGCCGCGTTGCCAAGGGTACAATCTCGACGATGAGCTGCGACCCCACCTCCAACGGCTTCCACCTCACCGCCAGCTACGTGCTCGACGAGGACGGCTCCGAGCTGACCCAGCAGGACGGCAGCGGCAACTGGCAGCGCACCAACGTCTACGTCGCGAGCAAGCTGCTCGCCACCTACGACCTCAACGGCCTCCACTTCCACCTCACCGACCCCCTCGGCACCCGCCGCATGCAGGTCAGCGGCAACCTCAACTCCCTCGGCGTGCCCGACACCGACATCCAGAGCCTGCCCTACGGCGACGCGCTCTACACCTACCCCGACCCCTATGCCCCACCCACCGCCGACAACGCCACCCCGCTCCACTTCACCGGCAAAGAACGAGACGCAGAATCCGGCAACGACTACTTCGGGGCGCGCTACTTCGCGTCTTCAATGGGGCGGTTCCTAAGTCCAGACCCTGATACGGGAACATTGCTGCATATCATGAACCCGCAGCGATGGAACATGTACGCCTATGCGCTGAACAATCCACTCACGATGACCGATCCGACTGGGAAAGATGCTGCTGCGGTGAACTTCAGCGGGATGGTTGCAGGGCTCGGCCACGAGGCAATCGTCGTGATCAATCCGGACGGCAGTGCGGAACTTGCGAGCTTTGGACCGGCACAGCAGACCGCCACAGGAGGATGGGGGCTGGACGAACCCGGTCAAGTGCAGACCTATGCGCTTCCAACCATCCAATTTGGCGCGAACGGGCTGCCCACTGACGCTTCAATGGCAGCATTGAAAAGTGCGGCCGCAAATGATATGTCAACAAAGACAGAGAC
>JBAUTX010000388.1:0-2387 GCA_049582405.1 Occallatibacter sp. | reverse complement strand
GTTGATCGAAGGAAGAGCACCAAGGCGCGTGGTGTCCCACCCCTACGCAACAACCGTGAAAAGCCAGAGCCGGCGGGTTCCTCATTTCACGAGGCGTCCACCTCCACCGAACATGGGTGCTCCAGGTCTCGCTTCTGAGACCTGGGAAAGCACGACCCCATCCCCGCCCGCATCTTCCTCACCGCACCAATCCCACCGCCCTACGCCGCGTCCGTCAGCTTCACCGTCACCTTGCGTCCCAGCGCCGTCGCAAGGTTCACCAGCGCATCCAGGCTGAACCGCGCGATCCGCCCGCGCAGCAGGTCATTGATGCGCGGCTGGCTCAGCCCGCACCGTGCCGCCGCCTCCGCCTGCGTCCACCCCTTGCGCTCAATCACCGCCGCAATCTGCCGCATCAGCGCCGAGCGCAGCCGCAGGTTCGCAGCCTCTTCCGGCGTCTCGGCCAGCGCATCCCACACGCTGGCATAGCTCTTTGCTCCGGCCTTGTTCATCGCCCACCTCGCATCAGTTCCGCGAATCGCGCCTTGGCGATCTCAAGATCGCGCTTCGCAGTCGCCTGCGTCTTCTTCTGAAAGGCATGCAGCACATAGACCGCATCCTTCAACCGCGCGGTGTAGACCACGCGGTAGGTCCCCGACTCGTCCCATACGCGAATCTCTTCCACGCCCTTGCCGATGGCGGGCATCGGCTTGAAATCGCTTGGTGCCTCGCCGCCCTGCACCCGCTCCAGTTGGTAGCCGGCATTGTGCCGTGCATCCGTCGGGAAGGCACGCAAAGCCTTCAGGGAGTCACCAAGAAAGCGCAAAGGCTTCATGCAGTCCCAGTATATCCGTATTGATATGAAAACGCGAGCCGGGTGCCCCAGGTCTCGCTTCTGAGACCTGGGAAAGCACGCCCCCATCCCAGCCCAAAAGAACCCCGGGCGCACCCCCAAACACAGCACGGGCGGAGCGCAATCAGCGTCTCCGCCCGCACCATCGCTCTGCAGCGCCTCCGCTATTTGTACTGCCCCTCGCTCTTCATCAGCTCGTCGCGGTGCGCGCTATTCACCACCACCGAACCAAACGCCTGAGTACCCAGCGGATGCTTCTTCACCGTATCCCGGATTGCCGCCTCCACCGTGTCCAGGCCCTCCGGCTTCGGCGTGATATAGACGATCACAAACATCCCCGGCGCATTCTTGTGCACCGCCTGCGTGTCGATCTCATATTCCAGAATCGTCCCGTCCGCCAGCATCTTCTCCAGCAGCGGCACAATGAAGTGCTGGCTCAGATCGTCCAGCACACCATCCGGCGCATCCTCCTTGAGCTGGTAAATGGCCGCCTGCGTGTACGCGTCCTTAAACGCCCCCGGCTTCCAGTTGTAGTACCGGGCTACATACACCTCATCCCAGTGCTTGGCCGTGTTCATCGCAGTCGAGCCCGCATCCGAAGCCCCCCGCGCCGCTTCCAGCGCCTTCACCATGCCCGCCATTGACATCGACGACCACCACACATCGTGCGTCTCCGCATCAGGCTCGTGCACCAGGTTGATGTCCGAGCCGAAGCCGGCAATCGTGCCGTCCGCCATTGCCTTCTTGAGCACGTCGTGCACCGGCGCGCCGGCCTTCTCCATCTCCGCCCAGTTCGCCCGGGCCACCTGCCAGTTCGCCACGTAGGTATACATCGGTGGCTTCGGTTTCACTTCTTGCGCCTGCATGGCCGCTGGCAGCGCGCAAAGCATCAGGATCGTAAGCCCGAACAAGCCCGTGGAAATGAGCCGAATTCTCTTGCACATGGATCGACCTCCACCGTGATTTAGCCAGCGTGGTAGCGGGGGGATTTCTGGCAGTGCGAAGTATAGCGGAGGAATGGCACCCCGTCTCAGAAACATTTTCAGCCCACTGGCCGCGCGCTCGGCCCAGCGCAGCCAGGTGCTCCATCCATGACGTTCGCTCCAGCGCGCGTCATGCGTGGCAAAGCTCGCACCCATCCCAGCCCATAAGAACCTCGGCGCGCATCCTCCAAAAACAGCGCGGGCGGAGTGGCAACCCCACCCCGCCCGCACCCGCTAAAAACCGGCAGCCAGCCGCCTCTACTTCACCGCCACCGCTCCCTGCCGCTCTTCCATCGGCACAAACGGCAGCTTCCGCGCCCCGGTGTAGATCTGCCGCGGCCGCGCAATCTTCTGCTCCGCGTCCCGGTGCATCTCATCCCACTGCGCCAGCCAGCCCACCGTCCGCGGAATCGCAAACAGCACCGTAAACAGCTCCGGCCTGAAGCCCACCGCCTGGTAGATGATCCCCGAGTAGAAGTCCACATTCGGATACAGCTTCCGCTCCACGAAGTACTCATCCTCCAGCGCAATCCTCTCCAGCTCCAGCGCAATATCCAGCTTCGGATTCCTCC
>JBAUTX010000387.1:0-7507 GCA_049582405.1 Occallatibacter sp. | reverse complement strand
AGTTCGGCCCGAACAAACTCACACCAGGCGCTGCGGACAGCGGAAAACTAAGCGTCACGGTGCCTGCCAATGCATTTGGTGCCGCAGCCGAAATACCCGTAACGGTGACGAATCCCGGACCCGGCGGCGGTCCCTCCAACGCAATGACGTTCAGGCTCAATAATCCCGCACCGGTTCTCACCGCGCTCTCGCAGCAGGAAGCAACGGCCGGCAGCCCCGCGTTCGAACTGTTGCTCATCGGATCGAAGTTCGTTTCTCAAACCACGGTCGACTTTGGCGGCACAGTGCTCACGCCATCCTTAGTCACCAAGGGTGAGATGACTATTTCGATTCCAGAAACGGCCTTTGCGGATGGCGCAGTCATCCAGGTAAAGGCTGTCAGTCCAGGTCCGGGCGGTGGCTCTTCGAGCACCATTGATTTCACAATCAACAACCCGGCGCCAGCCATAACGTCCGTCTCGCCAGGCAGCGTCACAAACACCGGCAGTGATGTGACGATTTCCCTGATTGGTTCGAACTTCGTAAAGAGCGGCACTGTGCAGACCGGAACGGATGCAGTGACCTCTTCACTGAACTCCAAGACGGAGCTGCAGGTGACGGTGCCGAAAGCTCTGGTCGCTGCAGCCGTTGCCCTCGGAAAGATTTCCTTCAGCGTGAGCAATCCATCTCCCGCCGGCGGAACGTCCAACGTGGTCGACGTCATCGTCCATGACAAGGCAGCCCTTGCATGGCAGACGCTTGCCAACGGATCGAGCACACTGCCCGGCACCACCACTGCCTACAGCGTCTTTGGCTCGCCTTCGATCAATGCCAGCGGCCTGGCCGTTTTCAGAGGTCAAAGCGTCCTCACGATCTCCAAAGGCAGCGGGGAGTCAAGCTCCACGACGGGCATCTACACAGCCGATCTCGCGACGGGCGGGAAGCTGGCGAAAGTTGTCGACATCGCAACCATCGTTCCCGAACCGAATACGCTGACGTACGGCAGCACGACGGCGAAATTCGGCGGGTTCCCAGCATTCCCGAACATCGATCAGACCTCCACGTTTGTTGGCTTTAACGCAACGCATCCGCCTGTCATTTCTCTTACGAGCAGCGGGAAAGCAGGAAGCGCGGGCATCTACAGCAATCCGGCCGGAGCACTGGATACCGGAGTCGGCATCTTCGTGGCAGACAGCACCACGACCTATCCCTACTTCGAGATTCCAGATCTCCCAGGCACCGCTTTTGGCGCCTTCCCGAATTCGCCTGCAGTTGTCAATGGGAACACGCTTGTGTTCAAAGGCGACTTCCTCAACGGTACCGCCGTAGCCATGGGTGTCTACTACCGCGACGTGGTGGCGAACACTGGCACGTCTCCCGTCTCACTGATCGCGAGCACATACAGCACGAAAGTCCCAGGCAAGACCATGAAGTTCGGCTACCTGGCGGCTCCAAGTGCGATTGGAAGTACGGTGGTGTTCGTCGGTTATGACAAGAAGGACGCTCCCACTGCAGGCGGCATTTACTCAGCGCCCATCAGCGCGGCGCCCGCACTCACGCCTCTGGTGACAATTGGCGCCGCAGTGCCAGGCGAAGCCGCAACGGACACCTTCACCCGCTTCAGCGACGCACTCTCTTTCGATGGTCGATTCGTCGGCTTCTGGGGAGCCTGGGGAGCTGAGACGACAGCCGTTCATGTCACCTGCCCCACGGAAGATGCAGCAGTCAAGGCCTACTGCATGACAGTCTTCCCGACGGGCTATGATGCGCAAGTGCCGGTCCACCAGGGCATGTTCGTCTATGACACAGCCAACAGCACTCTGAACGTAGTTGCCAAAACAGGCAGCGAGTTCAGCGACTTTGCCTATTGGCCATTTGTCGGAACATTGCCCGAAGAAGGAGCCCCGACCACCACTGGCGGGACAACCGGAGGTGAGGAAGCCGAGGTTCCGCTCGAACCGCCGGCCTTTGTCCTGTCTCCCGCCATCGTGGTGGTCGGCCAGTCTGGAGCCGACTATAAGGCTGCCTTCAAAGCCAGGACCGGATCGGTCGATGGCATCTACATGCGGTCTGGCCCCGGCGATGCAATTCCGATTGTGACCGCACTTGACTCAACCATGACAGGCGCAGCGGTGGATAGCGCATCGAGCGCTTCCGCCATCATCCAGAAATTCGATCTGGAACGCGCAGGCATGCAGGGGAACTGGCTTGCCATCGGCGTCAACGTACAGGACGGCGGCAAGCAGAGCACGTCGACCGGCTTATATGCAGCCGACCTTTCTGCTCAGTAGAGAGGCTGATTGCAGGGTTTGTTGCGCCACGACCTGTTGTCTTTCGGGAGCTGCCTGGAACGGGCAGCTCCCGATTTTTTTGGTGGCGAACAGCGTTATGCCATCACGGCAGCTGCTTCTGTATTGGGGCGCACACGAAACTTCTTTGTCGTAATCGCCAGCGTACGTTCCATCTTGCGCAGCACGCCCGTCTCGTCCGGAGCCACAAACGTCGACGCCATGCCGTGGCTCGATGCCCGGCCCGTCCGTCCCACGCGATGCACAAAGTCCTCGGCTTCCTTTGGCATGTCGTAGTTCACCACGTGCGCCACGTCGGCCACATCAATGCCCCGCGCCGCCACGTCCGTCGCCACCAGCACCCGATGCCGTCCCTGCGCAAAGCTGCGCAGTGCCGCGCTCCGCTGCGACTGCGACCGGTCGCCGTGAATCTGTGTCGCCGCGTGCCCTGACCGCGACAGACGCCTCGCCACGCGGTCCGCCCCGTGCTTCGTCCGCACAAACACCAGAAAGCTTCCTGCGTGCGCGTTCAGCAGATGCTCCAGCAGTTCCTGCTTCTTGTCCACGGGAACCTCAAACGCGCGCAGCTCCACATTCGGCGAAGGCTTCAGCACAGAGCCAATCTCCACGCGCACGGGATCCTTCAGGTACTCACGCGCAACATCGCGAATCTCCGCGCTCAGCGTCGCCGAGTAGCACATCGTCTGCCGTTCCGCCGGCAGCGCCGCCGCAATCCGTTTGATCGCCGGCTTGAAGCCCATGTCCAGCATGCGGTCCACTTCGTCCAGCACCAGCATCTTCACGCCGCTCAGGTTTACCAGCTTGCGCTGCAGATAATCCTCCAGCCGTCCCGGCGTCGCCACGATCAGCCGCGCGCCGCGTCGCATCGCCTCCAGTTGCGGACCCTCTGCCAATCCACCGCACACCAGAACCGCCCGGCCCTGGCTGCGCGTCAGGAGTTGCCATTGCTCCAGCACCTGCATCGCCAGCTCGCGCGTCGGCAGCAGCACCAGCGCCGTCGCGCCCTTCGCGCCCGCAGGCATCCGCTCGATCAGCGGAATCAGAAAGCTCAGCGTCTTGCCCGTTCCCGTCTGCGCCGTCGCCAGAATGTCCCGCCCCTCCAGCGCCGGGGGAATCGCCGCAGCCTGCACGGGTGTGGGTTGAATAAAGTTTGCACGCGCCAGCTGCTCCTGCAGCGCCGCCGAAAGTTGAAGCTCTGAAAATTGTTTCACTCTGTTCCTGTTCTGCTGCGCGCCCGGCGTCTCCACCATCAGAGTCACCCATGGATCCACCACGGCGGCTGCAGTCGTTGTGTCCTTCGCCAGCCGCACGACCCGTGCACAAACTGCCCGAAGAACCATCATCTTTTCTATGCAGGAAAACCCGGAAAGCGCGATCACCGCGCCGATACAAGATTCGCCACACACGCTGCGTCTTCGGCTGCGCGGCGCAACAGTGCGCAGCAGCCTGGTCCGGTCAACATCTTGACCTCATCGGACCATTACGCTGAGGGGCCTGGGGAATTTACGTGGTGGACGATCTTGCGGGATGAAGGCGAGAACGGCTCACAACCAAACAACTGAGCGTAACGTTATGATACCACGACTGCCCTCGCAATGCAGCATCGCCCGCTCTCTCACAACGTTAGAAGTACTTCTTCAGCTTCAGAATCCGCGACTCAAACCCATACCACAGCACCGCCGCGCACGCAGTTGACGCCGCCAGTCTGAACGCCACTACCGCCAGGTTCCCCGCAATTCCGTAGCGATCCATCTTCAGGTCAAACCAGCCAAAGTAGATGAAGACCGAGATGTGGAACATATAGAGGCCGTAGCTGATCTTGCCGTAAAAAGCCAGTGGACCGCGGCGCAGCAGCGCGTGGATCGGATTGCGCGCGCCGACGGAAGTGGCCAGCGCGAGCACTGCGCCGCCGTAGCCAAAGGAAAGAGCGGTGTCCAGAAATGCGGTGCCGCCCGCGACGGTGAAAACAGCAACACCACCGGCGACAAACGAGACAAGACCCACCGCCAGCCACGTGCGGCGGCTGAGGCGCAGCGTGTACATCCCGATGGCAAGAAGGCTGCCAAGTACGATGCCGTCGAGGTGCGTAAGAGTGTGCGTGGGCGTTAACCAGCTGAAATGCGAGCGGCGAAACAGTGGCGCCGCGATCAGCGCGACCGCTGGCGGCAGTGCAAGCAGTGCGGGGTTGCGCAGCCAACGCACCGCCGGCGCCCAAAGAAAGTAGTACTGCTCCTCAATGGCAAGCGCCCACGTCGGGCCCAATGCCGGAGGCAGCGCCAGCGCGAACAGGTTCTGCAGGAAGAGGAAATAGGCCCACCACGGCGCGGTGCGCACCGCCTGCCACACGCTGGGGCCGATGTACCACGGAGCCTCGGCGTACACAAACGCGAGCAGCAGCAGATACACAGGCCAGATGCGGAGAATGCGGCGCGCGTGGAAGTTGTGGAAGTAGCGAGGCCGGTCGCGCGCGCTCAGCAGATTGCTGGTGATCAGAAAACCGCTGAGGAAGAAGAAGAGCGTAACGCCCGACCATCCCCAGATCGCGACAGGATGCAGCCATGTCCCCACCAGGCGCGGGCTGCAGTGGTAGAGCACCACCGCGAGAATGGCGAGGCCACGCAGCCCGTCCAGCTCGGGCAGGTAATTGGGCAGCCAGGTTGGGCGTTGCATCGTCAAGCTTGGTCTGCCTATCCCGCCGCCAGCTCCTTCGCCCGCTGCGTCGCGCGCATCACCGCCTTGATCAGCGTCACGCGCAGCCCGCCCTCTTCCAGTTCCAGAATGCCGTCAATCGTGCATCCCGCCGGCGTCGTCACTTCGTCCTTCAAGAGCGCCGGGTGATACCCCGTCTCCAGCACCATCTTGCCCGCGCCAAACACCGTCTGCGCCGCCAGTTGCGTCGCCGTATCGCGCGGCAGGCCCACCTTCACGCCCGCCTCCGCCAGCGCCTCAATAATGATGTACACATACGCCGGCCCCGATGCAGAAAGCCCCGTCACCGCGTCCATGTGCTTCTCGTCCACCACCACAGCGCGGCCCACCGTCTCAAAGATCCGCTGCGCCAGCTCCATCTGCTCCGGCTTCACAAACCGCCCGCGGCACAGCCCCGTTGCGCCCGCGCCCAGCGCCGACGGCGTATTCGGCATCGCGCGGATCACCGCAATCTCCATCCCCGCCGCTTCTTCCATCGCCCGAGTCTTCACGCTCGCCGCAAACGACACCAGCGTCTTGTCCTTCGTCAACGCAGGCCGAATCTCCTCAATCAAATCCGGCACCTGGAACGGCTTCACGCCCAGCAGAATCAGGTCCGCCTGCTTGGCCGCCTCCAGGTTGTCCGTGCCCACGTCCACGCCCCACTGCGCGCTCCGCGCCACGGCCTTGTCCGCATGCGCCACCGTCGCGTGAATCTGCTCCGGCGCAAACAGATTCTGCTTCAGAAACGCCTGCAGCAAAATCCCGCCCATCTTGCCCGCGCCCAGCACCGCAACATGCACGTGCGGCAGTTGCGCGGGCGCTCCCTGAGCCTCTACGGCAATCTCAGCCATGTGGGTTCCTGTCTTGGTTTGAAGATTGAGGTACTACCCTTCAGAATACTCCGCCGCATCCCGCCGCGCGAATCCTCGCCCCCACCGGGAAAGCGTCAGTTCCAAAGGAACTGGTCATCCAAACCCGTGCCCCGGCCTAAGCGCAGGGACGCCTGCGACACCACCAATTGCGACATGGGCGTTTACCAGGACTAATCCTGCCTATCGCCTTGCGTGTCTCCCTGTGGCGCCTAACTGTTTTTACGCCGGTATTGCGCCTAGCTGAACGAGGAGGCCGGCGAGGTCGAATTGCGCGTGGTGCTCGGCGATGCGGCCATCTACGAAGCGGTTGAATTCGATGCCCGCGAACTGTACTTCGCGGCCGGTGGCGGGGATGCCGTTGAATGGCGCGCGATGCGTGCCAGTGAGAGTCCAGGTGGTTGCGGTCCGGTCCGCTTCGCCGATGCAGGACTGGATGATGATTTGCGCGTCAGGGAACGCGGTGGTGAACTGCTGCATGAAGCCAGACCAGGCGTTGTTGTCGAGGGGCGCGGGCGATCCGGACAAATGGGCCATGAAGTCGTCGCTTCGGAAGGTGCGTTCGGCGGCCCAGTCATGCGAATTAAAGGCTTCGATCCAGAGCCTGTTGATGGCTTTCAAATCTGTTGCTGCGCTGCCGGCGTCGGCGAATTCAGCGGGTTCTTCAGGCAGCGGGCCGTGGATCTCGATGTGGTATTTGGCGGCTACCTCGGCGAGTTGGGCCATATCGGGCGGGGCGGCCGGAGCGTCGGCGGGCTGACCGAGTTCGAGAACGAAGCCTTCAAATCCCCCGGGCGCGCAGAGCAGGAGCATGCGGGCAGGCTGGTGGCCGATGACCTTGAAGCCGTGGGCGAGTTCGCGCGGGCCGAAGACATAGGTGCCGGGGCCACCACGCATCCATTTGCCGTCGCAAATAAAGGCCAATTCGCCCTCGAGTACGTAGAAGGCTTCGTCTTCGCGGTGATGCGTGTGGTAGGGTGAGGCGAATCCGGGCGGGATGGACCAGTTCTCAATGAGGCCGAAGCTTCCGCCGGTGGTCTCGGCGGTGGACCGCATGAGCGTGGGGAGGTTGAGGAACCGGAAGGCTGCGTCGTTTCGCGCGTTCAGGTAGGGTAGAGTGGCTTGCGTGCTCATTTGGTTTCTCCTTCAATTGTCAGCCGCCTGGGATCGGCTCGCTTTTGATGACAGGATGTGTAGCGAGCCGGCGAGTTGTTACATATAAAATTGCGGTTGAAATGGAGATCAACCTGACCGATACCGAGATCGCGCTGCGGATTGCTGGCGGCGATCGCGAGGCAGAGGCCGAGTTATACCGCCGCATGGGACCACGTGTGCGACTGTACGGGTTGCGTCACCTGCGCGACCCGGATGCCGCGGAGGACCTGGTGCAGCAGGTGCTGATGCAAACGCTGCTTGTGCTGCGCGAAGGCCGACTGCGAGAGTTGCAGAAGGTGGCGTCGTTTGTGCTGGGAATGTGCCGGGTGACGGTGAAGGACCAGTGGCGGAATGCAAACAGGCGCGCGATGCTGCTGGAGCAGTTTGGCGGCGATGTGCCGATGGCGGGTCATGCACCGGGTCCGCGGCTCGATCATGAGAAGCTGGCGCGTTGCGTTCAGGGATTGAAGGAAAGGGAGCGCGCAGTGATTGCGATGTCGTTCT
>JBAUTX010000386.1:0-10948 GCA_049582405.1 Occallatibacter sp. | reverse complement strand
TCCATGCGTTGCTCGATGGGCTTCAGCTGGAACTGCCACCGAATCCGCTCTATGACGCGTACTACGGGCTGGTTGATTTTGAATTCTGGGCGAAGAAGAATATTGGCCCTGAAGCAGTTGCGTATCTCAAGAAGCATGTACATCCACTCGACCTTGCTTTCAGGCTGGCGGAAGACCACGGGATTGTCCTGCTGAATGGCGGTGGTTTTGATGCCCCAGACTGGTCTTTGCGCGTGTCTCTGGCGAACCTCGACGACGAAGTGTATGAAGAAATTGGACGTGGGGTCCGATCGATTGCCAGAGCCTATCGGCTTGCCTACGAAGCTTCAAAGGAGAAGAAAGAATCGAAGGAACCAGCGGGTGTCGTCTGATTCGGAGACAATCCTCCGGAGCGATGAGGAGTGTTACCGGCACAGTTCGATGGCCAGCTCAGGATCACTGAGCAGCGCCACTGAACCACCGCAACACTTCTCATGAATTTGCTCGCTGTGGATGCGCAATCACGGTTCGTCAGCCGAAAGCCAAACCAGCGCATGCTGGCCTGGTCATGAGAGCGGGAAGATGCAGGAGGCTGTATGGAGTGGTTGGCGAGGTTGTTTGAGAAGTTCCCGGAGATGGGAGTCTACCTCGCGGTCGGTGTTGGGTATTTCCTGGGCAGGCTGAAATATCGCGGGTTTTCTCTGGGAGTTGTCACTGCATCTCTGTTAGCGGGCATCGTACTGGGGAGTCTGTTCCACGTTCCGGTTGCCGACCAGGCCAAGTCCATGCTATTCCTGCTCTTTCTCTTTGGGATTGGGTTCTCAGTAGGTCCGAGCTTCTTTCGAAATCTGAAAGGCGAGGGATGGCGCTGGGCAGTTCTCGCGGTCTTTATTCCCGTCGTTGGACTCATCGCTGCCTATGTGATGGCGCGTCTCCTTCGCCTCGACCTCGGCTATTCGGCAGGCATGCTCTCGGGTGCGCTTACCGAGTCGCCGGCGATTGGTACGGCGAGTGAAGCGATTCGTGGTCTCCAACTGTCTGAAGAGCAGAAGCAGCTTCTAGTCGGGCATATCGCTGTTGCAGATGCTATCTGCTACATTTTTGGCACTATCGGCGTGATTCTGTCTTGCAGCGTGATCGGCCCAAAACTTCTTGGCATCGATCTTCGTACGCAGTCCAAGCTGGAGGAAGAGAAGCTTGGAATTCGCCCTGCCAAGAAGGGCATCACTTCTGGATGGCAGCCAATCGGGCTTCGCGCTTACAAAGTCCCGCAAAACGCGCCGATCGCTGGGAAGACGGTCTTAGAGGCTGAACAATCCGTTACGGATGGGCGCCTGTTCCTCGAACGGATTCGACGGCAAGGAAAGATCTTTGCCCCATCCATCGAAACAGCGATCCAGGAGGACGATATCGTAGCGATCCTCGGGCGAACCGAGGTTCTGGTCAAAGTGCTTGGACCCAAGTCGGCAGAGGTTGCCGATCCCGAGCTCCTCGACATCCCGGTTGCTTCTTGTGATTTGTACGTTACGTCAAGAGATATAGCCGGCAAATCCATCCAGGAGATTGTTGACAGCGTGGCACAGACTCGAAGTGTCATGCTGCAAGGGATCACCCGCGGCGGGCAGCCCATGCCCATCGGAGCAAATGTGATCATCCACCGTGGCGACACGCTGCACGTCATGGGCCCTGAATATGACGTTGAGAAGCTGGCTCCACTGGTCGGGCGCAAGATTCAGCCAAACGAAGAAAGTGACGTGGGAGTCCTGGGACTGGCGATTTTTCTTGGAGTCCTGGTAGGTGCATCCATTGCAGTGCCGATAGGAGGGCTCCGCATCACATTGGGAACAAGCGTGGGAACCCTTTTGGCGGGAGTAGCCGTTGGTTGGGCGCGTTCCACTCGCCCATGGTTCGCGAGAATACCGGATGCGGCAATCCTATTCATGCGGTCCATCGGCCTGGCAGCTTTCGTTGCCATGGTTGGGCTGAAGGCGGGGCCCATCTTCATTCAAGCGGTGATGGAGGCAGGGTACCTGCTGTTTCTTGGCGGAATCGTCGTGACCCTCGTCCCGCTTCTTTCAGGAATCCTGTTCGGGCGTTATGTGCTTCGCCTTGATCCTGTCTTGTTGCTTGGCGGAGTCGCCGGGGCGCAAACCATGATTGCTGGCGTAGCAGCGGTTCAGGAAAAATCCGATAGCCCCATTGCGACTCTCGGATACTCATATACTGTCGCAATTGGGCATATCCTGCTCACGACGTGGGGAACCATTATTGTGTTGTTGCTCGCTTGACCGGATCGCCGCTCGAGGTATGTAGCGAGATACCCAACTCATCCGGAATTGCCCCGATTATTGATTCGCTGGTGTTACGCGAAAGACGTGATATCCCCAGCCTCCCAAGTCCAGAAACAACCCACGATTACTCATTTCCGGAGTGTCCCTTTCGTAGGTATGATGGCCCAACAGATCTTCAAGGAGAACGGAACGGCCATTCAAATCTGCAAAGGGAACGTGAACGTAGCACTGGCTCTGGTTGGGCGCATAATTCACGACGACAACCAGCCTTTCGTTGGACAGGCCGTGCCAGGCGAAGCCAATGCAGCAGTCCCAAGTCCAGTTTCCCTCCCATGCAGGTGTACACTCCAGCAACGACCAGGAGCCAGTACGAACTGCGGGCAGGTTCACGCATGCAAGCAGATGTTCATAGAACTCAACCAGGGACGGGTCAGTCGGTTCGTCAGGGCGCCTGCCCAGATGGACGGGAACCTTCTTCTTCCTTCCCTCGAATTGACCATCGTGAAAGAACCTCAAGCCAGGGCAGAGGAAGGTCAACACAGCCGCAGCCCGGTGCTGCTCAGGGGCAAACACCGCTGCGGCGCGGGGCTCGTCGTGGTTCTCGAGGAAGCGCGCTGATTTCATCTGGAAATCCATCGCAGCGCGAAAGTGATCGCGTACAGGCCGTGCCTGCCCCGCATGCAAGCGATCGTATAGGCGTTTGTCGTATGTGTAGCTAAACCCCTGTTGCTGAAGTGTCCATTCAAGGTCCCAGTAGACTTCCGCAATGAACAGGAAGCCAGGGTCGAAGGCCCGAACTGCTTCGATGGCCCGGGGCCAGAATGAGTCGGGCCTGAGTCCCCATGTTCGCTCAAATACATCAGGCAGGATGAGCATCGCCATGTCGCAGCGGACGCCGTCACAGTGCTGTGCGATCTTCTGGAGCTCTCCAATCATGGCGTGCTGCAAAGTGGGTTCTGCATAGTTCAACTGGACGGTATCAGGCCATCCATCGAAGTAGGGATCGCGCCCGTAAGCAAACACGGCAGACGAATCACCATCCCCCAGCAGGATGTAGTTTTGCGGCTCGCTTCGGAGCTTCTCTTCTGTCCCCCGGACATAGAACTCCGGATGCTGGATCACCCACTCGTGGTCAAGCGCGGTATGGTTGGGCACAAAATCGAGGAGCAGCTTCATGCCCCTTGCGTGGATGCGATCCCGCAGACGGTCAAGAGCGGCATTCCCACCAAAATCCACGTTGGCTTCGTAGCGCGTGATGGAGAAACAGGATCCGCAAATGTCGTCCTGCGTAAAGTCGGGCAGGATCTCTCCATATTCGCGTAGCCACTGGCGGTTCTGTCGGGAGACCTTTCGGCCGGCCTGGCCCGTCTGCCAAATTCCTAGAAACCAGACCCAATCGAAGTTCTGCTGCGCCAGTCGATTGAGGTAGTCCTCGGGAATGTCATCGAGCGTTGCTGCCCGCCCGAGGTTTCTGCCCAACTCCTGCATCAATACGCGGGTGTTGATTTGGTAGAGCGAAGGGCAGAGTTCCGCATCCTTCTTGTCAGCGCCTGTCCGCTTAACGATGTGCTCGTGAACTGGAGCAAGACTTTGCATTTGCGAGGACATGGGATCGCCTCCCTGGCAACTTCCCTGAAAGCCCGATTGCACGACCGGGTTGCAGAACCTGCTTTCCCAGCCGCTCGACTAAGGCTATAACGCAATCCTCGTGCTGGCGACTAGCAGATTTGAGAGGAGCAGGCGAGGAATACGCGGCTTAGCTCCAACAGGAGCAGACGGAAATCAGAAACTTTCGGCAAGACCCATGCTGAAAGTACGGCCATTCTTTCCCCATGCGAAGTCGGCGCGAAGATTCACGTGGTATTTCTCGCTGAGCATGAAACGAGGACCGATACCACCGCTCGGAAGGATGTTTCCCGCATTGAATTTTGAAACCTTCGGGGCCACCTCTCCAGCACCTGCGAACGCAGCCACACCCAGGCGCCATGGCAGAGTGCGTCGATACTCCCCTTGGGTAGCAAGCATCATTCGGTCGATATACCTTCCAGCTGGATAGCCTCGGAGCTCATTCTGCATGCCGAAGATGCACTCCCCGAAGAATGGCGCATCGCCTCCTGTCGAACAGAGAAAAGCGTTGTAGGCTAGAACCTGCTTCGCACCGAAGCTGTGATAGCTATTAAAAGTCAATCTGTATCTTTGAAAACCGAATGTGCTGCCAATGTCCTTTGAAAAGAAGTCGGCTCCAAACCGGAATAGAGTACCTGCCACTGGATAAAATCGGTTCGGCGTAGTATCCCGCTCGATCTTGAATCCCAACGACGTCATGTCGAAATCAACGCCCAGAGGAGGAAGATCCGGGCGATTTTCGCCGAGCTTCTGCGGCTCGATCCGGGATTTTCCAAACCATACGCGCGGACCTACAAAGATCTGCCAGAACGTTCGTCTCATTGCTTCAACAATGAAGACATCGCCCGTCTGATTCAGCCCGAATTTGATTCCTGCATCGCCTGCTGAATTTCCAGTTCCATAAAACTCGTAGTTCAAATCCCCATGGGCGAAGCCCGACAGCACATGATATCGATCCTGATTGAAATAGAGTTCGGCGGCTGCGGCCCAGGTGCGTGTCCCATTGTCCGTGCCAAGCCAGACGCCACCAACTACAGAAGGAGGAGACACTGTATCACTTTTTTGTAGGGGGAATATGTACCCGGCAACCAGGGCAACGCCATTCCCTATAGCAGGGCTGGACATCGGGATCGGAACTCCGACAAACGATCCACGCCGTGGCGCTTTGGCAGTTGCTGAAGTTTGTCGTGGAGTATCCGTGGTGGGATTCTGGTCCTTCAGTGGCGCCATCGCGAGCTGTGGCGTCTCGATTGACGACTCCTGCGCCTTGACGATTACAGAGGAGCCCAGCGCAATGCCAAGAAGAACAACGAAGGCAGACAGGAAGCGATGGAGATGCCGCAGCTTAACGTCCTTGATTCGGCATCTCATCGAATGCTCCCTTACCGGCATCTGTACTATCCCGCAACTGTCCCGAAACTACACCGCTGCTCTCCCGCTCGCCCTTCAGGTAAATGGAGCGCGTGGGATAAGCAATCTCTACCCCAATCGCGCCGGCAATCTCCCTAATTCTCATCAAGAGCTCTTCCTGAATCTCGAGAAACTGGTTCCAGTCCTTCGCTGCAATATAGGCAAAGACCTCTAACTCCAGGCTCGATTCTGTAAAGCGCAGAAACCGAACACGTGTTGTCAAAGGAAGGACTCTGGGATCCCGATCGAGTAGAGAGCGTACTTCTGCAAGGATCTGGTTCAATGCAGAAGGCGGGGTCCGCATGGCAAGGCCTATCAAATGACGTAGCCAGAACTGGTCGCGAACCGAGTAATTTTCAAGTGTCATGCTGGCCATTTGGCCGTTGGGAATGGTAACGACGGTCCTATCAAGCGTCCGGACGCGGGTGGAACGCAGTCCTATGGCTTCCACGGTGCCAACCACTTCTCCTACCTTGAAGAAATCGCCGACCCGCACGACACCATCCATAATGAGTGACGCTCCGCCGATTATATTTTCGAGGGTCTTTTGTGCGGCGAGAGCGACTGCGATACCGCCCACTCCAAGGCCAGCCAGAGTTGCAGAGGGGTTAATGCCCAGAGTGTGCAATAGAAACATCAAGCCGACCACTGCTGCGAGCAGATCTATGACCCGTCGAACAGGCCGCAATACCACCGTCGAGCTTAGTCGGCCCTGCTTCTCCATGCGCTTCTTCATGTAAGCTTCACATCTTCCGCTGAGCAGAAACATGCTCCACACGAAGGCTGCGATGAGCAACACAATGCCGATCGTCGAGCTGATTTGGCGCGCAAAGAGTGACAGGCTGAACTTCGAAAGAGACGCAAACACAGTCAACGAAAGAATCAAAACCCGAACTGGCTGGGGAATGATTGTGGGATTACTCGCTTCCGGCCGGCGCGCCCAGTGCCGCAGCGTGTAGCCCACGCCCGCGCCCGCCAATCGGTTGAATAGAGTGAGTACCAAATAAAGTGAGGGTAAAAAGATGAGGAAGAATGACCAACCAAAAAGGGTAATTCCAAAGTACTTTTTCAAGAGTGCATCGGGAACCTGACTCTGTACTGTTACAGCGTTAATCTCATCAAAGAGGTCAGGAATGCTGACGAGCGTGTCTCTGGAAAACAGCCAAATCGATCTGCCGCTGGGGCGAGTTACACGCTCAAGGTAGATGTCAACGCTGCCACCTTCGGTCGTGACCGTTCCAATCAGTTCGCGCCGTGAATCCAGCGGGTCTGACAATGAGCCCACCGGGTCATTGCTGACGTTATTCAGCTTTGCCGGCAGCTTGTGGTCCAGCACGAAGAAGAGCTGCTTGGCAAGCAAATCGGCATCGTTTCCACGCGCCTGGGTATTCAGGTATTGAGCCGCAACGTCATATTTCTCGTCGTAAGCCGCCGCGAGGAAGCCTAGCACCGTCCCACGGGGAGTCGAGCGTGCGAGCGTGTCTTCAGGCTGTTCAGGGGCTTTACTTTGAGCTTGCTGGGGCGAGACAACCGACTTAGGAAGTTGACCCCATAACGCCTGGGGGGCAGTGAGAGACGTCACAAGCAAACCCATGCAGAGACGATGTCCAATCTGCAGCCATAGCCGCGCCGATTTCATGTTCCTTCCGCCGGGGACATCATGCTCATTGCTCAAAGACACGCTGCGTGCATTCCATCTGAGAACATGTCGCGTTCTATCCTGTGTGCTGCGTGCAGGCGGTCCATAGTGCATCTGCATCCACCAAGTGAGATAGTGCAGGACTGGCTCACCGTGCAATGTTTCTGATTGCCGCATAAGACGGTGTAATCTCGCAACTATTCACGCGCATCAGGCTTAAGCGTTAGAGCCTGATCAAGCTTGAAGTTCAATACAGACTCGGCCGGCAGCTCGATATCTCGATTTCCGGTCATTGCTCCAACCGTACCTGCGGCAGCTCCGGCGACGGCGCCAATCGCTGCTCCCGTACCGCCACCGGCGATTCCGCCTATTGCAGCGCCTGCGCCTGCACCTCCAACAACCATTCCTGCCGTTCGCTTACCCTTGCCTGTTGATTGCTGCCCGAACAATTCCGTGACGATGTTGTATGTGTGGCCCTTTACGGTAATGGAATTGAGAGTTAGTCCAAGGGTCGCTGCTCCCTTGAACTTCCCGGCCTTCTTTGCTTCGGTTACAACACCAGTTACATCTGAGCCTGCCGGGATGACCATTTTTCCGTCAAGACTTATCGGGGTCGTCATGGAGCCGGTAAACGCGGTCCCCGTCTTTGCTGTCTTTGTGCTCAGGGGCTGATTGGTTCGAATCGCGAGAATCGTTCCCGCAGGCACCACCACTGGTGGCGGGGGCGGTGGGGGTGGCGGCGGCACCGGTGTGACTGCTTTCTTCTCCGGGCCTGTACTCGATGGAGAGGTTTCCCCCTCACGCACTACTGAAGTTTCGTCAGATACCGAAGAAACTCCCGGCTCCTCCTTGGCCATCCTTATGATCTCCCGCTTTGCCGTGAGGGTCTTCGTTGTGCCTTTCAGGGTCACCTGGCCTGCCTGCGAGTCCACCTGAACCTGGGAGTCGTGTGTCATCGGGTCAGCCAGGACCTTAGCTTGAATATCCTTTTCGATGGTTGGGTCGGTTGGTTTGCTTCGGCAAGCAGTCAAAAGTGTTACAAGGACCAGAAGAAATAAGACCGGAGAATGCCTGCGCATAATGCGACTCCTCGATGTCATCCGCATTCCTGCTTCGACATGGAACGTAGCAAGCGTAGCCGGGTGGAAGTAACTGGCAATTGTGCTAGAAATGCCAGGTCACTTTCGGCGCATGACGGATAGATGGTATACAGCCGCAGCCGCTGCGTACTTCACCTCTCGCCTTCCATCATTCATCGCCGGCACAATCTCCGGGATCAGTGCCGGATCGCCGCGCCTTGCGATTGCATCGAGCGCTGCGGTACGTACCAGCCAACTCTTGTCCTGCACAGCATTTGTAAGCGCCTTTCCGCTCTTCGGATCAGGATCTGTGGCTAGCGCGACGGCGGCCGCGGCCCGGATGGGCGACTCGTCATCCTTGGTGATTGCTTTGACTGCACCATAACCAAGGCCGGCAAAAGGGATGAATCCAATGCCCTGTTCGAATCCCAGCTGCGCCAGCTTCTTGGGATCACTGAGCGTCTTCTTTTGCGCTGCGACAAGTCCCTCGCCGCTTTTGCGCTCTCCCGTGAGCACAGCATAATAGACAAGAAATGCGCTTGGGTCCCCGAGAGAACGCAGGGAACTGGTTGCTGCCAGAATCACTCCTACATCTTCGTCGTGAGCGGCGTCCTTCAGGGCAGGGATGGAACTTGTCGCATTCATCTTTCCAAGGGAGGCTGCAGCCGCCATCCGAACCGCTGGAACTGGATCCTTGAGAGAGCCGAGCACCAGGGCCACTGCCGCATCATCGCCGGATACCAAAGCTAATGACCGAAGCGCGATTGCCCTTGTGGTCGCATTCTGATCCTTGACGCCACTCGATAGAGCTTGCCAGGCCAAGTCCTTCGGGACCTGCGCAACGCAGGAAGGCCGCAATGCAAAGAGTAGAGACGGCATTAGAAGCATTGCGATCCAGCGTAGCCTCGCATGTACCTGCATCATTCCTCCCGCATCATTCGACACGTGGCGGATCTCACGTCACACTCACACTCTAGGAAGGGACGCTTCTTTGCTCACACTGGAAGAAATACCAGCCAAACTGCTCGAATGCGGAGGGGAAGCCGGTTCATCGGCATTCCAGAGAGGTCCGGAGCGCCTGAGGCTTCTCCGGGTCATGGCATGCAGGATCGATTTGGGCGGTAACTACATGATTTACCAGTGCGCAATGGGCACAGCAGGCTGTAATCAATACAAGAGACGCAAAAGATGTCTTCGCCTTTTGAGGAACGCCACACGCATCTCCGATGCGTAATTCGCCATGCGATACTCTGCGCTCTTGCAACTGCACTGCTATGCAGCGCCGCCAGCGCGCAGGATCTTGCGCCGCGGTCGTACACAATTACGCCGCTCCACTGGAATGCGGTGGTCGTCGCAAATTCGTACTTCAGTGGCAATCTCGATTTCCAGGGCGCCGTTCCAATCACGGATGCCACGGCAAACGCCAATGTACCGATTCTCAGCGTATTTCACTCGATGAAGATCTTCAATCGCAGTGCCAGCGTTACTGCAGGGCTGCCTTATGGTGTGGCTAACTTTCGTGGCACATTGCTTGACAACGAGACGAATGTCTATCGATCCGGACTTTTTGATTCGGTCTATCGAGTCTCGGTGAACCTGTTCGGCGGACCGGCAATGGGCCCTGCTGAATTCCGCAAGTGGCAACAGAAGACACTTCTGGGCGCAAGCCTTCGCGTCGTGGCGCCCACCGGGCAGTACGACCCGACCAAGTTAGTCAACTTTGGTACAAATCGATGGTCGTTCAAGCCAGAGGTCGGGTTCTCTCGGCGCAAAGGGCACTGGATTATGGACGCATATTTTGGGACCTGGCTCTATACAAAAAATCCAAAGTTCTTTTCGGAAAACCAGTACGTGTCTGGGGTTCAGGCAATGACACAGGCTCCAGTGGGTGCGTTTGAAGGGCACGTGAGCTATGACGTGAAGTCTCGCCTGTGGGCTTCTTTTGATGGAAATTACTGGTTTGGAGGAAAGACCAGCCTGAACGGCGTGGAGAATCCCGCGACTGAGCAAAGAAGTTCCCGCCTGGGCGCGACCGCTTCTATTCCAATCAACGCCCATCAATCGATTAAAGTAAGCTACAGCAACGGCGCCTATGTCAGGTACGGTGGCAACTTCCAAAATCTTACCGTTGCCTGGCAGTATTCCTGGCTTGGTAGACCCAATTAATCAGTCTCTCTTTCTGACCGTCTCTGCAACCTCCCCTACCTCCGGTTGGATGTGAAACGCCGGCGCCTTGTAATTGGCAGGAATGTACTGCCCCGGAATCGCAATCGTATTGCCGTCCCTTATGGACGCGAAATGCGGTGAGCAAATTTCGACGCCCGCCTCGTTGAAGCGATCCTGGATATTCTGGTGCAGTTCGGAATAGATGAACTGCATTCTTCTCGGAACATTTGTATAGGCGTTGAGTTCATACGAAACATAGAAATCGTTCAGCTGTGTCTGCAAGACAAATGGCGCAGGGTCATGTAGCACGTGTTCGGTCGCGCTTGCCGCATCAATCAGGAGTTGATGTACCTGCTTCCATGGGACATCGTATCCGATGGTCACTGTCGTGTGAAAGATGACGCCTACGTTCTTTGCCTCGCGTGTGTAGTTCATGACTGAGCCGCCCATCACATTCGCATTTGGAATTGTGATGGTTTCTTGTTTGGGAGTCAGAATGCGCGTCACAAGAAATGTTTTCTCCGTCACCTCTCCAACTGTATCGCCAATCTGGACCCAATCCCCGATCGAGAATGAGCGCATATAGGTGAGGATGACGCCAGCAATGGCATTGGCCACGGCGGACGAAGACCCCAGAGAAAGCAACACTCCGACGAAGATCGATATTCCTTGAAAGGCCGGGCTCTTGGAACCAGGCAAATATGGAAACACGATGACGACTACGAGAACCATAACCAGCAGTCTCATCAACTTCGCCG
>JBAUTX010000385.1:0-6468 GCA_049582405.1 Occallatibacter sp. | reverse complement strand
GCTCTGGTCCCAAGCGATCTGCTTTGATCCAATCTGCGATGGTCCTGTCAGGTGCGTTTGATGAGGCCGGTGAGGGCTTCGCTTTTTAGGATCTTGCCGCCTTCCTGGAGGACGTAGAGGCGGTTGGCGTCGAGGTCGTGGAGGGTGTCGATGACGCCGGAGGGCCAGCGGATTTCGACGAGGTCGGCTTTTTTGGCGTCGGCGAGGCCGAAGTGGATGCGGAGATCGCTCGAGGAGAAGTAGCCGTTGCAGGAGCGGACTTCTTCAATCTGGGTGAGGGGCGCGCCGGGCTTGGCGGTGAGGACGGGCGTGCCGGTCTGGGCAACGACCTTGATTTTGGCGCCGATGCCGGTGCGGTTGGATTTGACGCCGACGAGGCGGATCTTGATCCAGTTGCGCTGGACGGACTGATCGCAGCGGAGAAGCTGGGGGGCGGCGTTGACGCAGTTGACGACCGCGTCGAGGTCGCCGTCATTGTCGTAGTCGCCGATGGCGAAGCCGCGGGCCTTGGCGTCGGCGGTGATGCCGGGGCCGCCGATCATGCTGACATCTTCAAACTGGCCCTGGCGGAGGTTGCGGTAGAGGTATTTGCGCTCGGCGTAGGAGGCGTCGACCTGGGTGCCGTCGACCTCGGGGTAGACGTGGCCGTTGGCGACGAGGATGTCGAGCCAGCCGTCGTTGTCGATGTCGATGAAGCTGACGCCCCATCCGAGGAGGCGGGTGTTGATGCCGAGGCCTGCCTGATAGGTGCGGTCGTCGAAGGAGCCGTCGCCGAGGTTCATAAATAAGGAGTCGGTGTCGCCGGCGAAGTTGGTTTTGACGATGTCGGGGAGGCCGTCGCGGTTGTAGTCGCCGATGGAGACGCCCATGCCGGCCTGGGGTTTGCCGTCGGGGGAGTAGGCGACGCCGGCTTCAATGGCCTGGTCCTTGAAGGTGCCGTCTTTCTGGTTGACGTAGTAGGTGGCCGAGGTGGAGTCATTGGCGACGTAGATGTTGGGGTAGCCGGTGCCGTCGAGGTCGGCGGCGCCGCAGCTGAGGGCGTAGGTGCCGAGGGTGCCCCACATGCCGGCTTTCTCGCTGACATCGGTGAAGGTGCCGTCGCCGTTGTTGTGGTAGAGGAGGTTCTTGCCGCCTTCGAGTCCGGGCGGGCCGCAGGCGACGATGATGCCTTTGTAGGTGCAGTTGGCGTCTTCGGGCAGCGGGGTGGTCTTGAGGTCGAGATCGATGTAGTTGCCGACGAAGAGGTCGAGGCGGCCGTCCTTGTCGTAGTCGAGGAAGGAGCAGCCGGAGTTCCAGCGGAGGCGGTCCTGCAGGAGGCCGGCTTCTTTGGTGACGTCGGTGAAGGTGCCGTTGCCGTTGTTGCGAAAGAGCGCGTTCTGTCCGTAGTAGGAGACGAAGAGATCGTTCCAGCCGTCGTTGTTGTAGTCGCCGACGCAGCAGGCCTGTCCCCAGCCGGAGCGGGCGAGGCCGGCCTTGAGGGTGACGTCGGTGAATGTGCCGTCGCGGTTGTTTTTGAAGAGATGGCAGACGGGCTCCTGGCCTTTGGGGAAGCCTTCGAGGCGCCAGCCGTTGACGAGGAAGATGTCGAGCCAGTCGTCGTGGTCGTAGTCAAAGAAGGCGACGCCGCAGCCGGTGGTTTCGAGCAGATACTTGTTGCGGTGCTCGCCGCCGAAGATCATTTCGACGTTGAGGCCGGCTTCTTTGGCGACGTCGACGAACTGGACGCCGAGGGGCGTGCCGGTGACGGGCGAGGGCGCGCCTTTGGGCGCGGGGCGGGCCTGGGCCTCATAGGCCTGGCGGGCGCTGCCTTTGGGTTTGGCCTGCGGGGCCTGGCCCAAGAGCGGGCGGGCGAGGCTGAGGACATCTTCGAGGGTGAGGACGAGCGCGGTCCTAGAAAGGGACTGAACAAAGCGGCGGCGGCTCAACGGCAAGACTGCAATCTCCTTGCGGGCGCGCCGCAGAGAGAAGCGGCTGTGCCTTTCAGGGTTGAGTGTAGCAGTCTGCGTTGAAAGGGGGCCTGCGCGGGGTGGCGGGGATTCCTCATTGACTTTGGGGTTGTGCGGGTCGTAGGCTGACCGGGCTTTTGCATCTCTCTTCCCTTCAGGTGGTTGCTGCCATGGACAATCGAGCGGTTGTGATGGGGACCTTGTCTGCTCTGGGTCTGGGTTTTGGTTTATCGATCGCGGCGCAGGCGCAGACGCAGGCGTCGCCGCTGGCTCCTTACATCAGGGAGAATGCGCCGGTGGTGGTGCTGGACCATGTGACGGTGATTGACGGGACGGGCGCGGCGCCGCAGGCGGATATGCGGATTGTGGTGGACCACGGGAAGATTGCCGCGGTGGAGAAGGCGGATTCGGGTGGGGCGACGCGGCCAGGGGCGAAGGTGCTGGACCTGACGGGGAAGACGGTGATTCCGGGGTTGGTGGGGATGCACGAGCATCTGTTTTACAGTGAGCCGACGAGCAGCAACCTGCGCGGGTTGGTTGGTGGGGAGCTGGTGGACACGGCGCCGCGGCTCTACCTGGCGGCAGGCGTGACGACGGCGCGCACGACGGGGAGCGTTGCGCCGTATACGGATTTGAACATCAGGAAGGACATTGATGCGGGGAAGGTGCCGGGTCCGAAGCTGGACGTGACGGGACCGTACCTGGAGGGAAATCCACCGCTGATTGAGCAGATGCACATTCTGACGGGGCCCGCAGATGCGCGCACGATGGTGGACTACTGGGTGGGTCAGGGTGCGACGTCGTGGAAGGCGTACATGCACATTTCCCCTGAGGAGCTGAAGGCTGCGATTGCGGAGGTGCACGCGCGCGGGGAGAAGATCACGGGGCATTTGTGCTCGGTGGGATTCACCGAGGCGGCGGATATGGGGATTGACAACCTGGAGCACGGGATCGCGGTGGATACGGAGTTCACGCCGGGACGCAAGGAGGGCGAGTGCCCTGCGAATGCAGAGGCCTACATGGCCGAGCATGTGGCGATGGACAGCGCGCCCGTGATGGCGATGATTCATGAGCTGGTGCAGCGGCATGTGGCGGTGACCTCGACGCTGGCGGTGCTGGAGAGCCTGGAACCGGGCCATCCGCCGATGGCGTTCATGCTGCGGGAGCGGGACTCGATGGCGCCGACGGTGTGGTCGGGCGTGCTGACGACGCGGGGCATGATTCAGGAGCGCGCGGCGAAGTCGGACTGGCCAGTACTGATGAAGAAGGAGATGCAGTTTGAGCGGGAGTTTGTGGCCGCGGGCGGGCTGCTGATGGCGGGCTGCGATCCCACGGCCTACGGGGCGGTGCTGCCGGGATTTGGAGACCAGCGCAATCTTGAGCTGCTGGTGGAGGCGGGATTCACGCCCGTGGAGGCGATTCGGATTGCGACGTTGAACGGCGCGACATACCTGGGCAAGTCGACGAGCATCGGGTCGATTGCGGCAGGGAAAGATGCAGACCTGGTGGTGCTGGAGGGCAATCCCGCGGAGAAGATTGAGAACGTGGAGAAGGTGGAGACAGTCTTCAAGGATGGGGTGGGCTATGACGCGGCGAAGCTGATCGAGTCTGTGAGGGGGATGGTGGGGTTGCGCTGAGGGAGCGGCGCGCGGAGTCACCGTGCGAGGCGCACAAAGGTAAGACTTTCGGACCACCAAAGTGCCACGGCGGGTACCACAGAACGGTTACGAGAGAAGGATGTAATCCACAGCGCGTTAGTGCTTGAATAAGGCAGCAGAGCAATACAGAGCCGATCAATACGTTCCGCAAGGATGAACGGATGCCGATGCCAAGCGTAAATTTCTACGAGTTTCTGCAGATCAGCCCCAATGCAGATCAGGACACGATTCATCGTGTTTACCGCTATCTGGCGGCACGCTTCCATCCGGATAACCCGAAGTCCGGGGATGTGGACAAGTTCAATCAACTGAAGACGGCCTACGATGTGTTGCGGAATCCTGATCGGCGCGCTGAATACGACGCGAAACGGGATCATGAGATGCGTCAGCCGGTTCCGCTGTCGACGACGATTGATTTCATGGACAGCCTGGACGGGGAACTGAACCGGCGGCTGGGGTTGCTGGCGGTGCTGTACTATCGCCGCCGCGCGAATCCGTATATGCCGGAGGTGCCGCTGGCTGAGGTGGAAGCGCAGATGGGCTTTCCGCGCGACTATCTGGACTTTACGACGTGGTACCTGGAAAAGAAGGGCTACATCACGAAGGCGGACAACTCGGACTTTACGCTGACGGTGGCGGGTGTGGACTTTGTTGAAGCGCAGCGGGCGAATCTGCCGATCCTGAACAAGCTGCTGACCGATGGCGTGGAGATGACAGCGGTGAGCGTGGAAGCCGTGGCGACAGACGACGGCCACGCGATTGAGACGGAGGCGAAGCAGAACGAACGGATGAACAAGCGGGCTGAGCGGCGCAAGAGCAAGAAGGATCGCCGGCTGGGCCTGCCCGATCCGCGCACGATCAGATCGGAGCGCCGCTTCCACGCAGCGGAGCGGCGTGGGGCGTTGGACCCGCTGAACGAATTTTCCGGGAAGATGACACAGAACGAACGGGCCGATTCGAATGCCACAGAGCAAGTAGCGGCCTGAGCGCAAGAACTCGACACAACCTTTTCCCAGATCTGTACGGCACGGCTGTTGCGATGAACGCAGCAGCCGTGTTCGTTTTAGCGCGTGTGCATGCGGGCAGGTTCGGAGTGAGCGCGGCGTATTAGTATGGACGGGTCGAATCTCCGCGCTCGCACAGCGCACTTCCCGGAGTACACATGGTCACCCGCAGAGAGTTTCTCGATACGCTGGCAACCGGCGCGGCCGGACTTGCCCTGACTTCAACCGCACGCAGCTATAGCCAGATCATGGGCGCGAATGAGCGGCTGAATTTTGCCGTGATCGGGCTGAACAGCCGCGCGTATGCGCATTTGCAGGGCATCCACGCGAACCAGGATGCGGCGCGGATTACGCATGTGGCGGATGTGGAGACGAACATCCTGGCGCGGTTTGCGGGGGCGACCGAGAAGATGATGGGGACGGCTCCGGCGACGGCGCAGGATTTTCGCAAGGTGCTGGAGAGCAAGGACGTGGATGCGGTGACGATTGCGACGCCGGACCACTGGCACACGCCGATGGCGATTCTGGCCCTGCAGGCGGGCAAGCATGTGTATGTGGAGAAGCCGTGCAGCCACAATCCGGCGGAGGGCGCGCTGCTGGTGCGGGCGCAGAAGAAGTACGGCAAGCTGGTGCAGATGGGCACGCAACAGCGCTCGTCGCCGTACACGATTGACGTGATCGGCAAGATTCACGGGGGGCTGATCGGGCGGCCGTACTTTGCGAAGTGCTGGTACAACAACACACGGAAGTCGATTGGGCATGGCAAGCCTGCGGCTGTGCCGGCGACGCTGGACTGGGATCTGTGGCAGGGGCCGGCGCCAAGGCAGGCGTACACGGATAACGTGCAGCCGTATAACTGGCACTGGTTCCGCGTGTGGGGCACGGGCGAGACGCTGAACAACGGCACGCATGAGGTGGACGTGTGCCGGTGGGCGCTGGGCGTGGATTATCCAGAGCGCGTGACGGCGTCGGGCGGGCGCTACGCGTACAAGGATGACTGGCAGTTCTACGACACGCTGGTGACGAGCTATGAGTATGCGGACAGGATGATCTCGTGGGAGAGCACGAGCTGCCAGGGGATGCGGTATTTCAACCGCGGGCGCGGCTCGTTGATTGAGGGCACGGAAGGCACGATCCTGATCGACCGCGGCGGATACATCCACTATGACCTGGATGGCAAGGTGCTCAGCGAGTTCAAGGTGGAGAAGGCCGCATCGACCGCGGACCTGGTGGGAGCGGACTCGATGACGGATCTGCACTTTGCCAACTTCATTGCGGGGATTCGCAAGGGCGAGCCGCTGCACACGCCGGTGGAGGTGGGCAATGTGGCGGTGACGATGCTGCAGCTGAGCAACATTGCGTGGTTCGTGAACCGCGAACTGAAGCTGGACCCGGCGGACGGGAAGATCCTGGGCGATGCGGAGGCGATGACGTATTGGGGCCGCACGTATGAGCCGGGCTGGGAGCCGAAGATCTAAGTCACGCTGCGCGCAGGCAGCACCCGGTTTCGATTGCATGGGATGTTGGCGGACGGTGGTGGGTCAGCTTGAATCCACAGGCCGAGAGCATCGTTGAAATAAGAAGCCCAAAAGGCCGATCATTGTGCTCCGTGGACCGTCATCGGGTGGAATTCATGCCTTTTCGCAGGATGCAGTGGCTTTTCCCAGTCGCAGTCACTCTCCACAACGGTGAAGAAGCTGTGTTCCTGCCGTCATGGGTTTCCGATCACAGAGGTCAGATTCCGCTGCACCCGTCGTCGGCAGCAATTTGGGTTGCATTGCTCCTTCTCACTGCGGGCGCGTATGCAATCACGGCATTGAGCGCAAAGCACGGCAGGCAGAGTGTGTGGGCCTATCTGCT
>JBAUTX010000384.1:0-3111 GCA_049582405.1 Occallatibacter sp. | reverse complement strand
GAAGCCCAGCTTGTCCATGACGCCGGGACGAAAATTATGAATGAGTACATCGGCCTTCTGAATGAGCTTCCAGGTGCGCTCGAAATCGACTGGTTGCTTGAGGTTCGCGGTGAAGCTCTCTTTGTTGCGATTGATGGAGTGGAATAGCGTGCTGTCACCATCTAGTTCAAGGTTGGAGATATAAAGATCACGGCATAAGTCGCCGGTCTCCGGCCGTTCGATTTTGATGACACGCGCACCCAGGTCCGCAAGGCGCAGGGACGCCGAAGGCCCGGCGAGAAACTGGCTCATGTCGACGACTAGGATTCCATCCAATGGTTTCAATCAATGACCACCTTTTGCCCGGTTGTAAGCTGCGCCAGCAAGAAATTCAACTTCCGAATCACCGCTCGCTCATCCCCGCCAGCGGTGAGGTATGCGTGAACGACAGGGGCTGCTGAGTCCTGAAAGTCGAGGTATCCAGGAAATCTCGGCCGCACGTAAGCGGCATCGAGCGTTGACAGCGTGGAAGAGAAGAATTGATTCGATCTTCGGTTCACCTCATCACTTGTCCAGGCGCTTCTGTGTCCAGGCTGACCGCCAGCATCAAAGTAGAGTGTGGACTGGATGGCGCTGCTCGCCGTGAACTCAGCATATTGAACGGCCAGGTCGAGATACGCAGTGCTGCGGGAAACTGCAAGACCTGCGCCACCCATCGTGGAACGCAGACGCCTGCCATGGTTAACAGAAACGAGACCGCCAACCGCTAACGGATGCTTTGCATAACCGGATCGGGAATAGTTTGAGTATCCATACGCAAAAGGGCAGTAGGCGATTCGGTCGCCATTTGCCAATTCCTCCCAGATCGCTATGGGGTTGCGCGCCAGGCAGGATGGATGGCAGGCAGATACTAAACTGCGAAGCATGCGCAACGCTTCCAAGCCTGTTGCCTCAGAAATGAACTGGCTCGGTTCCAGAAACGGTTCTTCGCCAAGAGCGACGGCCAGCATGTAGACGTTCATCAGACTGTCGATTGCCAAACCCGGCACGGCGACCAGACCGCGCCGGGCGAGCGCAAGAAGCTGTTCCCATGTCTCCGGCACCTCGGCATTCGCACGCGCGAGCAGGTCCGCCCGCCAACCGCTCACAGGCGTCGCCGCGTCGATGGCCAGCGCCCACTGATGCGCCTTCCACTTATAGCTTGCATGAGATCCACCGGCCGAGTTTTGCGCTTGATCGGCAAGGAATCCGGTGGGAAGGTGATCGTCTAACGCCACAAGCAGTCCTGCTTCTGCGGCAAAGCCAATGCTTGGATGATCGATGACCAGAAGATCGAAGGACTGGGCCAGTTCAGCAAGTGGCTCATCGGCAAACGCCTGCAGCGACCTGACCTGCCATTGGATAGCGACCTCAGGATGCAGCTCAGAAAAGCGCTGCGCGGTGGCAACCATTGGTAGATAACCACGCGTATGGTTCCATGTGATGCCGCGAAGAAGAATTTGCGAAGCGCTGGTCATCTGGCCGAAGATCCCTGGTGATGCTAATCTGATTTCGTATATTTTATCAGCAAAAAGATATTTCTAATGAAATCCTGCAATGTACCAGGCTCTCTCATCATCGCGGTGTGCGGTCAAGCCTGGTTCCTCTAGGAGAAGAAGATGGTATCTGAATTTTTTGAAGACTATGAAGTGGGGGCGCAGCGCCAGACATCGGGAAGGACCATTACTGAGGCGGATATCGTGCTTCATGCAGGCCAGACCGGTGACTTTTATCCGCACCACATGGATGAGGAATGGTGCCGCACTCAGCCGTTTGGAAGACGGATAGCTCACGGAACCCTGATCTTCAGCGTGGGCATTGGGCTGACTGCCGGTGCCATCAATCCGCGTGCAATGTCATATGGCTATGACAAACTGCGGTTCATTCAGCCTGTGTTTATTGCCGACACGATTCACGTAATGGTGACGATCAAGGAAAAGCGGGATGCTCGCAAGCGGCCGAGCCACGGAATCGTTGTCGAAGCGTGCGAGATCTTTAACCAGAGGCAGCAGTTGGTTCTGGTCTGCGAGCATCTGCTTCTGGTGGAGCGCCGGATGGAGTGTCTATCGATGTAGCACCTGTCTCGTTGAGCTTATGAATTCCGGACGCGACGATTGGAGCCTTAGCGCTTCCATTGGATAGGATCGGCGCGGGTGGAAAGACCCAGGTAGCCTCTGAGGATCACCAAGTTATAGAACTGCTCAGCGGTAGTTTCTCCGTATTGGACCAGCCCTGATTAGATTTGCGGCTATTAGGGATGCGCTTTTGCCCCCCGGAGGCTCCGAGGCAGCTTCCGGAAGAGACGCTACGCCCGCTGCAGAATCAGCCGTAAATTGGTCTTCGCCAGCCGTGCTGCGGCTACGTGTGTCTCTCCGGCATGGCTCGCGCCACGTGCCTCCGTGCGTGCAAGCGCAGGACTGCCACAAGCGCAACGGTCTATTTTGAGTGGGCGAGCCAGACCTCACCGGCCAGAAGGCCAGCCGAGACGCCCACACATGTTCCTGCGATGACATCGCTGACGAAGTGCCAGTCACCCACGACCAGCAGCACTGCCGCAATGAGCAGCAATGCGGCAAACAGCAAGATGCTGGTTCGATAGAGTCGCATGAAAACACCGGCGAAGGCACCGGCGAGGACCATGTGGCCCGAGGGAAAGCCACTGTTGGAAGAGCCTCTCAGGAGATTGAACGCATGTTGAGTTCCGTGCAACACGGATGGAGGATTCGGTACCCCGAAAAAGAACTTCAGTGTGCTGTCGTTGATTCCATAAGCACAGATGGAGGTCAGACACGCAAGGACGGTCGCCTGCTGAAAAGGTGACAGACGCCCACGCGTGATCCGCATGATCACCAGCGCGAGCACAACAACCGCTTCGACGCCGAGAAGTACAGCACTTCCAAATCCCTTTGCCAGGCTTTCAGCCGACGTCAAAATTCCATAGACAAAATGGGCTATCGGTACGTCCATGTACACGAACGCCACCGCCGCCACAAGCACGGAAACCAACAGGAATAGGAGCCACATCAAATAAGGAAACGGTTGATGCTTTCGTTGCATCGCGCGATCGCTCTGCAGTCGAGAACTACGGGCACT
>JBAUTX010000383.1:0-1503 GCA_049582405.1 Occallatibacter sp. | reverse complement strand
CGGAGCCGGTGAAGGTGGGCTGGTCCAGCTCCCAGTTGCCGTAGGCGCCGATGCGCGGGCCGAAGTCGGACTTGGCTGCGCTGACGGCGGCGGACTGCGCCGACTGGGCGTGCGCAAGAGCGGCGAGATCGGGACGCGTTTTCACGGCGGTGGCAATCTCTGCTTCGAGCGTGTTCTGCGGGAACTGGTGCGGCTGAATCGGCTGGAGAGGCGCGCTCTTCAGGTCGGGCGCACCCATGGCAACGCGGAGCTGCGCCCAGGCGAGCTCGACGGCGCCCTGCGCGGCGATGAGTTCCTGCTTGCGGGCGGCGACGTTGACCTGCGCGGACATGCGGTCGGACTCGACGGCGAGGCCGGCCTTGACGCGGTCATCGACGGAGCTGAGGAGCGCGGCGGCGGTGTCCTGCTGGTGCTCTGCGACCTGGACCTGACGCTCGGCGTAGAGCACGGACTGGTAGGCCTGCACGACATCGAAGACGACCTTCTGATCGACGGCCTGTTGTGCCGAGTCAGCGGATTTGCGCATGAAGTCGGCGCTGCGGATGGTGCGCTGCGTCTTGAAGGAGTCAAAGGCGTTCCACTGGCCGCTGAAGCGCGTGGCAAAGTTGCCGATGGGGGTGGGGCGATTGAGCGCGTCCAGCGCGAAGTTGGCGGCCGTGAACCGCTGCTGGCGGAGGAGCGATCCGAAGACGTAAACGGGATCGTTGCCGCGCGAGATGTCCTCGGTAAAGCCGAGCTGTGGAATCCACATGGTGCGGGCGAGCGCTGCGCCGGCTTTGGCTTCTTGCACGCCAGCGCTGGCTGCCGCAGCATCAGGGTTCTGGCCGAGGGCCTGCAGGATGGCCTGGTGGAGCGTGAGCGGCTGTGCTGCGGCCTGGGCCGTCCCGGAAGTGGAATCCTGGGGCGGACTTGCGACCGGAGCCAGTTGACCCGCATTGGCATCCTGAGCCGGGGCCACGGTACAGGCCAGCGCCGCTGCCAGCGCGAGGACCATTGCGCGGGCTCCGGCTGGATGCAGTGGCGGACGGAGCAGAGGAGATGTCCTTGTGTTGTTCATGCAACTCATAAAAGCCACCTCGGAGCGGATTCGTTACATGGACCGCAAAAAAATTTGCGCACGACCGGGGCATTCCACCGCCCAGCCTGCGCCGAAGTCTCAGAACCCCTTTGTTTCCCCCAGAGCAGCATAACCCGGATTGGCAAGCGCGCGGTGTGACGGCAGAAAGGAAGAGGCCGAGGAGGAACGATGAAAATTTGAAGAAAATGGCGCGGAACGATGGATTGGAAGAGCGATAAGGAGAGCAAATCGCCCATCAAATCTTCTGCTTGGACCCATGTCCAAATTCCGGGCACGCTGAAGGTGTGTCGAAAAATGTCTTTTTTGCCGGTTTGATTCTCGCCGCCAGCGGGCTGTTGTCGCCTCCGCTGGCGCTTGTCACGGGCTTGCTCTACGGACTTACCTTTGTCCACCCCTATCATCTGGACGCCAAGCAGCTCTCGAAG
>JBAUTX010000382.1:0-36879 GCA_049582405.1 Occallatibacter sp. | reverse complement strand
CTTCCGGACCCGCCGAAGTCGCTGATCGTGATTGGCGCGGGCGCCGTGGGCATGGAGTTCAGCTCCATCTTCCGCAGCTTTGGCGCGGAGATCACGGTCGTGGAGTTCCTGCCGCGCGTGGTGCCGGTGGAGGACGAGGATGTTTCGAAAGAGATGACGCGGCTCTTCAAGAAGCGCGGCATCGACGTAAACACCGGCGCAAAGGTGGAAAAGATTGAGAAGACCGAGACCGGCGTGAAGGTGACCTGGACCGGCGCAAACGGCAAGACGGTGGAGAAGGAAGCCGAGAAGGTGCTGGTGGCCGTGGGCCGCGCGCCGCGCACGGAGAACGTTGGCCTCGAAAAGACGCGCATTGAGCTCGACCGTGGATTTATCAAAGTGAACGACGCGCAGGAGACGGCGGAGCCAGGTGTGTTCGCGATTGGAGACATCGTGGCGGGGTTGCCGCAACTGGCGCACGTTGCGATGATGAGCGGCATCGTGGCCGTGACGAAAATCGCCGGGCGCACCTTCCGTCCCGTGCGCCGCGACCGCATTCCGGGCGCTACGTACACGGAGCCGCAGATCGGGTCAGTCGGACTGACGGAAGCGCAGGCGAAGGAAAAGGGCTACGAAGTGAAGGTGGGCAAGTTCCCCTTCGCGGGCAACTCCAAGGCGACCATCGTGGGCAGCCATGATGGGTTCGTGAAGATCGTTTCGGATGCGAAGTACGGCGAGATCCTGGGCGTGCACATCCTTGGCCCGCAAGCGACGGAGCTGGTGGCAGAGGCGGTTGCTGTGATGGAACTGGAAGGCACGGTGGACGAGTTGATGTTCATGATCCATGCGCACCCGACGCTGGCCGAGGCAATGCTGGACGGTTACGCCGCGGTGGAGGGCATGGCGATCAACGCCTAGCCGAGCGGCATGTTTTGGTGAGATGAAAGCGGCAGGAAGAAATGCTTGCCAATCCGGTTGACGATGGTTGAGGCTGACAGTCAGGCATCTCGCGGCAGCGCAAGGTGCAGGCGTGTGGTGACAGGTCGCGCAACCCCCTTCCCAGCGCGCAGAGACAGCACGCGCAGCTTCCCAGGAGGTCCTGGATGGCAGGGGCGTATTTGCGGCGCATCGGAACGGCGACTCCGGAGCACGATATCCATGACAAGTTCGTCGCCTTTGCCACGGAGATGCTGGAGGACCGGCGGGCGCGTTCCATCTTCCAGCGGATCGCAGCGAAGTCCGAGATTCGCCACCGCTATTCGTGCCTGACAGATGAACCCGCGAGGAGCGATGCGGCGATGGATGCCTTCTCGTTTTATGCGGGCGGCCGGTTTCCTTCGACGGCACAGCGCATGAAGGTGTTTGAGCAGTCGGCGCCTGCGCTGCTGCGCAAGGCGCTGGACAGGCTGGCGTTGAGCGCCGAAGAGCGGAGTCGCATCCGTCATGTGATTGTGACGTGCTGTACGGGTTTCTATGCGCCGGGCATGGACTTCGACATCCTGGACTATCTGGGGCTGCCGCCTTCGACTGAGCGGACGATGCTGGGCTTCATGGGCTGCTATGCGGCGATGAATGCGCTAAAGGTCGCGCGGCACGTGGTGCGGTCGGAGCCGGAGGCGCATGTGCTGGTGGTGAATCTGGAGCTGTGTACGCTGCACTTTCAGCCGACGCAGGATTTGAGTGAAGTGATTTCGTTTTCGCTTTTCGCCGACGGCTGCGCGGCGAGCCTGGTGACGAGCGAGCCGGGCGGGTTGGCGCTGGAGAGCTTCCACGCGATGCAGATTGAAGACTCGCGCGACTTGATCACGTGGCGCGTGGGAGATCTGGGCTTTGATATGTTTCTCTCGACCCACGTGCCCGCGCGGATTGCCAAGGCGATGCGCGAACATGGCGACGCAGTGGCCCATGGCCGCGAGATTCGGTTGTGGGCGATCCATCCTGGAGGGCGGTCAATTCTGGATGCGGTAGAAGATGGACTGGGGCTTGCGCCCGAAGCGCTGCGTACCTCGCGCGAGGTGCTGGCGTCGTTCGGCAACATGTCGTCAGCGACAGTGATGTTTGTGCTGGAGCGGATGATGCGCGAGGCAACAGGCGGGGAGTCCGGATGTGCGATGTCCTTCGGACCGGGACTGACAGCGGAGATCATGCGCTTCCATGTGGCCTGAGACGAAGTCTTTTGCGCAGCGGGCAGAGCTGCCGGAATGGATGGATGAGCCGTGCAGCTACGGCGATTTCAGTGCCTGCCTGCGAGACCTGATGCAGGTGAATCGCGTGGTCTTCTCCTATCGCCCGACGCTGCAGTGGCTGGAGCAGTTAGTGAGGCGCAACAAGCGGCCGCTGCACATTCTGGACGTGGGCAGTGGCGCAGGAGACATGCTGCGGCGGATTGAGCAATGGGCGCGTGAGAAGAAAATCGCGGTGCGACTGACTGGGATTGATCTGAATCCGCATGCGGCGCAGGCAGCGCGTGAGTTCACCGGAAATGGAAGCGCCATCGAGTGGGTGACGGGCGAAGCCTTTGAGTTTGTGCCGGCGTACGAGATCGATGTTGTCCTCAGCTCTCTTTTTGCGCATCACCTGAAGGACGCAGAGATCGTGCGATTTCTCGCGTGGATGGAGCGCACGGCGGCTCTTGGTTGGTTTATCAACGATCTGAAGCGTGCGCGTGGATCCTATGTAGGATTCACGATGCTTTCGCGTGTGATGCGGTGGCATCACTTCGTGCAGCATGACGGTCCGGTTTCGATTCAGCGGGCGTTTTCAGAGGCTGACTGGGTTCGCTACGCGGTAGAGGCACGGTTGGATCGCGATGCGGTCCGCATCTACGATGCGTGGCCGGGGCGATTGTGCGTGGGTCGGGTGAAGCTATGAGCCACGAGCCAGTGCGGGCAGCTGAAGTGCTCATCGTGGGCGGAGGGCCGGCGGGCGCGGCGTTGGGCATCGCCCTCGGGCACCGGGGACGGACGGTGACGCTCATCGAACAAAGTGCGACAGCGCACGACAAGGTGTGTGGTGAGTTTCTCAGCCACGAAGCAGTTGACTATCTTGAATCGCTCGGTCTCGCGCCGCGTGCGCTGGGGGCCGTTGCAATTCACGCAGTGCGCCTGCATGGACGCAGCGCGATTGCAGAGTGTAAACTCCCGATCCCGGCGCTTTCTCTGACGCGCCGCACTCTCGATGAAGCTCTGCTGGCGCGTGCAGCTGGCGAAGGGGTCACCGTGCATCGTGGCAAACGCGTGGAGGCTCTGACGCGCGCGAGCGATGGCTGGCAGGCGCGTGTCTCTGGCGGTGCGGTGCATGGGGGACGGACGGCATTTCTTGCCACAGGGAAGCACGATATGAATGGCTATCGTCGGCCCGCGGGCATACAGAATGACCTGGTCGGCTTCAAGATGTACTTTCGGCTTGCAGAGGAGCAGGTGAAGCCGCTGAACGGCTGGGTTGAGTTGTTCCTGTTTCCCGGCGGCTACGCGGGCCTGCAAATGGTCGAAAGTGGACGGGCGAATCTCTGTCTACTGGTGACGCGCGAGCGGCTGGCGCAGTGCGGTGGGGAGTGGGCTGCTCTGTTGGAGCATATGCGCGAGGCTTCTCAACCCTTGGCGAAACGGCTGGAAGGAGCCGCGCCGCTGCTGGCAAAGCCGCTTGCGATCTCGTCGATTCCGTTTGGACTGTTGCCGGGGAAGATGCAAGACGGATTGTGGCGGCTGGGCGACCAGGCCGCGGTGATTCCGTCGTTTTCAGGCGATGGCATGTCGATGGCGCTGCACAGCGGCCTGCTGGCGGCGGAGATGTATGAACGTGGTGCGAGTGCGGCAGAGTTTGCGGACGCGATGCGTGCGCAGTTCCGCAGCTCAGTTCAGCTGGCGACGTCGGTCTCACGCTTGATGGTCCGTGCGCCGGTTTTAGTGCAGGCCGCGCGTCTGTGGCCGGGCCTGCTGGGCCACATCGCTGCACGGACGCGCGTGACGGAGACATCGCGGATGACTTCCATGCCAGATCTGCGACACAATGGAGCTGGACTGAGATGACGATGAAACTGACCGTTGTTGCGCGAGGGGTGGTTGCTGCGGGCCTGCTTGCGGCTGCTTGCGGATGGGCGCGGCTTCATGCACAGGCGCCGAACATGATGGGCGAGTGGCAGGAGCCGAAGGGCGCTGTGCTGCGCGTGGATCACTGCGGGATCCAGGTATGTATCTGGATTGTCGCGTTGAGCCGCCATGCGGATGCACCGACGGACATTCACAATCCCGATACGGGTCTGCAAGGACGCGCCTTGTGTGGGCTGGAGATTGGCAGCGGATTTGTGCTGCACGACGCGGCTCATGCAACGGATGGCACACTGTACGACCCGAAAACGGGCAAGACGTACCATGGCATGTTGACGGCCGATGGCGGCAAGCTCGACCTGCGCGGCTACATCGGCGTGCCGCTCTTCGGGCGCTCGCAGACTTGGACGCGACCTGCGGCACCTGTGAAAGGTTGTGCAGCTACGTCTGGCGGTTGAGCGCGGCGGTGCGAATGGAACCGCAAGACGTTGGGTATAATCGGCGCAACTGCTTACAGAGCGAGATCCTTGCCAGCGACTAGCCGGAAGTTTTCAAATAAGGAAATGCGGCATGCATCGACCGAGGGCTTCGGCTTCTCGCCGCAGGAGCTGCGCACCTTGCGCGCACTGAGCACTCCGGCGCGTATTCAGAAGTTCATCGACGGGTTGACCTATCAGTACGCGGACACGGCCTGGTCGCCGCGGCGTGTGCTGCGGGAGCGCAAAGGCCACTGCATGGAGGGCGCATTGCTGGCAATCGCTGCGCTGCGCGTGAACGGACATCCTCCGCTGCTGATGGACCTGGAGGCTGTGCGTGATGACGACCACGTGATCGCGCTGTATCGTGAACGCGGATTGTGGGGCGGAATCGCGAAATCCAACTTTGCCGGGTTGCGCTTCCGCGCGCCGGTGTATCGCACACTGCGCGAACTTGCGCTGAGTTACTTTGAGCACTACTTCAATCTCCGGGGAGAGCGCACCCTGCGTGCCTACTCGCAGGCCGTGAACCTGTCAAAGCTGGACGGCCAGCAATGGATGACGGCAGAGGAAGACGTCTGGTGCGTTCCGGAAGCGCTGATTGCGGCGAAACACTACACACTCGCTCCTGACCATGTCACGCGCGCCCTGCCGCGCGTCGATCGCCGCAGCCTGGAAGCGGGGATGCACGGGCGGGTGAAGCACTGACGCGGCTCCTGCGTCAATGCCTCAAAGCGCTCCGCGTGAGATCGTGGCCACGCCGGGATTCTTACAGATCCGTGGACTGGCTGGCGACGAGAGCCTGAGCCTTGGCAATGAAATCCGCCAACGGCATCGACCCCTGGTCGCCTTTGCCGCGGGTGCGCACGCTGACTGCGTTGGCCGCTGCTTCCTTGTCGCCGAAAACGAGGATGTACGGCGCTTTCTGGTTGGCAAAGTCGCGGATCTTGGCGTTCATCTTTTCGTTGCGCGCATCGACTTCCACACGCAAGCCTGCGGCCTTGAGTTCGGCCTCGACCTTGTGCGCGTACTCCAGATGGCGCTCGCTGATGGGCACCAGGCCAATCTGTACAGGCGCGAGCCAGAGCGGGAATGCGCCAGCATAGTGCTCGATGAGCACGCCAAAAAATCTTTCGACGGACCCGAAGAGCGCACGATGGACCATCACGGGCTGGTGGCGCTCGCCGTCTTCACCCACGTATTCGAGCTCAAAGCGCGCGGGCAGGTTGAAGTCGAACTGCACGGTGGAGAGCTGCCAGAGACGGCCAAGCACGTCGACGAGCTTGACGTCGATCTTGGGGCCGTAGAAAGCCGCTTCGCCGGGAATGGTCTTATACGGAATGCCCTTCGCCTTGAGTACGTTGTCGAGCGACTTGATGGCGAGGTTCCAGTTCTCGTCGCTGCCGGCGTAGTGGGCGCGATCGTTCGGGTCCCACGTGGAGAGCTCGACCTTGAACTCGGAGAAGCCGAAGGTCTTCAGCACGGCCTCGGCAAAGTCGATGCAGGCCGCGACTTCGCTCTCAATCTGCGAAGGCATGCAGAAGATGTGCGCGTCGTCCTGCGTGAAGCCGCGCACACGCAGCAGGCCGTGCATGGTGCCGGAGCGCTCATAGCGGTAGACGTTGCCCAGCTCGGCATAGCGCACGGGCAGGTCGCGATAGCTCTTGGGCGAGTTCTTGTAGATGAGGATGTGGAACGGACAGTTCATGGGCTTCATGCGATAGTTCGCATCGTCCAGTTCCATGGGTGTGAACATGTTGGAGGCGTAGAAGCCCTCGTGGCCGCTGGTCTGCCAGAGGTTTACGCGGGCCACGTGGGGCGTGTAGACGAGCTGATAGCCGCGACGCAGGCACTCTTCGCGCATCCAGTCTTCCATGATTTTGCGAATCATGGCGCCCTTGGGATGCCAGAAGATGAGACCCGCACCGGCCAGCTCCTGCACGCTGAAGAGATCGAGCTGCTTGCCGAGGACGCGGTGGTCGCGGCGGGCCGCCTCTTCGAGCCGCGCAAAGTGCGCGTCCATGTCCTTCTTCGAGAAGAAGGCCGTGCCGTAGATGCGCTGGAGCTGTGGGTTCTTCTCGTCGCCGAGCCAGTAGGCGCCGGCGAGGTTGGTGACCTTGACGGCCTTGACCCGGCCCGTGGAAGGCACGTGCGGGCCGCGGCAGAAGTCGACGAATTTGCCGTTGCGATAGAAGCTGACCTGCGAGCCGGGTTCGGTGAACTTCGTGACGAAGTGCGTCTTCATGAAGTCGCCGTCGCTCTGGAACTCTTCGAGCGCCTGCTCGCGCGGCTCGTATTCGCGCACGAATTGTTCGTCGCGGGCGACGACCTCGGCCATCTTCGCTTCAATGGCGGCCAGGTCTTCCGGCGTGAAGGGCTTCTCGCGATAGAAGTCGTAAAAGAAGCCGGAGTCTGTCGCAGGTCCGTGGCCGAGCTTGGTCTCGGGGTAAAGCTCCAGCACGGCAGTGGCCAGCACGTGTGCGGCGGAGTGGCGCACGACCTTGAGCGCCTCGGGATCGCTCTCCTTGATCAATTCAAGCTTCGCATCCTCGGTGAGCGGCGCAGTGAGATCGACCAGGCGCGGCGCGGAAGTGTCCTCGGCCGCATACATGGCAGCCTCAGAGGGCGCGTCGGCAGCGGTCTGGACGGCAGCACCGGTGACGGGCGTGAGGCGTGCGACGACGGACGCCGCGGCAAGGCGCGGCGAGATGGCGTTGGCAATCTCCAGCGGCGTGGTGCCGCTGGGGACTTCGCGGACGGAGCCGTCCGGCAGATGAATGGCAATGGTTTGCTTGCTCATGATGTCTTCAGCGCCTGCCCGGACGTCCTGCGGACGCGAGGCTGCGGCAACCTTTCAGGATATACCGGCGCGTGGGTAAGCACTGTGCGATGTGCCGGTTTGAAATGGCCAGTGCCGGGAATTTGTCTGGAATCCTGAGATCGGGCCTTGCCACAGGCGGGCAGACGGGACTAGGCTGTTGGTATGCATCGATGTCGCTAACGCCGTTCTGGTGTCTGCCGCGATGCACTCGTGCGCCCGATTTCGCGCAGAGTCTTCCCTGCCTGCAAGCCAGGCTCTCACATCCCAAAGAACACTGAACCCTCGATCACTTCCCCCATGGACGAGCCGGGGCAGAGACACAAGGAGATTGAACATGGCGCGTATTGCCGCGAACGTGACGGAATTAATTGGACGCACCCCGCTGGTGCGTCTGAATCGTGTGGCGGCCGGGCTTCCGGCTACCGTAGTGGCCAAGCTGGAGAGCCAGAACCCTCTGGCGAGCGTGAAAGACCGCATCGGCAATGCAATGATTGTGGATGCAGAGAAGGCTGGCAAGATCACCCCTGGTAAAACGGTGCTGATTGAGCCGACGAGCGGCAACACCGGCATCGCACTGGCGTTTGTGGCCGCGGTCAAGGGCTACCGGATCATCCTGACGATGCCGGAGACGATGAGCACCGAGCGGCGCGTGCTGCTGCGCGCGCTGGGCGCGGAGATTGTGCTGACGCCCGGACCGAGCGGCATGAAGGGCGCAATTGCGAAGGCCGAGGAACTGAAGGCCAAGACACCGAACGGGTACATTCTGGGCCAGTTCGACAATCCAGCGAATCCGGCAATCCACTACGCGACCACCGGACCCGAAATATGGGAAGACACGGACGGCAAGGCCGACATCCTCATCTCCGGCGTGGGCACCGGCGGCACGCTCACCGGCGTGGCGAAGTACATCAAGGAGCGCAAGCCATCGTTCAAGGCCGTGGCCGTGGAGCCCACGGACAGCGCTGTGCTATCCGGCGGCAAGCCTGGGCCGCATAAGATTCAGGGGCTCGGCGCGGGCTTTATTCCGAGCATTCTGGACACCCACCTGATCGACGAAGTGGTGCAGGTGACCAATGACGAGTCCATCGCCATGGCGCGCCGGTTGCCGCTTGAAGAGGGCCTCTTTGTCGGCATCTCATCGGGCGCAGCGGTGGTCGCGGCCTTGAAAGTCGCGGCGCGGCCCGAGAATGCGGGCAAGCTGATTGTCACGGTGCTGCCGAGCTTTGGCGAGCGCTATCTTTCGAGCGTCCTCTTTGACGCGCTGCGCCAGGAATCGCTGGCGTTGCCCGTCGAGCCAATCGCTGTATAAGGAATGAGAGGCCGGTGGGACGAACGCGTCGCTCCGGCCATCCCGTAAAGACGAATCGCCATGGCCCTGATCGAACGCATCCGCGAAGATGTCGCTTCTGTACTGGAGCGGGACCCGGCTGCGCGTTCCCGGGTCGAAGTCCTGCTCTGCTATCCGGGGCTGTGGGCGGTGTGGACGCACCGCGTGAGCCACAAGCTGTGGCAGTGGCGGCTCAGGCTGGCGGCGCGGATTCTCTCGCAGCTGGGCCGCTTCGTCACCGGCGTCGATATTCACCCTGGCGCATTGCTTGGCAGAAGGCTGTTCATTGATCACGCGACGGGCGTGGTGATTGGCGAGACGGCCATTGTGGGCAACGATGTGACGATCTACCAGGGCGTGACGCTTGGCGGCACGGGCAAGGGCCACGGCAAGCGGCACCCGACCGTGTGCGATCGCGTGTTCATCGGCAACAACGCGAATATCCTGGGCAACATCACGGTGGGTGAGAACTCGCGGGTGGGCGCCGGCTCCGTGGTTCTGACAGACGTGCCGCCGAACTCGACCGTGGTGGGCGTGCCCGCGCACATTGTGTATCGCAATGGCGAGCGAGTGCTCATCACCGATCCGCATGACATCAAAGACCCGCTCTCCGATGCGCTCATCGCTCTTTCCACCCGCGTGGATGAGCTGGAACATCAACTGGGCGCGGCGGCGCGGCCCGCTGTACCGTTTGCGGCGGAAGAAGCGGAGCGCACGGCGTATCGCGAAGAGCTGGAACAGATGCGCGAATACGTTTCGATGGGAGAAGGCATCTAAGGGGATAGGCCGCCCAATCCGGCGAGTGCTAGGCTGGGTGCGTCGCCATTTCGCGCTGGGGTCATCCCGCTTGTTCGCATATCGCTTGCTTCTGCTGGCCGCTCTGGCGCTTCCCTGCGCAGCCTCCACCCTTTCGGGCGTGCAGCCGCTTCCAGTGCCCGACATGATGCGTTCCGGCGAGTTCACCGTGCGGGTGAATGGCATTCCCGTGGACGTGGCGCATGCCGCTTCGAGCTACGACTATGTGAGCTTCAGCATGACCGGCCCCGTGCAGGTGGAGATCACCGCGGCCGAATCCGGATTCTGGGATCCGGGGGTCGATATCGAACCATGGCGGCTGGGCCTGCGACCCGTGCGCGATGGCCAGACGATTCGCTTCACGCTGGCGAGCCCGGCGAAGCTCTCCATCTCGCGGCCGCGCGACTTCCTGAACCATGCGAAGATGCTGTTTCTGTTTGCCACGGCCCCTCCCGCGCCTGCGCCAAGCGGACCCCATGTGCAGGTGTATCCGGCTGGCGTCTATCGCCAAAGCCTGAATCCGAAGAGCGGCGACACGATCTATCTGGCGCCCGGCGCTTATTTCTTTGGCAGTTTGAACCTGTGGAATGTGCAGGACGTGAAGGTCCTCGGGCAGGGCACGATTGTCTATGACGGACCGCAGGACCCTGACAACGACGAGGGCTGGATGCAGAAGCCGGACTGGCACTGCATCGGCACCATGAATGCGCACAACATCGAGATCGAAGGCGTGACCTGCATCGTGCGCTCGCGTACCTGGTCGATCCAGATGAAGAACTCGACGGGCATTGTCTATGACGATCTGCGCGTGATTGGAGGCAATCCGGGCAATGCGAACCAGGACGGCATAGACTGGCTGGGTGGCGGCAACACGATTGTGCGCAACGCTTTTCTGCGCGCCTCGGACGATGTGTTTGCCATGCAAGGCAACTGGGACGGCTACTCCGAGGAGGACATGCTGCGGCCGGGGCAGAACGTCGAGAACATCCTGATCGAAAACAGCGAGCTTTCGACGAGCATCTCAAACATCGTGCGCGCAGGCTGGCCGCAAAAGATCTACAACTCGCGCAACTTTACTTTGCGCAACTCGGATGTGCTGCATGCGGGCATTGGCGCCTGCGGGCAGGATTTTGGGCTGCTGGGCTTTTGGGGCGCGCAGGGCGCGAGCGGAGAGCACTCGCAGTTCCGGTTTGAGAATGTCTATCTCGACAACTGGTATTCGCTCGTGCAGATGGAGCAGGAAAAGCCCGCCTTGCATGACTTCACGTTTCGCAACATCTGGGCGCTCGACCAGCCACCCCTGGCCGCCTCGCAACTCATCGGCGACGTCTCCGCCGTGACCTTTGACAACGTGAAGTATGGCCAGCACCGCGCGACACAGGACGCAGACCTGCCGCTGGAAAGCTGGCATGGTGCGCAGAAGGCCGCGAAGTATGTGGATGTGGAGGGACCGGTGGCATCGTTCACGATGGATCCGCCCATCTTGGCTCCGGGCGAGAGAGTGAAGTTCAAAGCTGAGAAGGTGCCCCATGCGCGCTACATCTGGCTCTTTGGCGATGGCACGATGGCGCGTGGCCGCAAGGTGACCCACAAATTCCCCGACGCGCTGGGAACAGAGCTGGACGGGCAGAACGGAGCAGGCCGATTCCGCGTGCTGCTGCATGTGGTGGACAAGGCGGGTCGCGAGGACTGGGCCGCACAGGGCGCAGTCGCAGTGGCAAAGTGGCACGGCGCTGCGCACGAACTTCCGGCGCTGGCGCCAGGTCTGGCATGGACGCTCTTTCCCGGTACGTGGACCGAACTGCCTGACCTGACAAAGCAGGCCGCGCTCTTTCGCGGCGCGACGCCCAACCTGGTGGCCGACTCGCATGGGTTTACACGCTACGCGACGGCATGGGATGGGTACATCGAGATTCCGGCGGACGGGGGATACACCTTTCACCTGATGGCGCGCGATGGCGCAAGGCTTGTCATCGACGGAATGGAAGTGGCCCGGACAGGGCCGCCCTTTGCACAGGTATGCGGCTCGCCGGGCAATGCGATGCGTTATGCGCGCGGCTCACTCGGGCTGCATGCGGGCAGGCATCTGCTCCACGTGGAAGGTCTCCATGCAGCCAGCCAGGGCACGCCGCGGCTCCTGTGGGAGGGCCCGGGGCTTGAGTTGAGCGATGTGCCGAGTGTGGCGTTCACGCATGACGCAGGCGTCGTTGCGGCTCCCTGAGCGCGCCTCACTTTGGCAATTGTGTGGTATCCCACCCGCCGCCGAGTGCGCGGACCAGGCTGACGGAAGATGCGAACTGCCGGGTCTGCAGGTCGATGATCAGGCGCTGATTCTGCAGCAGCGTGTCTTCAGCAGTGAGCACCTCAAGATAGCTGGTAACGCCGCCCTTGTAGCGCTGGTTGGAGAGGTCGAACGAATGTTGCGCGGCTGCGACGGCCCTGTCTTCCACGACGGCTTCCTGCTCCAGAATGCGGAGGTTGGAAAGCTGGTCCTCGACATCCTGAAAGGCCTGCAGGACCGTGTTGCGATACGTGTCTGCCTGAGCCTCGTAGAGGTGCTTCGCCTGATCCGTCAGGGCACGACGCTGGCCGGCGTCGAAGAGCAGTTCAGTGGCTTGCGCGCCGAGCGACCAGAGCGAACTCGGACCCTGGATCCATGTGCCGCCATGCGTGCCCTCGAATCCGCCTGTGCCGCCGATGCTGATGTTGGGATAAAAGGCGCTGATGGCAATGCCGATCTGCGCGTTGGCGGCAGCCGTAATCCGCTCTGCTGCAGCGATGTCCGGCCGCCGCTCGAGCAGCTGCGATGGCACGCCGGTGGGCACCTGCGGCAGGGGCTGATCGAGCGGCGACGGCGGAATGCTGAAGGTGGAGAGATCGTAGTTGGCCAGCGTGCCGATGGCGTGCTCGTACTGCGCACGGGCCTCGCCCACATCGACGAGTTGCGCGCGGACCGTCTCCAATTGGGTCTGGGCCTGGGCCACATCAACGGCCGTGGCGACGCCGCCGTTGAGCAGGCGCTCTGTCAGTTGCAACTGCCCTTCGAGATTCGTCACCGTCGATCGCAGGAGGTGCTGCTGGGCATCCAGGCCGCGCAAATCAAAGTAGGCCGTTGCCATCTCGGCGTGCAGCGCCAGGTCCACCGAGGCCTGGTCGGCTGCGCTGGCCTGCGCGGAGGCGCGCGCGGCTTCTACCGTCCGGCGGATGCGGCCAAAGAAGTCGGGCTCCCAGCTTGCCTGCCCGGCGAGCACAAGATCGTTGAAATTTGTGGAGCCGCTGGCCGTGGCGAAGGGCCGGTTTTCAGAAACCTTCAGGTGCGCTGCGGACACGCCTGCTGAGAGCGTGGGATAGAACAGCGACCGCGCGGCGGCGATTTGATCCCGTGCGGCAAGATAGGTTTCCAGCGCGCTGCGCAAACTCGGATTCTGCGCGGTCACGCGTTCTTCCAGTCCGTTCAACTGCGCATCGTGATAGATCTCCCACCAGTTGCCGCGCAGCATGCTGTCGGATGGCGATGCCGGCTGCCAGCTTCCTCCGGGCGGATTGGGAGGCGGCGCAACGGCAGTGGCACCGGTCTCCTTATACGTGGCGGGCGCTTGATAGACAGGCCGACTGTAGTTGGGCCCGACCGCTTTGCAACCGGCCAGCAGCACGAGCGCGCCCAGCGCTGCGAGCCGTGCAGCACGAGCGCGCCCTGGGAGCCATGCACAGAAACACGCGGAGTGGCCTTTCCTGCTCCGCATCGCTAGTGGCCTCCATCGGCGGGCGTGTGATCGGGGTTCTCCGGCGTCACGGCCTCGCCTTCAATGAGCGAATCGGGCGGATCCTGGATGACCTTCTCCGCGTCCGTGATGCCGCCGACGAGCTGCACCGTGGCGCCATCGTCCTCGCCAATGGTGACGTGCACCAGATGCACCCTGTTGCCGTTGACCAGCGTGGCGACCTGCAGGCCTTCGCGCCGAAAGATGAGCGCCGACACAGGAACGATATATGTAGGCGTCCCCTGCGGCACCTTGAAGTACATTTGCGCCAGCGCGCCGGGCATCAGCTCTCCCTTGCGATTGTCCACGTCGACTTCGACCAGCAGCGTGCGGCTGTTCGGGTCAATCGCATCGGCGGTGCGCACCAGCTTCCCCTGGAAGATCTTGCCCGGACGCTCGGGGAAGGTCAGGTCGATGGTCGCGCCGACCTTTGCGCCCTGCGCGTACATCTGAGGAACGTTTGTGTAGACGCGCAGCGTCTGCAGGGCCTGCATGTGGAAGAGCTCTTTGCCCGCCCCCTGGTCAATCAGCTGGCCGGTGTCGATATTGCGCGCGGTGACGACACCGTCAAAGGGCGCATAGATCTTCTCGAAGGACTGCAGCTCGGTGAGGCGCTGCACGTTGGCCTGCGCCGAGCGCACGGCGGCAGCCGTCGCCGCGGCCTGGCTCACAAAGGTGTCCGTATCCTGCCGGGACACCGCATTCGTCTTGACAAGGTCCGAGTAGCGGTCCGCCTGGATCTTGGCGATATTCGCATTGGCCTGCGCCGTGGCTAGATCGGCTTTGGCCTGGCGCAGCTGCTGATCGACTTCCGGCGTGTCAATCACGGCAAGCAGAGCGCCCTTTTGTACGTGCGCGCCAATGTCGTAGTACCAGTGCACCAGATAGCCGTTCGTGCGTGCGTAGATGGGCGAATCGGTATACGCCGTGACATTGCCCGGCAGCACGAAGCTCGTCACGGACGCGCCTCGCCTGGCGGGCAGGGCAATCACGGTCGGCGGGGCCAGTTCATTTGTGGTGCGCGCCAGCACCCTGTCTGTATGGATCCGGCTGAAAATGCCGATGCCACCCAGGATGAGCCCCACAAGAGCCACGACAATCAGTCCCGCCGCGACCTTCCGGGGCGAGAAGGCAACGCCGGCAGGCGCCTGCTCATGCCCTTCAGCGCCCCTGGGAATGTCGCCGGGGGGATGGTTCGAATTCGTTGGTTGGTTCATGCAAGCTGCTCCCGATCAACTCCTGCGGACTAGTCAAACTCGTCGAAGGCTGCTCCCGCAGCAAGATGTTCTTGTGCTTTAGCGCGGCGCCGCAACCATCCGTGGACCAGAGAAAAAGACGCCGGAACGAAGAAGAGTGTGGCGACCGTGGCCAGCAGCAGTCCGCCAATCACGGCGCGGCCGAGCGGCGCGTTCTGCTCGCCTCCGTCCCCCATACCCAGGGCCATGGGCACCATGCCGATAATCATGGCCAGAGCCGTCATCAACACCGGGCGCAGCCGGACGAAGCCTGCGTTCAGCGCAGCCTGGCGCGCGTCGCCTACCAGCGCCTCCAGCTGCTCGCGGGCAAAGCTCACCACCAGAATCGAGTTGGCCGTGGCCACACCCATGCACATGATGGCGCCGGTCAGCGCAGGAACACTAAGGCGCGTGCCGCTTAGAAACAGGAACCACACAATGCCCGCCAGCGCGGCCGGCAGTGCGGCGATGATCAGAAACGGATCGAGCCACGACTGAAAGTTGACCACGATGAGCAGATAGACGAGCAGGATGGAGAAGATCAATCCGCCCAGCAATCCTACATAGGACTTGTTCATCGTTTCGCTTTCGCCGCGAAGGGCAAAGCGCGAACCCCGCGGCAGATCCTTCTGGTGCGCGCCGATGATCCGCTCCATGGCGCGTGTGACCGAGCCGAGATCGGTCCCGTTGACGTTCGCGTAGATGTCGAGCACCGGCAGGATGTCGTAGTGGCTCACCGTCCCCATCTCGTTGCCCGGCGAGATGCTGGCCACGTTGCCCAGCACCTGCACAGGAGCAGCCGCTCCAGGAGCGGCCGTAGAGGGCGATGCGGACAGATTCGCCGCCGAAGCAGATGCAATACCCGGCGCCGCTCCCGGCGCGCCGGTGGGCGACGCCGTAGCAGAAGACAACGCCGTAGCCGGGCTGGTGATGGGCATGTTCTTCAAGGCCGCCAGCGAATCCATCCCGTACTGCGGCGCCTGTACGGCGATGTTATAGCTGACGCCGTTGCGCGGGTCGAGGAAGAAGGTGGGCGAGGTCTGGAAGCTGCCGCTCAGCGTGACCAGCAGGCTCTGGATGACATTGTTCTGCGCCATTCCAAGGTCGCGCGCTCGCGTGCGGTCCACATTCACCATGAAGTTCGGCTGGTTGAAAGGCTGCTGGATGCGCGCATCGATCACGCCCGGCACATAGCGGACTTCGTTCAGCATCCGTTCCGCCAGAGCATGATCGCCCTGGAGATTCGGACCCACGATCTGGATGTCAATCGGCGCGGACAGCCCGAAGTTCAGAATCTGCGAGACGATGTCGACCGGCAGCATGTAGAACGTCACGCCCGGATACTTTTCGGCAAGCACCTTACGCAGCTCATCCACGTAGGCATCCGTCGGGTGATGATTCTTTGCCAGCTGCACCTGGATGTCGGCGTCGGAAGTGCCCACCGGCGCGGAGTTCGAATACGAAAGATTCAAGCCGGAGTATGGCAGACCGATATTATCCACAATGGTCACGACTTCGTCGGGCGGGATGAGCTGGCGGATGGTGGCATCGATGTGATCGCAGAGAGCCGCGGTCTCTTCAATGCGCATCCCGGTGTGCGCGCGCACGTGGAGCTTGAACTGTCCGGAGTCCACCGAGGGGAAAAAGTCCTGGCCAAGCCACGGGCTCAGCGCTCCGATCGACAGCACCGCGAAGGCCAGAAACATCGTCAGGAACACGGGCGCATGGTCGACACAAAGCGTCAGAAGGCCAAGATAGAACCGGCGAAACTTGTCAAAGCCCCGCTCAAAGGCCCGCTGGAAGCGCGTGAACGGATTGCGGCTGGCGTACCTGCGGGCCACCTCCGCATCGTCATGCTCGTGCAGCATGTACTTGGCCATGGTGGGCACCAGGGTGCGCGACAGAAGATAGCTGGCCAGCATGGCGAAGACCACCGCCTCGGCCATGGGCACAAACAGGTACCGCGCCACGCCGCTCAGGAAGAACATGGGCACGAAGACGATACAGATCGACAGCGTCGAAACCAGAGCCGGCACGGCAATCTGCGCCGAGCCGTCGAGAATCGACTGCTCCAGCTCCTTGCCCGCCTCCAGATTGCGGTTGATGTTCTCGATCGCCACCGTCGCGTCGTCGACCAGAATGCCCACCGCCAGCGCCATGCCGCCCAGCGTCATGATGTTAATCGTCTCGTGGAGAATCGCCAGCACCACCAGCGAGCAGAGAATGGACAGCGGAATGGAAACCGCAATGATGATGGTCGAGCGCCAGCTGCCCAGAAAGACCAGAATCATGATCGCCGTCAGGCAGGCAGCGACAATCGCCTCCCGCACCACGCCATCGATCGCGCTGCGCACAAAAATCGACTGGTCAGACAGAGGATTGATGTGCAGCGTTGGCGGCAACTGCCCCTTCACCAGCTCCAGCTTGTTGCGAACCCCGGCGATGATGTCCAGCGTCGAGGCCGATCCGGTCTTCAGAATGCTCATCAGAACGGCGCGGCGGCCGTCCACTCGCACGATGTTGGTCTGCGGCGGATACCCGTCGCGCACGTGCGCCACATCATGGATGTAAATGATGGTCCCGTTCACCTCGCGGATGGGAAGGTTATTGAGCTCCTCCACAAGGCGCGGCGCGGAATTGGACTCCACGATGTATTCAAACTTGTCAATCTTGATCGTCCCGGTCGGCACAATCAGGTTCTGCGCGGAGATTGTATTGACCACATCCGCAGCCGCCAACCCCTTGGCCTGGAGCTGGGCCAGATCAATATCCACCTGAATCTGGCGCTGCTTGCCGCCGTAAGGATAGGGAGTCTGCGCGCCTTCCACCGTGGCCAGCTGCGTGCGGATGTTGTTCATCGCCAGATCGTTGAGCTGCTGCTCGTTGAGGCCCTGCCCCGATAGACCCAGCTGCAGAACCGGCACACTGGCCGCGTTGTACTGGATCATGAACGGCGGGTTGGTGCCTGCAGGCAGAGCGCGAAGGATCGCTTCGTTAATGGCCCCCACCTGCGCCACCGCGGCCGCGACGTTCACATGAGGCTGGAAGAAGATCTTGATGACCGCCACGCCGTTCAGCGACTGCGACTCGATATGCTCAATGTCGTTGACCGTCGTCGTCATCCCGCGCTCGCTGTTGTAGACGATGCGCGTCGCCATCTCCTCTGCGGAAAGTCCCGTGAAGTTCCATACGACAGAGATCACGGGAATGTCGATGTTCGGAAAAATATCCGTCGGCATCGTCAGGATGCTGTACACCCCGAGGATCAAAATCAACAGCGCAAATACGACAAACGTATAAGGCCGCCGAAGCGCCAGACGGACTATCCACATAGGGCCGGTACTCACTCCCGAGCCGGTTTGCGCGCACTCCGGATGCCATGGCTGCCTGCGATTGTGGCAGGCAGTGGCGAAAACCGAAGTTCGGACAAACAGCGTCTCAACGCGTTCCTGACCTGATGATTTCCGCCTGTTGTGCAGAAATCATAGGCCCATCTTGTTGTTTCCATCGGCCTGCCACGCCAGACAACGCCCCTGTTCGGTGCGGTGCAGAGTGGTCAGGCCAGCTGCGTTTGGAGTCGTCGCCTTGCAGGCAACGGCTCCAACTGTGTGCTGAATCTTCAATGGTAGACGAAGAGGCGCCTGTCGCGCGGCCCTGGCAGGACAGCCCAGAGGCAGCACACCCTTTCCTAAGACGCAGCAGGAAATCCCCCAGATGCACTTTGCTGAGCTTCAATCTCATTATGCGGCATCTGTGAGCGCGGTCTAACTTCCTGCAACACCCGAAGTTGGCGAAGCTGACTAAGCCGCAAAGACTGCCAATGCCACGACACCCGCGCCAATCAACAGGCTCACTGGATCCTGCAGGGCAAATACCACGGGGTCCTCGTCGAGCTCCCCGCGCGCAGCCACCAGCCAGACCCGCTGCAGCCAGTAGAGCATCAGGGGCACAATCAGCCAGAGCCGCGTGGGATGCCGATAGAGGTCTGTCACGCTCGGTCTGGCGATGTAGAGCATAAAGACCAGCACAGCGGCATAGGCGCTCGCCGTTCCAAAACTGCGGATCTGCTCGATATCGCCAATCAGGTAGCCTCTGCCATGCGCCTCGGTTGCGCCGCGCTCCCGCAGGTTTTCCAGCTCGCTGAATCGCTTGACCATGGCGAGGGAAAGAAACAGAAAGGTCGAAAGGCCCCCCAGCCACGGGGAGATCGGGGTGGCTGTAGCAGCGCCGCCCGCCAGCAATCGCAAGGTATACAGCCCGGAGAGCAGCAGCACATCCACCACGGCGACTCGCTTCAAATAAAGCGAATACCCCATCGTCAGGCACACATACAGGCCCAGCCACCCTGCAAAATCCGCTGGCAGCCCAGGGAGCAGCGCGACGGTGGCGAGGACCAGGAGGACGGCAAGAGCGACCCCGCCGGCCACCGGCAGATCTCCCGCCGCGAAGGGGCGCAGCCGCTTGGTGGGGTGCAGGCGGTCACTTTCGAGATCCAGCATGTCGTTGACGAGGTAGTTGGCCGAGGCCATGAAGCTGAAGCAGGCGAATGCCTCCGCCAGGGCCAGAATGCCCCCCGCAGTGACCTTGTGCGCCATGAGGAGCGGCGCCACCAGCAGGCTATTCTTGGCCCATTGGTGAACGCGCAGAGCTTTCAACGCCACCCGCCAGATCGGCCGCTGGTCCCGAAAAACCTGCGCGATGGGAGTTCCGCGGAGCCGGAGCGCGAGACGAAGGCTTATCGTCGGGTTGGCAACCATTGCGCTCTGCGCATGGGTCAGGAGCGCCAGATCCGCTCGCGAGTTGCCGACATAATCAAAGACGGCGAATTCCTGCCGTAATCGCTCCAGCTTCTTGTTTGCGGTCAGGTTCGTTTCGCCATCCGTCGCCAGCACTCCGTCAAACAGGCCAAGATGAGCAGCGATCTGCTCGGCAAGCGTCTGATCCGCCCCGGTGGTCAGATAGATGCGGCGACCCCTGGCCCGCTCTGCCTGCAGAAAATGCAGAAGTGCGCTGTTGTAGGGCAAGTGCGACGGACTGAGCGGCGCCCGGCGTGCGACTTCGGACTTGAGACGCGCTCGCCCTGTGGCAGCCCACGGCAGGACCCGCCAGATGCCCATGGGGTCTTGCCGGGCCAGCTTGCAGAGCGAGTCCCACAGCGTATCGGACTTCACCAGCGTTCCGTCCAGATCCACGCAGAGTGGAGCGACAGATGCGGAAGGTGGACCTGCGGCAGCGCTCAGGGACAATGGTTCCTCGCGTCACGAAAACAGAAAACGCCACGAATCAGACTGCAAGCTTGCTCAAACTCGAAGAAAAAGCAGTCGATCGCCGGACTCCGGGCGAATAACAGGAAAATTTCTGCTCCATCGGATTATAAGGACTCTTTTCAAGTTTCTTGCGGCCAAATCGCAGGGCCCGTTGCGGGAGATTGGGCCGGTAAGCAGGCCGGGGGGTAAACTTTTGTTGGCGCCGAAACGTCCCACTGGTAGGCGCGCTCTCTGCAAGGTCGGGAATGCGAGGCCCAGACCTCCGTAGGAAACTCACCTCGACGATCACGGATTCATCACTACTATGCCCATGCTTGATACCCCTGAGTCTCGTTTGACCGCTTCCAACGCCCTTGAGCCGGAGCACGGCCACAAGCGAAGCCCCCTCCGTCTTGTCGTTTATCTCCTCCTGGTCGTGGCGCTTGGGTTCGTCGTGTGGCGCATCCACAAGAATCAGCAGCAGGCAGCTGCAACCAGCGCGCGCCAGGCAGCCGCGCTCATGAGCCGGCCCGTGCCCGTGCAGGTCACGCCTGCCGAACGGAAGACCATGCCGATCTATTTGACCGCCCTTGGCACCGTGACTCCCTACATGAGCGTGACGGTGAAGGCGCGCGTCAGCGGCGAGCTGCTGCCGGTCAAGTTCATCGAGGGGCAAGACGTCAGACAGGGTCAGACCATTATGATGGTGGACCCCAGCCCTTATAAAGCCGCTCTAGACCAGGCCAAGGGCAACCTGCTGCACGACCAGGCGCTTCTCAAGAATGCCCAGGTCGAGTACAAGCGCTACACAGCGCTCTATCAGGCCGGTGTCGTTTCCAAGGAGACTCTGGATGCGGACGAGGCCTCCATGGGGCAGTACGAGGGAGCGATTGCCGCGGACAAGGCTGCCGTCGACAATGCCCAGCTCCAGCTCGACTGGTGCTCGATCGAGTCGCCCATCGATGGGAAGATTGGGCTGCGCCTGGTTGACCCTGGCAACATCATCTCTGCCAACTCAACGAACCTGGTCATCATCAATCAGCTCCGGCCCATTGCGGTCTACTTCACGCTTCCTGAAAACCAGCTTCCCGAAGTGCTCGGCAAGCTGCGCGCGGACCACGAGATGCCGGTAGACGCTTTTGATCGCAATGACATTCACAAGATTGCCACCGGCGAATTGCTCACGACCGACAACCAGATTGACACCACCACAGGGACGGCCCGCCTGAAAGCCGTCTTTGCCAATGCGGATGAGGCGCTTTTCCCCAACCAGTTCGTCAATGTCCACCTTGTTCTGGAAAATCGGCCTGAAGCGCTCGTCGTTCCCACGGCTGCCATTCAGTCCGGCGTACAGGGCAACTTCATCTGGGTCATTGATAGCGACTCCTCCGGCAAATCCACAGCGCGCATGCAGCCCGTCAAGGTGGGTCTGACAGAAGGACAGGTGACCATCCTCGACAGCGGCCCGGAGAAAGGCGCCAATGTTGTGGTGGACGGCGCCGAGCGGCTCCGGCCGGATCAGATTGTCACGGTCAGCACCTCGCATGGCAGCCCCGCGCAGTTGGTAGTGCAGGGAGGTCCCTTCAACAACACGGCAGGACCTCGCCCCACAGGTGCGGAGAACAGCGCGCATCACGCAAAGAGGACAAGAGAGTGAGTCCATCCCGCCCATTCATTCTTCGTCCCGTCGCCACCTCGCTGCTTATGGTGGCGATTCTGCTTGCCGGGGCAATTGGCTACCAGCAACTGCCGGTTTCCGCACTGCCTGAGGTGGATTACCCCATCATTCAGGTGCTGACGTTCTATCCTGGCGCCGGCCCGGACGTCATGGCCTCCGCCGTCACTGCGCCCCTCGAGCGGCAGTTTGGCCAGATGCCCGGCCTCAAGCAGATGACCTCCGTCAGCTCCGGCGGCGGCTCCGTGATCACGCTGGAATTCAACCTCGAAGAGAACATTGACGTGGCGGAGCAGGAAGTGCAGGCAGCCATCAATGCGGCCAACTCCTTCCTGCCGGCCGACCTGCCCAACCCGCCCATCTACAGCAAGGTGAACCCGGCCGATGCGCCGATCATGACGCTGGCGCTCACCTCCAACTCGCTGCCACTCGACAAGATTGAAGACGCCGCCGATACGAACCTGGCGCAGAAGATCTCGCAGGTGCTGGGCGTGGGCATGGTCTCGATCGCCGGTGGCCAGAAGCCCGCCGTCCGCATCCAGGCCAACCCGGCGCAGCTTGCGGCCTATAACCTGAGCCTTGAAGACTTGCGCACCGCGCTGGCAGCGAGCAACGTGGACCAGGCTAAAGGCACGCTGAGCGGACAACACCAGTCGTACACCATTGGCGCCAACGACCAGCTGCTCTCAAGCGCTGACTACAAGCCCATCATCGTTGCCTATCGCAACGGCGCTGCCGTGCGCGCATCCGACGTGGCCACCATCGTTGATTCCGCGGAAAACTCCCAGCAGGCCGCGTGGATGGACCGCCAGCCCGCCGTTATCGTCAACATTCAGCGCCAGCCGGGCGCGAACATCATTGCCGTTGTCGATCGCATCAAGAGGCTCCTGCCACAGTTGCAGGCGAGCCTGCCGGCAAGCGTGCAGGTCAAAGTGCTGACGGATCGCACGGTTACCATTCGCGCCTCGGTCAGGGATGTTGAATTTGAGCTGATGCTCACCGTCGCGCTCGTGGTCATGGTGATCTTCCTTTTCCTGCGCAACCTGGCCGCCACCATCATTCCATCGGTTGCCGTGCCGTTGTCGATTGTGGGCACCTTCGGGGTGATGTATCTGCTCGGGTACTCGCTCAATAACCTCACGCTGATGGCGCTCACCATCTCCACCGGTTTCGTGGTGGACGACGCCATCGTGATGATCGAGAACATCTCGCGCTACATCGAGGACGGGATGAGCCCGATGCGCGCCGCGCTCAAGGGCAGCGAACAAATCGGCTTCACCATCATGTCGCTCACTGTCTCGCTCATCGCCGTGCTCATTCCCCTGCTCTTCATGAGCGATGTGGTGGGAAGGCTCTTCCGCGAGTTTGCGATCACACTGGCCGTCACGATTCTGGTTTCCGCCGTCGTCTCGCTCACGCTGACGCCGATGATGTGCTCGCGCATTCTGCGGGACAAGGCGCACGCGAAAGAGACGCGCTTCTATCACTGGTCCGAACGCGTCTTCAATTCCGTCATCGCCGCGTATGGGCGAACACTGCAGAGGGTGCTGCGTTACCGGTTCATCACTCTGCTGGTCACCATCTCCACATTCGTGGCCACCGTGCTCCTGTTCATCATCATTCCCAAGGGCTTCTTCCCGGTGCAGGACACGGGCGTCATCCTCGGCATCAGTGAAGCGCCGCAGACAGTCAGCTTTTCCAGCATGGCGCAGCGTCAGCAGAAGCTCGTCGACGTCCTCCTGGAGGATCCAGCCGTTGAGAGTGTCTCGTCCTTCATCGGGGTAGACGGCACCAACACCACGCTCAACTCCGGCCGCATCCAGATCAACCTCAAGCCGCTTGACGTCCGTCACCTCTCCGCCACGGAGATTATCCGTCGCCTGCAGACCAAGGTGGACCAGGTGCAGGGCATCCAGCTTTTCCTGCAGCCTCTGCAGGACCTGACCGTGGCCGACCGCGTGAGCCGCACCCAGTTCCAGTATTCGCTCGAAGATCCCAACCAGGCGGAACTCGCGACCTATACGCGCAAGATGGTGGAAGAATTGCGCAAGGAAAAGGCCGTGACCGATGTGGCCAGCGACCTGCAGGACCAGGGTCTTGGCGCCGACCTGGTGATCGATCGCGACACGGCAGCGCGCCTCGGCATTGCCATGGCCGACATCGACAACACGCTCTACGATGCCTTTGGCCAGCGCCAGGTCTCCACGATCTTCACGCAGCTCAACCAGTACCACGTCGTCATGGAGGTTGCGCCGAATTTTCAGGCATCGCCTTCGACACTCAACAATCTCTACGTAAAGTCTGCAAATGGGACGCAGGTCCCGCTCAGCATGCTTGCGCATTGGGAACAGACGCAGGCACAGCTTGCCATCGGCCATCAGGGACAGTTCCCGTCCACCATCATCAGTTTCAATCTCGCGCCGGGCAAAGCGCTGGGAGACGCCGTAAAGGCCGTCAATCAGGTCGAGGAACGGATTCAGTTGCCTGCGGCCATCAACGCCAGCTTCCAGGGAACCGCCGCAGCGTTTGAAACCTCGCTCGCCAACGAGCCGCTGCTCATCCTCGCCGCGCTGGTCACGGTGTACATCGTGCTGGGCGTGCTCTACGAGAGCTTTATCCACCCCATCACGATCATCTCCACGCTGCCTTCGGCCGGCGTGGGCGCGCTGCTCGCTCTGCTCCTCACGCACACGGAGTTCAGCGTGATCGCGCTCATCGGCATCATCCTGCTCATTGGCATTGTGCAGAAGAACGCCATCATGATGATTGACTTCGCGCTCGACGCCGAACGCACCCAGGGCAAGCCTGCGGAGGAAGCGATCTTCCAGGCCTGCCTATTGCGCTTCCGGCCCATCCTGATGACCACGATGGCAGCGCTGCTGGGAGGTCTGCCGCTGGCGCTTGGCGGCGGCGTTGGCGCTGAGCTGCGCAAGCCCCTTGGCATCTCGATCGTTGGCGGCCTCATCTTCTCGCAGTTGCTCACGCTCTATACCACGCCCGTCGTCTATCTCTACTTCGACAAACTGTCACGCCGGCTAAATCTGAACGTGAAACAACCCAGCCTGCGTGAAGAACCGGTCGCTGGCGACTGAGGATCTGCGAACCATGCATCTGTCCGCACCTTTCATTCGTCGCCCGGTCGCCACCACGCTGCTCAGCATGGCCCTCTTGCTTGCCGGCTCCGTGGCCTACTCCGTGCTGCCCGTCGCGTCACTGCCAGACGTGGATTTCCCCGTCATCGGCGTCAGCGGCGGCTTGCCCGGCGCCAGTCCAGAAACGATGGCGTCCTCGGTCGCCACCCCGCTTGAGCGCCAGTTCGGCCGTATCGCAGGCGTCAACCAGATGACCTCCACAAGCGGACTGGGCTCCGCTTCGGTCATCCTTCAGTTTGATCTGAACCGCAATATCGACGCCGCCGCACGCGATGTGCAGGCATCCATCAACGCAGCGCGAAGCCAGCTCCCGTCCTATCTGCCGCAGAACCCCGGCTACCGCAAGGCCAACCCGGCCGATGCGCCGATCCTCATCCTTACGCTCACCTCGGATGTGGTGCCGAAGCCGGAGATCTACGACATTGCCGACTCCATCCTTGCGCAGAAGGTTGCCCAGATTCAGGGTATTGGGCAGGTCTTTGTGGGCGGCACCTCGCAGCCCGCGGTGCGCGTCGAACTCAATCCCATGCAACTGGCGAATACGGGTATTGGCCTTGAAGCCGTGCGCACCGCCCTCGCCAACGCCAACGCCAATCGGCCCAAGGGAGCTTTCCAGGACGCCACACACCGCTGGGCCATCGACGCCAACGACCAGATCTTCAAGGCCAGCGATTACGGCCCGATCATCGTCGGCTATAACCGCCAGACGGGCGCACCGGTGCGCGTCGAGGACGTCGGCACCGTCACGAATAGCATCGCCGACATTCACACCGCCGGCGTGGTCGGCATCAATCCTCTGCATGGACCGTCAACCAAGCTGAAGACCGCGGTCATGCTCATCATCTTCAAGATGCCGGGCGCAAATGTCATTTCAAGCGTGGACAGCGTGCTGCGAGAACTGCCCCGCCTGCAGGCCGAAATTCCGCCCACCATCAAGATCGATGTGGTCGCCGACCGCACTCTGAGCATCCGCGAAAGCGTGCGCGATGTGGAGATCTCGCTCTTCATCAGCGTCCTGCTGGTGGTGCTCGTCGTCTTTCTCTTCCTGCGCGAGGTCTGGGCCACCATCATTCCCTCGGTCGCAGTGCCGCTTTCGCTGGTGGGCACGTTTGGCGTGATGTACCTGCTGGGTTACAGCATCGACAACCTGTCCCTGATGGCGCTCACGATTTCCACCGGGTTTGTCGTTGACGATGCCATCGTGGTGATCGAAAACATCACGCGCTATATTGAACAGGGCATGCGGCCCTATGAAGCCGCAATGAAGGGCTCGCGCGAGATTGGCTTTACGGTCGTCTCGATGAGCACGTCGCTGATCGCCGTCTTCATTCCGATTCTGCTGATGGGCGGCATCGTCGGCAAGCTTTTCCGTGAGTTCGCGGTCACGCTGTCGGTTGCCATCGCCGTTTCGCTGATGGTCTCGCTCACCACCACGCCCATGCTCTGCGCCCGGTTCCTGAGGGCGCGCGACGAAACCAGGCATGGACGCATGTATCTCGCGAGCGAACGTGCCTTCCAGTGGCTGCACCGCGAGTACAACGCCGGCCTGCGCTGGGTGCTGCGCCATCAATGGCTGATGCTGGGTGTCGTTCTTGCCACAGTGCTCCTCAACGGGTATCTGTTTGTCATCGTGCCCAAGGGATTCTTTCCGCAGCAGGACACGGGCCGCATCGGTGGCACCACGCGCGCCGCGCAGGACATCAGCTTTGATGCGATGCGCGACAAGCAGCGAACGCTTGCCCAGATGGTGCTGGATGATCCTGCCGTAAGCACGCTGGTCGCATTTGCCGGCGGCGCCGGACCCGGCGGCGGCGCGCTCAACATCGGTCGCATGTTCATCAACCTCAAGCCGTCCAGCGAACGCAAAGGCGTCACGTCGGACATGGTCGTGAACCGTCTCCGCAGCAGGCTCACCAGCGTGCCGGGCGCAACGCTCTTTCTGCAGGTGCAGCAGGAATTCCAGATTGGCGGACGCGGTGCAGACGCGCAGTACCAGTACACGCTTTCAGACGAAAATCTGGAAGAGTTGAACCACTGGGCTCCGCGGCTGCTGGCTCGCATGCGCACCATGCCCGAGCTGCGCGATGCTTCAACAGACCAGCAGGATCAGGGCCTGGCGGCGAATCTCGTCATTGACCGTGACACGGCCTCGCGCCTGGGCGTGACGGCCAATACGATCGATCAGACTCTCTACGATGCCTTCGGTCAGCGCCAGGTCTCCACCATGTACACCGGCCTCAACCAATACTTCGTCGTGATGGAGGTCGATCCCAGGTACCAGATGAGCCCGGACGCACTGAAGGGCATCTACGTCAAGGCAAGCAATGCCGGGGCGACAACGGCTCTGCCCAACTCCGGCACAGCGGGCAACGTGGCGGCTACGCCCGCAGCCGCAGCCGCGCCGCTTTCTCCAGCAGCCGCACCCTTTACAGCCACAGCGCCGGCCAGCACAGCCGCCACCTTCCCCACGGCCGGTGGAGCGCTCGTCACGGCGACCACGACCGGGAGTTCAGGCGTGGCGCTGGGGCAGAGTCCCACGACGGGCGGCACGCTCACCGGTCTCGGCCCCGATTTGAATGCGGCGCCCGCATCCGCCGCAGCCACGGCTGCGCCCGTGCCGTTTGCAGCGGTGGCCGCAGCTGCACCCGCTGCCGCCACAAGCGGCGCAATGGTTCCGCTGTCCGCCTTCGCGCATTTTGAAACCCAGCGCACTCCGTTGGCCGTCAATCACCAGGGACAATACCCCGCCGTGACGCTGACCTTTAACCTGGCACCGAACGTCGCTCTAGGCCAGGCAGTGACCGCACTCGAGCGCGCACAACGGGACATGGGCATGCCGGGCACAGTCCACGCCTCGTTCCAGGGCACAGCGCAGGCATTTCAAGACTCGCTCAAGAATGAGCCCTACCTGATTCTGGCCGCGCTGGTCGCGGTCTACATCGTGCTGGGCATCCTCTATGAGAGCCTGATTCATCCCTTGACGATTCTCTCCACACTGCCGCCGGCCGGCGTGGGCGCCATTCTCGCCCTGCTGCTCACGGGCACCGATCTCAGCATCATTGCCCTCATTGGCATCCTGCTGCTGATCGGAATTGTGAAGAAGAATGCGATCATGATGATCGACTTCGCGCTGCAGGCGGAGCGCGAGCAGGGCCTTGCGCCCGTGGACGCCATCTATCAGGCCTGTCTGCTCCGCTTCAGGCCCATCATGATGACCACGATGGCTGCGCTCTTCGGCGGTCTGCCCCTTGCCATCGGCATGGGCGCGGGCTCGGAGTTGCGCCAGCCGCTCGGCATCACCATCGTCGGCGGACTCATCGTTTCGCAGATGCTGACGCTCTTCACCACCCCGGTGGTCTATCTCTTCTTTGACCGCCTGCAATGGAAGATCATGAAACTCCATCGCCTCGGTTCTGAACTCGAGGAAGCGCAAGGCGATTGATTCCGGGCATGGATCCAAAGCGGAAGGGGCAAATCTCGTGATGAGATTTGCCCCTTCCGCTTATGTCCAGCGCCGGACAGCGTGTTTCCATCACCCGACGAAGATGGGCTCCTCCACCTGCGTACGCTCGATCATCTGCAGTGGATAGTATGCATTGCGCGTGTACTGCTTCACCATGCGATTGGTGTTGAAGTAGGAGCCGTTGAAGGCCAGCGTGTTGCGCATCAGTTGCGCCCACTTTCCCTTCGCATCCAGGTGCAGCGGCACAACTGCTTGCTCCAGCTTGGTGTAGAGCGAGTCCGCCTCTGCTTCATCGTTCGCACCATCATCGATCGCCCAGCCGGTGATGCCCTCGATGCAGCCCTCAATCCACCATCCGTCCAGAATGGAGAGGCTTGGCACGCCGTTCAGCGCGGCTTTCATCCCGCTGGTGCCTGAAGCCTCGTACGGCCGCCGCGGTGTGTTCACCCACACATCCACACCCGCCGTGAGCAGCGCGCCCAGGTCCCACGCATAGTTCTCGAGGTACACAATCCGCAGCATGTCGTTTGAGAGCTTGCCTGCCGTTTCGATCACATGATGAATCAAAGCCTTGCCCGGCGCATCCTGGGGATGCGCCTTTCCTGCGTAGACGATCTGCAGGCCGCCGGCCTTGGTGGCAATTTCCGTCAGCCGGTCCGGCTCCGTCAACAGCAGACTGGCACGCTTGTACGTGGCCGCACGGCGGGCGAAACCCAAGGTAAGAACGTTAGGATTGAGCACCAGCCCCGTGCGCGAAGCCACCTCGCTCAGCAGAGCCTCCTTGGCGCGCGCATGCGCACGGAGGATGTCCTGCTCCGGAATATCCATGGCATTGCGGAGAAAGAGGTTGTCGCGCCTCCAGGCCGGGACGTGCATATCGAGCATCTGCTGGACAGGCTCGGAGATCCAGGTGGGTGCGTGCACCCCATTCGTAATGCAATGGATGGCAAACTCGGGGAACATGTCCCGGGAAACTTTGCCATGCTGCATGGCAACCCCGTTGGCATACCGGGAGAAGCGCAACGCCAGCAGCGTCATGTTCAGCAGGCCGTCCTCGAAACATCCAAGCTTTTCAATGCGGGCGGTTCTTTCGGCGCCAAGGGTGCGAATGGCCTGCTCGCTGGAAAAGCGGTCGTGGCCGGCGGGAACAGGAGTGTGCGTCGTGAAGACACATTTGCGCCGCACCTGCTCGATGTCTGCCGCGGTCACAGCGCCGAGAGGACCTCCGGCAAGCTGGTTCTCCAGCAGCGTCTGCGTCAGCAGGGCGGCATGTCCCTCATTCATGTGATAGACGTTTACATGCAGACCCAGGGCTTGCGCCATGCGAGCACCGCCCATGCCCAGCACAATCTCCTGCTGCAGGCGATAGTTCGTGTCGCCGCCGTACAGGTGGTCCGTCAAGCCGCGATCCCAGCCAGAGTTCTCGTCGAGGTCCGTATCGAGCAGATAGATGGGCACCACATGGCCCGAGCGCCCTTGCAAATCGTAGCGCCAGGCGCGGACAACCACCACGCGGTCTTCCACGGAAACCGTAACGCGCGTAGCCTCTTCTGCGCAAAACTCCGCCGGATTCCATGGCTGGATCTCTTCGGTCTGAATCCCGCTGTTTTCCAGATGCTGCTCAAAATACCCCTTGCGATGCGCCAGCGTAAAAGCCACAAGCGGCACGCCCAGATCAGCAGCGGAGCGCAGCGTGTCCCCTGCCAGCACACCCAGGCCGCCTGAATACGTCGGCATTGCCGGCTGGATGGCAATCTCCATCGAGAAGTACGCAACTAGGCCTGACTTTGGATAGGCATCATAAGAAAAGGGGCTGGCTGGAGCTGGTTCCATGTAGCGTATCTCTCTACCGAGTCCACTTGCGACACGGCCATTGGAATGGGTATGCATCGGGAAGCGCGCCGGCGAGGTCACCCTCAGCCCGGCAGCCTTACGGCTTAGGCCCGGCTCAATTTTAACAAGGATGCAACCGATTCTTGTTGCAATTCAAGCTGTGGAACACGCCGTCCGTACTAGGAAAACAGCACCAAAGTTGCAGGGCCGTGCGGCATTTCCCGTTGCAAGAGGGACCGCCCGCGCAAGTCGCACCGGCTGCAAGAATGCGGCTATCGCATTGGATGCAGTGCATTTCAGGTCAGCCGATGCGCTCCGCCGCTGGCATGGCAGATGTGAATCTGCGGCACGATGCCAATCTCGCTCGTATAGCGGGCGGCGAGTGCTTCTGCGAACTCGGCTGCGTGCGCCGCTTCCACCAGGTTGATGGTGCACCCGCCGAATCCGCCTCCCGTGAGTCGCGCGCCAATCAAGCCCGGCAAGTCCTGCGCGAGAGCGACCATGGCATCGGCCTCGACGCAGCTCCCCTCGAAGTCCCGGCTGTAGCTCGTGTGGGCCTCGGCCATCAGCCGGCCCAGTTCCTTCAGGTCGTGGCGCATCAGCGCGTCCGCAGCGGCCACTGTGCGCAGGTTCTCGGTAATCACATGCCGTGCCCGCTTGAGGGCATTCGGGGCCATCTCGCTGCCCCACCTCGCCAGGTCGTCCGGCGTGGCATCGCGCAGGAACTTCACCTCGGGCCGGTGGCGGGCAATGACGGCACAGGCTTCTTCCACTTCGGCGCGCCGGGACGTGTACTCCCCGCCTGCCACCGAGTGCTTCACCATGGTGTTGGCAATCACAAGTGCCACGCTATGCGGAATCGGGGCCAGCTTAAAACTCAGATCGCGGCAATCGAGGAGTAATGCGTGGTCTTCGGCGCCGTTCGCCGAGATGAACTGATCCATAATGCCGCAGTTGGCGCCGACAAACTCGTTCTCAGCCCTTTGGCAGAGCCGCGCCAGCACCGGGCCCGGGTACTCCACGCCAATCAGGCTCGTCACCGCCAGGGCCGTCGCCACCTCAATGGCAGCTGAACTGGAGAGCCCGGAACCGAGCGGCACATCGCCCCAAAGGCTCAGGCTCAAGCCGGGAATCTTGTGGCCTTCCCCTGCCAGAACAGCCAGTACGCCCAGCGGATAGTCGGTCCAGTGCTTCGAGTGCTGGTCCGGCAACGCTGCAGCATCAAAGACGTGTTCCGTGCCGAAATTCTCTGAGAACAGGACGACCTTCCCGTCCGAGCGGGGCGAGATGGCTGCCAGCGTGGCGAACTCAATCGCCGCGGGCATCACAAATCCTTCCGCGTAGTCCGTGTGTTCGCCAATCAGATTCACGCGGCCCGGCGCGACAAAAATCGCCGGTTCAGCCTGAAATCGCTTCAGGTGCAAGGAACGCAAAGCAGCGGGGTCATGCATGGAAGCTATCTCTCCATCCGTTCAAATTCAACGGCCATCATCCAGGAAAAGGAAGCGCCAGGGTCCAGGGTCCGCGACCAGGAACCGCCTAGCGCCAGCGAATCCACCGGAGCAGTCGCCGGTTCAAGCGCTACGCAGTTCTGCTTGGGACCAGGACGGTCGGGCCATCCGCCGTAACAGATCCAGAGTCCCAGGTAGGGCGTCTTCGTCGCATCGAAGTTCACGCGAATGCGCCATCCGATCGACGGCCTTTGCAAGACGCACCAACCGTCCCTCGCAGCAAGCGGGCCCGCGAACAGCTTGTCGCCAATACCCGATGTGGCAGGCTCAACCCGTCGCAGATCCGTCGTTGCGCCATCCGCAAGGCGAGCCATCGGCCAGGCAACCGTTGCCCCGCCCGCGCCCAGCCTTTTGCCGCCGGAACCTTCAAGGCGCAGGCTCACAATCGATTCCGGCAGCTCGATGTGATCGCCCGGCTCAACCGTAAAAAGCGGGTGCGCCGCCCAGGACCAGGGCACACTTTCCGCGCCGCGGTTCGCAATGGTGTAATCCAGCTGGAAGCGCCAGCCCCGCTGGCTTTCGCGGAGCGTCGCCACGCGGAGCAGTTCCAGCGGCAGCGAGAAGCACGCCGCGCGCATGGTTACCGCATCTTCACGCTCTTCCACCACTTGCCAGGGAATGCGCCACAGGTCGCCGTGGTCGGGCACTTCGGCGGTGCCGCTCCGGGTCGCCACCGAGCAGGCCGCCACAGATGGCACACACTCATCCCAGCCGCTCGCATCGCCTTCGTCAAACGCCATGGAATGGGTGCGCGGCAGGGGTGGCGAGAGCGGTGCTTGCAGCAGTTCCTGGTCCGCAATGCGGATGGAAGCGATCTTTCCGCCCAGCTTCGGAAGCACCGTCACGCAGCAATTGCCCTTGCGGATGAGAACGTTTTCTTCCTCGACCCTTTGCCCACTCCCCAACGTCATCCGTCTTATTCCCCCTGGACCGCGGCAACGCTCGCGATCAGCCTCTCCCAGATGGCATCCATCCAGGCTTCGTGCTCAGGCTTCATCAGCACGGAACGCAGGCAGGTCACCAACGCATCCTTCCCCGCTGAAGCGCCAGCACCTGACTTAAACCAGATGTGCGGCAATTGTACAAGGGCAAGGTGTAAATCGCGCAGAGCGCTCGCGAGAAAAGTCGCATCGGCCCGCCTGGACGCCCCTGCCGCATCCGGTGCAGCCAGCTTCCAGACGACAATATCCAGCTCCGGCCGTCCGCTCTCCATGGCCTCAAAGCGCGCATTGCTTCGCAACCGTCGATCCAGTTCCAGGGCAGCTTTCCGGCTCTTCCTCAGCCCATCCGCAAATTCCCCCTCGGGCACCAACGGCAGCAGCTTCTGCGTGGCCCACAAGGCAACCGCCGCAGCCCCCGCACGCGAACACTCCAGGCTGATCTCGCCCAGATGTAATTCCTTTGAAGTGAAATAGGTATAAGGAGAGTCGTGCTTGTAGAAGCGCCCCACCGCAGGATCCCGAAACAGGACGCAGCCGCACCCATACGGCTGCAGCCCATGCTTGTGCGGGTCGACGACCATGGAGTCGGCTCGCTCCATCGCACGATATGCGCGCCGGGCAGGCTCCTCGAGCGCATCCGGAATCAGCCGGAAGTAGCCTCCATACGCCGCATCCACATGGACGCGAAAGCCGTAGCGGCTCTGCAGCGCCAGAATCTCGTCCAGTGGGTCCACCGCGCCGATCGCAGTCGTGCCCAGCGTCGCGACCACGGTTCCCACATCGCCATTCCGCAATTCGGCCTCAAGCGCGTTCATGTCCATGCGCCCGCGCGCATCCGCGGGAATGGCAGTGTAGTGGAGCCGCAGCACGCCCGAGATGCGCTCATGCGTGTAGTGCGCCTGCTCCGACCCCACAATGCGCTTGTCCGGCGACCCCTGTCCGGCCACCCACAGCGCCTCAAGGTTGGCGATAGTCCCGCTTGAGGTTAAGTGGCCCAGATAAGCATCCGTCCAGCCAAACATCCCGGCAATCTCCGCCACGGCCTCCATCTCCATCGCAGAGCTGGCCCGTCCGCCGTCCCGGGCGTGGTTGTTCGGGTTGATGGTCATGGCCAGCGCATAAGCAGCCCGTGCCACCGGATGGGGCGGCTTCAGCATCTGGCCCGCGTAGAGCGGATGGAAGTACGGGTAGTTGTTCCCCAGGCGCTCAGCAACCAGTTGGAGAATCACGCTCATCCGGGTCGTGTCATCGGCAGCCGCCAGCGCTGGTTCAAAGGGCGGAAGGCTGCCAAACTGGGCCTCAAGCGCCTCCGTGGCACGGGCAAGCAGGGCCGGAACTGGGTCGGTGGGCATGATGAACCCTTCACCGTAGCACATTACGCAGAGTCGCCGCAGGCCGTTGATTGTGCGCCAGTTCCCAAGGCGGGAACCCGGCATGACCCGAAGGGAAAAGACCAGCATGACCCGAAAGGTAAAGAATTGATGTCACAGTTTTTCGCCACCAGTGCTAGAATAGGTCTAGCGTTAGAAAAGAACCGGGCGTGAGCAGCACTCGCCCAACCAAGCAAGATTCTGCCAGTGGTCGCTCCGATTCATCCAGCGCAATTCAATCCAGGAAATACAAGCAAAATGGAACAAGGTACCGTGAAGTGGTTCAATGACGCGAAGGGCTTCGGCTTCATCTCGCGTCAGAACGGCGAAGATGTCTTCGTGCACTACTCTGCAATCAACTCGAGTGGTTTCAAGAGCCTGCAGGAAGGTCAAGCCGTGCAGTTCAACGTCGTGAAGGGCCCCAAGGGCTGGCAGGCTGCGGACGTTCAGCCTCTGTAAGCAACAAGCCTGATTCGGCAGAATCGAGCAAACAGCAGACGAGGGCAGGGATCACTCCTTGCCCTCGTTCGCTTTCCGGATTCATCCCTTCCTGCCCGCACATCCGCCGTGCACCCTCACGCCCGGCTCTTCAACTCCGGATACCGCGCAAAAATCCGTCGCCGATCCTCGGCGCTTAACTGCCCCAGCCGCATGGGTTTGTCCTGCGGGCGTGTGCCTTTCTGGTTCAGCTCATTCATCAGGCTCCACTCGCGCTGCAGGGTGCGTGGCTCCTCGGCTGGTAAGTCATAGCGGGTGAAGTCGATCGCCATCCATGGGCTGGGCTGCACCCAATCGCGCAACAGCGCAAGCCGGAACTCCTGGTTCATGAACCACTCAATCTCCAACTGCTTCTCCGAACCCGGAGCGCCCGTCCCTTTGGCATCAAAGCGATAGTTGAGCCGCGAGTTGTCCGGATTGTGCCTGCGCCACTGGAGCCCAAACGCGCCCTCTGTGATCACCTGCGTGTCGGGCCAGCGGGCGCGCACCGCCTGCAGCCAGTAGGTCAAGTCCTCGTCGTGACCGACTGACACCTCCCAGATGGCCGTCACCCAGCCGAACCCATTCAGCGCACAGCCGCCGTCAAAATGCACGGCGGTCGTCTCCAGCATTTCTCTGCGCCCCACCTCCAGGCCCAGGTCCTGCACCGTTTCGATGGGGCCCACACCCATCCGGCTGTTGAAGCCGCCTTCGAAACCGTTGCGCCGCGCCGCCAGGAAGTCGCAGGTCCATCCATCAAGACAAACGCAGTCAATGAAATCCGCCTTTCCTTGCGCGGGCTTCAGATAGTGTTCGCGGCTCGGGTAGTAGGGATAGCAGATGCCGCCGTCACCATCTCCGTTATCGATGCCGTGCTGGCTCCAGACCTGCCCCTGGCACACATGAATCCCCTCATCCTGCGCAAGCAGCCTCTGGTTCTCGGCATCCATGAATCCGGCGATGAGGCACTGCGGCCGATAGCCCCCGCCGACCATGTCGGAGACCATGCCAAGCGCCGTATGAATGGTCTGGCGAATGTTCTCCCGCGTGTCATACATGGGCGCGAAGTAGCCGCCTGGGATGAAGGTGATTTCGTCGCCATAGCGATCGTGATAGCTGGCAAGCAGCTTCCGCGCTTCCTGGTACTCCTTGCGCGTATCGTGGAGCGCCAGCCAGCTGATGGCCCAGGTCATCTTTCCGTCCGGGCAGCCGCGGGCAAAGGCTTCCCGCCGCGCGCGAATCGCATCCGGCCGATTGTCCGCGGATTCATCCTGCCCGATGGACCGAGTCGGAGTGACCTCAATCTGGTTCACGCGCACGACCGAGACGTGTGTCAGGAATCGTCCCCGCAGAGGAGGGACCGCGTTGGCCCGCGCTGTCGCAGGACCCGCGAGCGCCAGCGACGCCGCCGAGCCCGCTGCACCGCGCAGAAATTCGCGTCGGGACCAGTCACTCGCTGCTCGTTTCAACTTGCGTTGCTCCATCCTCATGGCCCATCCCGCTCAACCCGTATTCCTCAGCCCCGCGGAGATCCCGCTGATGGTCGCCGCAATCGCGCGGTTCACTTCAGGCGTGTCTTCGCCGGCACGTTTGCGCCGCAGCATGTCCACCTGAATCAGGTGCATCGGATCCACATACGGGTTGCGCAGCCTGATGGAGCGCGCCAGCACCTGATTCTTCTCCAACAGCTCCGCCTGCCCCGATACAGCCAGCACGGCATTTACGGAGCGGTGGAACTCCTCTTCAAACATGGCATAGATGCGTTCCCGCAACGCCGCATCCTCCACCAGCGAAGAGTAAAGGCGGGCCGTCGCCAGATCCACCTTGCCCAGCGCCATCTCCACGTTGCGGATGAGATCGATGAACAGGGGGAACTCAGTTGCCATCGTCCGCAGCAAGTCGAGCGATCCGGTGCGTTCCAGGTACTCCGTGAGCGCATGGCCCACACCGAACCAGGCCGGAATCAGGAGCCGCGACTGCGTCCAGCCAAAGACCCATGGAATCGCGCGCAGGTCGGCAATGTTTGTGGATGCCTTGCGACGAGCGGGCCGCGAGCCTATCTTGGCGCCTTCGAGCTCCCCGACCGGCGTCGACTGCTCGAAATATGTCACAACTTCTGGATTGTCGAGCACATGCCTGCGATAGAAACCAAAGGAAAGCGTCGAAAGATCGTTGAGCGCCTGCTCCCACTCCGGCTTCAGGATGCCGGTAAAGTGGCCCTGCGGATCGCGCGCATTCGGCCGCGCCAGCGCATCGAGAGACGCGGCAATCATCAACTCCAGATTGCGCTCGGCCAGTACCTCATCGGCGTACTTGAAGTTAAGCACCTCGCCCTGTTCGGTGATGCGGAGTTGCCCCTCAAAAGCATCCATCGGCTGCGCAAAAATGGCTCGATGTGTGGGGCCACCACCGCGGCCCACCGTGCCGCCGCGCCCGTGGAAGAGCCTCAACTTCACGCCGCACTCGCGCGCCACATCGTGCAGATCTCGATGCGCGCGAAAGATCTCCCATGTGCTCGTCAACATCCCGCCGTCTTTGTTCGAGTCGGAGTAGCCGAGCATCACCTCCTGCCAGTTGCCCCAGCTTTCGAGCAGCTTGCGATAGTCGGCGCGCATCCACAGCTCGCGGCATACGGCCGGCGCATTGCGCAAGTCTTCAATCGACTCAAAGAGCGGCACCGGCATCAAGCCCGGATCGCGATCCGCGCCCTCGACACGCACGCCGCCCAACCGCGCCAGCCGCACCACGGTCAACACATCTTCCACGGTCGC
>JBAUTX010000381.1:0-11602 GCA_049582405.1 Occallatibacter sp. | reverse complement strand
CTTGATGAAGGCGGTGACGATGCCGGTGTCCTGGCAGATGGGGCGGTGGCCCTCGGCGCACATGCGGCTGTTGATGAGGATCTGCGCGATGGCGTCTTTGGCGGCGGGGGACTGCTCGCGTTCGTAGGCTTTGGCGAGCGAGGTGATGTAGTCGACGGGATGGTAGTAGCTGATGTATTGCAGAGCGCCGGCGACGCTCGAGATGAAATCCTGCTGCTGAATGATAGTCATAGATGACTCCCTGAACATTCGACGCTACTAGGGTAATCGATGCGACGGAGGGTTGGCAGGGAGCGGGCAATTCCAGCATGAAATACGAGGAGCGGAGTCCAAATGCCGAAGGTTCCATTCCCGTTGAAGGTCTACCAATGTCGCTCTGGTCTTACGATGTTTTGACTGCCAGAGGAACAGCTGTCATTGCAGAGTCGGACGAGATTCAATGCCCATTTTGTGCTGAGCTAATCAAACGGCAAGCCAAGAAGTGCAAACATTGCGGGACTGATCTGACGACCGGCTGATCGTTGTCGGCGTCAGGCGCTGCGCAGGTCGGTGTGCCCGAAGTCGTCGCCTTTGTAAAGCAGTGGCTCGCGTTTGGCGCGGGCCAGCCCGTAGCTGAAACAGTCGCCGTAGTTGAGGTTGGCGGGGTGGCCGCTTCCGCGGCCGTAGTCACGGAAGGCTTGACGGGCAATTTTCGCCTGCTCCTCTGTGACGGGTTCAATGACAATCCCAGCGTCCTCCAGGAGCTCATCGAGTTCGGCGTTGAGCACGGGGTCGCGATACTTGCCGATCACAATTGCAGCCTCGAGGTAAGAGGCTGCGGAGATTCCGGCGTACTCCGCCTCATCCAGCGCCTTCGAGAAAGCAATGCCTTCCGGCTCATCCTTCAGGATGGCCACAATGGCGGATGTGTCGACAATCATCTGGGCAGTCCCGTTTCTTCGTCGTAGAGCTCGTCCATCAACTCCTTGGAGGTCTTCGCGCCCTTCATGATAGGCGCGGTGCGCTCGACGATCTTTCGGATGCGCTCGAACCGGCCTCCGGGCTTGCTGGACTTCTGTTGCCGGCTCAGTCGCTCCTTGAGCGCGACCGTAATGGCCATGGTGACGGTTTCACTGTTGCGCAGGGCGAGCTCGCGGGCCAGCCGCTGTGTTTCCTCATTCTTGTTATTCAGGGCCATGATTACACCCTTCCACCCTATTCGTCTACCATTCTACCATAGACGTCAGCCTCCTTTTAACCTTCGTGATTTTTGGCAGGCGTGGTGATTCAGGAAGGTTGGGCGATGGCCTAAGCTAGGTGCATGACCGATGCGGGGACAGGCGGGATGCAGGGCGAAGTCTTTGATTTGCTGGTGGTGGGGGCGGGGCCGACGGGGCTGGCGTGCGCGATTGAGGCGGAGAAGGCGGGCTTCAGGGCGGTGCTGGTGGACAAGGGATGCGTATGCAACTCGCTGTTTCACTATCCCTCGCACATGACGTTCTTTACGACGTCGGAGCTGCTGGAGATTGGGGATATTCCGTTTCCGAGCCCGAATGCGAAGCCGACGCGGAACGAGGCGCTGCAGTACTACAGGCAGGTGGCGGCGCACTACAAGCTGGACGTGCGGCAGTACACCCGTGTGGACAAGGTGACGGGCGCGGATGGGGATTTTGCGGTGCAGACGGTGGACCGCTTTGGGCGGCCGGGCGTGATGCGGGCGCGGAAGCTGGTGATTGCGACGGGCTACTATGACCTGCCAAACATGATGGGGATTCCGGGCGAGCAGCTGAGCAAGGTGCATCATTATTACGACGATCCGCACCCGTATTTCGGGTTGGACGTGCTGGTGGTGGGCGGGAAGAACTCGGCGGCAATCGCGGCGCTGGAGCTGTGGCGGCATGGGGCGCGGGTGACACTGGTGCATCGCGACCCGGAGCTGCACCGGCATGTGAAGTACTGGATCAAACCGGATATTGAAAATCGCATCAAAGCAGGAGAGATCAAGGCGTACTTCAACACGCAGCTGGTGGAGGTGACGCCGGACGCTGTGGTGCTGAAGACGCCGGAGGGGTTGAAGACGATTGCGAACGACTTTGTGTTTGCGATGACGGGGTATCACCCGGACTTCAGCTTTCTGGAAGGGCTGGGCGTGCGGTTTGAGGGGCCAGACCGGCTGCCGGTGTGCGATGCGGAGACGCTGGAGAGCAATGTGCGGGGGATCTATCTGGCGGGCGTGATTGTGGCGGGCTCGCGGACGAATGAGATTTTCATTGAGAACGGGCGCTTCCACGGGCGGCAGATTGCGCGCGGGCTGATGGCGGCGCTGACGCCGAGCGGGCAGCGGGCCTAGAGAGCGGAGGACAGGCGGATGGGGATGCGCTTATGGCCGCGGTCGATTCGCTGGCAGATGCTGGCAGGGCTGGTGCTGCTGGAGGCGCTTTCGATTCTTCTGTTTGCTCTGCTGCTGATCAGCCGGCAGGCGAGCGAGGTGCATGAGCGGGCGCGACTGCGGCTGGGGCACCAGGCGACGTCGATGGCGCTGCAGGCGAGCGAGGCACTGCGGCTGGAGAGGCCGGACTGGGTGGGCCTGTCGGTGACGATGATGGGCGAGACGCCAGGCGTGCGGCTGGCCAAGGTGACGGACCCGGCGGGGAATGTCCTGTTTGTGAGCGCGGGCGAGCCGGCGGAGATGGGGCTGGAACGGGTCGAGGCCGCGCAGATCCCGCTGAAGAATCCCAAGGAACCAACGGTCTTCGACTTTGACGTGAACCGCATGGAGAGCGTGGACGCCATCTATACGCATGGCGAGCTGCGCGGCTATGCGTGGGTGGAGACGGATCGCGCGTGGGACTACGAACAGCTGAATTTGATTGAGCGCGGGACGGTGATTTTCGGAATCATCTGGATTCTGGCGTCGGTGGTGCTGGTCCTGCTGGTGGCGCGGGCGATCTCACGACCGCTGGCGTTGCTGCACCGGGGAACGCGGGCGCTGATGCTGGCGCCGGATGGGGAGAGCAGCTTTCCGCTGCCGGTGACGGTGCGCAACGAGTTTGGAGATTTGATTGAGGCGTTCAACCGGATGGTGGCGTCGATCAAGGAGCAGCGGGCGGGGCTGAAGAATACGCTGTCGATGCTGGATTCGATGCTGGCGAATGCCCCGATCGGGCTGGTGTTTTTTGATCGCAACTGCAGGTTTGTGCGGGTGAACGAGGTGTTTGCCGGGATGACGGGTGCGGCGCTGAACAGCCATCTGGGACGCACGCTGAGCGAGCTGGTGCCGTCGCCGGTGGCGCAGCAGATGGAGGATGCGGTGCAGCGAGTGTTCGCGACCGGAGAGCCGGTGCGCGACCTGGAGCTGAGCGGCAGGAGCGGGCGGCTGAATCTGCCATGGACGTGGCTGGTGAGCGCCTATCCGGTGAGAACGCAGCCGGACGAAGTGCGCTGGGTGGGCGTGGTGGTGCTGGACACAACGGAGCGGAAGCGGAGCGAGGAGGCGCTGCGGCGGACGGAGAAGCTGGCGGCGACGGGCAGGCTGGCGGCGTCGATTGCCCATGAGATCAACAATCCGCTGGAGGCCGTGACGAACCTGCTGTTCTTGCTGAAGAACTACTGCAATCTGGAGGCGGCGGCGCTGGATTACGCGACGATGGCTGAGCATGAGGTGAAGCGGATTGCGGAGATTACGCAGCAGACGCTGCGATTCTACCGGCAGTCGACGCTGCCGGCGCGGGCGAGCATGAGCGACCTGCTGGACTCGATTCTGAATCTGTACCAGGTGCGGCTGCAATCGAAGGGGATTGTGCTGGAGCGGACGTATGATCCGGCGCTGGATCTCTATTGCTTTGCGGGCGAGGTGCGGCAGGTGATTGCGAACCTGCTGGTGAATGCGATGGACGCCATGCCGGGCGGGGGCAGGCTGCGGGTACGGGCGAAGCAGTCGCGGAACTGGGCGGAGCCGGGGCTGGAGGGTGTGCGGATCACGGTGGCCGATACAGGCATCGGGATGGACGCCGAGGTGCGGGCGCGCATCTTCGAGGCGTTCTTTACGACGAAGGACGTGACGGGGACGGGACTGGGGCTGTGGGTGAGCCAGGAGATCATCGTGAAGCACCATGGGCTGGTGCATGTGCGGAGCCGGACGGCGGAAGGCGGCAAATCGCCGGGGACGGTGTTCCAGCTATTTTTCCCGGATCATCAGGCGCTGGCGGCGCAGGTGACGCAACCTGCGGTGGCGGCCCAGGCGGCGAGTTAGGCCAGGAGGGCCGGGCGGCGCGGAACTTTTTCTCGCAGGTTGGGTTAGAAACCATATCCGGGCCTGCCGGAGCTCGTCCAAGAGATGACGCAGGAGAGAGCAAGGCCGGCGGGGCATGCAGGAGTGAGACAGCGATGAAGCGGGCAGGGTGGCAGCGAATCTTTCCGCAAATTCTGGCATGGACGGCGCTGATTGTCTTGTGCGGCGCGGTGGCGCTGGCCCAGAGCACGGCGGCGAGCGGTCAGCGGACCGACGGGCAGATCGAGATGGATGTGGTGCAGGCGCTGGATGCCTCGCAAACCCTGAAGAATGATCTGATTACGGCGGCGACGATTCAGGGTGAGGTGACGCTGTCGGGGACAGTGTCGCAGGAGTCGTCCAAGGCGCTGGCGGAGCAGATTGTGAAGGGCGTACCGGGCGTAACGGCGGTTCACAACAGCCTGAAGGTCGGAAACCCGGCCAACGATCCGAACGCGCAGAACGGGCCGATGGTGGACCCGAATGACGGCGTGCCGCAGACGGGGAGCACGGCGCCGTACTCGTCGAGCGAGCCGCAGGTGACGAATCCGGGGTATGAGAGCAAGCCGCAGACACCTGCTTATGGGCAGAACCCGGCCTACGGCCAGAATCCGCAGTACGGGCAGAATCCGCAGTACGGGCAACAGGGGCAGTCCCCGCAGCAGGGGCAATATCCGCAATACGGTCAGCAGAATCAGAATCCCAACTACGGCTATGGGCAGAACCGGTATCCGAACAATGGTTATGGGCAGAATGGCTACGCGCAGAACTACGGCTATGGTCAGAACGGGAATCGGCAGCAGTACAACCAGCCGCAGTACCGGACGCCGAGCGGGCCGGTGACGATTCCGGCGGGGACACTGCTGCAGCTCCGGACGAGCGAGGCGGTGAGCAGCAAGCGCGCGGCGCAGGGGACGCCGGTGGAGTTTACGGTCATCCGCGACGTGAATGCGCGCGGTGAGCTGGCGATTCCGCGGGGTGCGATGGTGCGCGGGGTGGTGACGGAGATCCGGCAGGCGGGTCAGCTTGCGGGGAGTCCGGAGCTGGCGCTGCAACTGACGTCGCTGGACCTGGGCGGGCGGACGTATCCGATTCAGTCCGATGCTTTCCGCGTGCAAGGACCGAGCAAGACGGGCCGCACGGTGGGGAATGTGGTGGGCGGCGCGCTGCTGGGCGCAATTATCGGCGGCGTGGCGGGTGGCGGTGCGGGGGCGGCGATTGGCGGCGTGGCAGGCGGCACGGTGGGTACGGCGGCCTCCGCGGCGAGCCATGGCCCGAATGCATGGATTCCTGCCGAGGCGCTGGTGACGTTCCACCTGGCCGAGCCGGTGACGGTGGATCCGGTGAGTCCGGAGGAAGTGAGCCGGCTGGCGCAGGGCCTGAACCAGGGTGGGCCGCAACTCTACCGGCGGGGCAACTATCCGCCTCCACCTCCGCCGTATGGGTATGGGGCGTATGGCTATCCCTATGCGTATCCGTATGCGCCGGTGTATTACCGGCCTTACTACTACATGGGCGGGTACTATTCCTGGCGGTGAGCCGGGGAACTGTATGTGGGGCGGGCATTTCCCAGTGAAATGCCCGCGTTGTGTTTGCGGGTCTGGCGGGCCCGGCGCACGGGCAGCAGGTTCGCGCGTGAGAAGCAGTATCTCGTCTATAATTGAAGGGATCGCATCGAGCGAGAACTTTGCATTCGTGGAGAGCGATGCCCCTGTGCCGGTGGGTTGAGCCGGTGCGGTTGGCGGTCTGCTCCACGCCGCGCACAAGAGAGTTGAAGGCTCAAGTCCATCCATGATTCGCTTCCTGCAAAAAGACAATCGCCTGACGAAGGCCCTGTTTGTCGTCATCATTGCCGCCGCTTCGGTTTCGATGGTGGTGTACCTGATTCCCGGATTGACGGGGATGGGGGCAAGTTCCTCTGATACGTTCGCGGTGGTGTACCCGCACTGGTACAGCCGGTTGCTTTCTTCCGGCGACACGATCAGCCAGCAGAAGGTGGAGCAGCTGGCGATGGAGCGGATCCAGCAGCAGTATCCGCAGTATGCGAGCAACCCGATGATCCTGGGGCTGATTGTGCCGCAGGTGGGTCAGCAGCTGGTGCAGCAGCAGATTCTGCTGGACGAGGCGGAGAAGCTGGGCATTCACGCGGACAGCAATGATGTGCGGCAGTATCTGGAGACAGGACCTCCGGGGCAGGTGCTGTTCCCGAACGGGAAGTTTGTCGGGCAGCAGGAGTACGCATCGATCGTCGCGAACCGGTTCAACATCTCGGTGGACGAGTTTGAGAAGAGCGTGCGCCAGGACATCATCGTCCGCCGCCTGCAGGCGCTGATTACGGCGGGCGTGACGGTGAGCGACCAGCAGGTGCGCGACACGTATCTGAAGAACAATGTGAAGATCAAGTTCGACTATGCGGTGCTTTCGCCGGATGACCTGCAGAAGCAGATCAACCCGACGGATGCGGAGCTGAAGGCGTTCTTTACGAAGAATGCGGCGCGGTATGCGCATGCGGTGCCGGAGCAGCGGACGATCAGCTATTTTGCGTTCACGGCGGACCAGGTGCCGGGCGGCCTGCCTCAGGTGACGCAGCAGGAGATTCAGCAGTACTACACGGCGCACCAGTCGGAGTACACGATGCCGGAGCAATCGCGGGCGCGGCACATCCTGATCAAGGTGGCTCCGGGTGCGGATGCGAAGACGGATGCGGCGGCGAAGGCAAAGGCAGAGAGCATTCTGAAGCAGCTGCAGGGCGGCGCGAGCTTTTCGGACCTGGCGAAGAAGAACTCGGATGACCCGGGCAGCAAGGATTCGGGCGGCGAACTGGGCTTTGCACAGCGCGGGCGGATGGTGCCGGAGTTTGACAAGGCAATCTTCTCGCAGCCGATTGGCCAGTACTCGATTGTGAAGACGCAGTACGGGTATCACATTGTGCAGGTGGAAGAGCGCCAGGCGGCGCACACCCAGACATTGCCCGAGGTGACGCCGACGATCCAGGCGACGCTGGTGCGGGAGAAGACGGCCGCTGCGCAGGAAAACTATGCGCGGGAGCTGACGTCAGAGGCGATCAAGAACGGCCTGCAGAAGACCGCGGAGGCGCATCACCTGCAGCTGGTGACGACGCAGCCGGTGGGCGAGCAGGGCGTGATTGCGGCGCTGCCGGACAGCTCGCAACTGCTGGCGAAGGCCTTCCAGTCCAAGCAGGGCGACCCGGCGCAGTTTGCGATGACGGGCGAAGGCTACGCAATCTTCCAGGTGACGGGCTTGACGGCGGCGCATGCGCCGACTTTTGCCGACTGGAAGAGCCATGTGCTGGATGACTATCGCAGCGAGCAGCTGCCGAACCTGCTGGCGCAGAAGACCGCGGAACTGGCGGCCAAGGCGAAGGCCGCGAACGATCTGGCGAAGGCTGCGAAGGAGATGGGTGCGACGGTCAAGACGAGCGACGAGGTGAAGCTGTCGGACCAGGTGCCGGACGTGGGCCAACTGGGCCAGGTGGCTCCGCAACTGTTTGACATGGCGCCGGGCACGATCAGCGGGCCGATCAACGCAGGGCGCACGGGCGTGGTGGCGAAGATTGTCGAAAAGCAGCAGCCGACCGACGCCGAGATCAAGCAGAACTTTGACCAGATGCGCGACCAGATTCTGGAACAGCGTCGCAATGATGCCTTCCAGGTGTTTGCGAGCGACGTGATCAACAGCTACAAGAAGCGCAAACTGGTGGAGATCAACGCCAAGGCACAGACACCGATGCTTCCGGGACAATAGGCAGGAAGCCGGATTGAAAAGGAAGACCCCGCAACGGTGACCGTTGCGGGGTTTTCTTGTGGGCGGAAGGGATGGAGCGGGAATTCCGTCTGGCACAATAAGGCTTGCGGAGAAGAGGTTGCGATGCAATTTGCACGTTCGTCGGGAGTTTTGCTGCATGTGAGTTCACTGCCGTCGTATGGAGGTATTGGCGACCTGGGGCCAGCGGCGTATGAGTTTTTGCACTTTCTGGCGGATGCAAAGCAGCATGTGTGGCAAGTGCTTCCCTTATCACCAACGGGCTATGGGAATTCGCCGTATGCGTCGACGTCGGCGTTTGCGGGCAATCCGTATCTGCTGAGCCTGGAAATGCTGGTGGACTGGGGCTGGATTGCGGCGGAGCGCATTGCCGGGCTGGCGGGGCGCGACGGGAATGTGGACTTCCACGACGTGGAGCGACGCAAGTTGCCGCTGCTGATGGAGGCTGCGGGGAATTTTCTGGAGCGCGGGCCGAAGGATCCGCACCTGGCCAAACAGTGGAAAGCGTTTGAACAGTTCTGCCGCGAGGAGCATGCGTGGCTGGATGATTATGCGTTCTACGCTCTGCTGCGCAGGAAGTTCAATACGGGCGCGTGGACGGAGTGGCCGGTGCCACTGCGCCGGCGCGATCCACAAGCGCTGGCCGAGGTGGGGGCGGAGCATGGCCTAGAACTGGCGCAGGAGCAGGCACTGCAGTTTGCATTTGCCGTGCAGTGGGGCATGCTGCGCGAAGCCGCGGCGCAGAAGGGGATTCGCATCCTGGGGGATGTGGCGATCTTTGTGAATATGGATTCGGCGGATGTGTGGGTGCATCCGAAGATCTTCGATCTGGATGAGCATTTGAAGCCGGTGTGTGTGTCGGGCGTGCCGCCGGATTATTTCTCGCCGACGGGGCAGCGGTGGGGGAATCCGCTGTATCGCTGGGACGTGCTGGAGATGCGGGGTTTTGACTGGTGGGTGGCGCGGATCCGGCGGGCCTGCCAGTTGTATGACATTGTTCGGCTGGACCACTTCAGGGGCTTCGAGGCGTACTGGTCGATTCCCGCGGAAGAGGAGACGGCGGTGAAGGGCGAGTGGGTGAAGGCGCCGGGGTTGAAGCTGTTTCGAGCGCTGGAGGCGGCGCTGGGGCCGCTGCCGCTCGTGGCCGAGGACCTGGGCGTGATTACTCCCGAGGTGGACGCGCTGAGGCTTGAGATGAGCCTGCCGGGGATGAAGGTGATGCAGTTTGGCTTTGAACCTTCGGAATCGCACACGCACCTTCCGCATCAATTTGCGCCGGGGACTGTGGCCTATACGGGCACGCACGACAACGACACGACACTGGGTTGGTGGCGTGCGGCGGAGAAGACGATCCGCGCCGAGGTGGAAGCCTACGTGGGGCCAGTGCAGGACCGGCCCGTGTGGCCGCTGGTGCGCGCAGTGGAGACGAGCGTGGCGCAGATCGCGATGGCGCCGGCGCAGGATCTGCTGGAGCTGGGCACGGAGGCGCGGATGAATACGCCGGCGGTTCCCGAGGGCAACTGGAGCTGGCGGGCGCCAGTGGGCTGCTGGACGCCAGAGCTGGCGGAGCGGATGGCGGCACTGGTACGGGTGACGGACCGGAATAACGACCCGTTCGCGCTGGCGGTGAGTCTGAACACTTCCCAGTGAGCCGGATCACGGCACGGGTCGAGCGGCGCATCTAGCATGAGCCCTCTATGCCCCAGGGCTTCCTACAACGTCTTTCTTTGGGAACTGTTTTCCAGACCTCATTTCTAGCGAGCATGTTCGTATTGCATCCGCCGCGAGGGGATGCGCAGGACGGCGCCTCGATCTTCCTGAATACCAATCCGTCGGTGGAGTATGTCGGATCGCAGACATGCGGGCGGGCAGGATGCCATGAGGAGATCAGCCGCGAATACTTTGCAACGCCGCATGGCCAGTCGATGGAGCCGGCGAACGCGCCGTCCGATCTGGCATGGGCGAGCAAGCCGGTGACTGTGTTCAGCGCCAAGAGCGGCCGCTACTACACGGTTTTCACGAAGGGCGGCAATCTGTATCAGGCGGAATACGAGCTGGATCGCTCCGGGCAAAAGATCAACAAGCTTGAGCACAAGCTGGACTACGTGGCGGGCGGCGAGAATACCGGATACAGCTACCTGTTTCGGGTTGGCCGCTGGATGTTTCAGGCGCCGTTGTCCTATTACGCACCTTCCAAGACGTGGGAGCTCTCGCCAGGGTACACGGTGGACGACGCGGGCTTTACGCGTCTGCTGACGACGGGCTGCCTGGTCTGCCACAACGGCCAGCCGGTTCCTGTGGCGCGGCGGGACGGGATGTATGGGAATCCGCCGTTCCGGTTTGGCGAGCTGGGCATCAGCTGCGAGAGTTGCCACGGACCGGGCGCGCTGCATGTGCGCGCGATGGAGCAGCAGAAGCCGCGCGCGCTGGGGCCGAAGGAAGTGGACCTGACGATTGTGAATCCGGCCAAGCTGTCGCCGCGGCTGGGAGACGATATCTGCCAGGAGTGCCATCAGGCAGGGAGCGCGGTGGTGCTGCGGCCGGGCCGGGAATATATGGACTTTCGGCCGGGCACGCCGCTGAGCGACACGATGGAGATTGTGCAGAGGCCGATTCCGGAGTCCGCGCGCGCGGAGGCGAACCGGCTGGAGAAGGAGCCGCCGATCCGTGGCAGCCTTGAGGAGCCGCTGTGGTGGAAGAGCTCGACGATGGAGTTGAGCAAGTGCTACCAGGCGAGCCACGGGCAGTTGCGCTGCGAGACGTGTCACCGGGTGCATCACCGGCCCGCGCCGGGAATGGAGGATGCGGCGCTGCGCGATGCCTGCCTGAGCTGCCACACGGTGTCCAGCTGCAGGCTGAAGGCGGATGATCCGAAGCGCGTGGCGGCGAGGGACTCCTGCGTGGGGTGCCACATGGAAAAGCGGCCGATTGCGGGGATTGCCCACTCGGTGGACACGAAGCACCGGATCGTTCTCTATCCAGGCCAGCCGCTGCCGGAGGTGGCCTTTGAGCAGCCCAAAGCGGATCTGCCGGGGTTGCTGTGGCTCAATCGGCCAAGCGATCGGGCGGTGTTTCCCGACGATGCGGAACTGGAGGCCTATTGGACGGCCGCGCGCATTGATCCTTCCTTGTGGCCTCTGTGGTTTCGCAAGCTGAATGCGATGAGCAAGTCGGCAAAAGAGGATCCCCTGGTACTGAATTATCTGGGAGTGCTTGCGCTGGAGGACCGCAAAGACTATGGGACCGCGGCCCAGGATTTCTCGCGGGCGCTTGCGCTGCGGTCCGAGGATCCGACGACGTTTCTGAATCTGGCCGCCGCACTGCGTGGCCTGGGGCAGAAGGCGGAAGCCGAGGCCGTATTGAGGCGGGGTGTCGCCGCATACCCGTACAACGATGGCCTGGTGGCCGGACTGGCGCTGCAGTACAGCTCCGACGGCAAGAACGCGGACGCGACGGACGTGATCCGGGCCTATCAGAGGTACTTTCCAGAGGACCAGGCGGTGCGCTCTGCTCGGCACATGATCGAGTCGAACGGGGAGGCTCCCGCGATTTTGTCGGACAGGGGAGCTG
>JBAUTX010000380.1:0-10521 GCA_049582405.1 Occallatibacter sp. | reverse complement strand
GCCTATGGCTTCTTCAGTCTGATGAGTGGAGTTGCGATGTTTGTTGCCAGCGTCGTGGCGGGCAGCCTTTGGGATTTCCTGGGCGCCGGCATGACGTTTCATGCGGGTGCGGTCTTTTGCGTGGTGGCGCTGCTTGGAATCGCGGTGCGTTCGGCCTCGAAGCCTACAGTTGCTTCGTGAATCAGAACGCTTCCTCAGGGCTGGTTCGTGGCACGGGCGGTGCCCGTGATTCATGCTGGCTCGTCGTCCTTCCGGCTGCGCAGTGCGACCTGTGAGGGGCTCAGGTCCTTTCTGAGCCCGCTCTGAGAGCTGGTGACGCCGGTTCTAGAAGCCCGCGCCGGGGATGTAGTGGTACTCGATTTTGCCGGGGCGCTTGACGGGGTCGCCGGTGAGGTCGTGGGTGTGCCAGACGACGCTTTCGGCTGCGACTTCCGAGTGCTTGCCGAGGAATTCGAGTGCGTAGACGCTGGCTGTCGGGTCGTCTTTCTGGTCAGCGAACTTGGCGGACTCGATGGCCGATTTCTGGCGCTCGCCCAGACGCCGGTAGATGATGGCGAGGGAGTAATGCGCAGCGAGGTCGTCGGGGTCAATGGCCTGGAGCTTCTCATAGGCATCGCGGGCGTGGGCGTAGTCGTGGGCCTGGAAGTAGCTGAAGCCGAGTTCGCGGAGGCCATCCTTTGATCGGGGGTACTTCGCGAGCATGGCCTGGAAGTCGGCGATGGCCTCTTTGACGTGGCCCGCGTTGCGCTCGACGAGGGCCTGGTAGTAGAGAGCGCGCGGGTCGCCGGGGAGCAGGGTGAGAGCCTTGGCGAGATTGGCTCCGGCGTCGGCGTAGCGCTCCCAGGAGATTTCAACGACCCCCATGTTTGTGTACGCATCGGCGTAGTCGGGCCGGAGGGTGGCAACCCGTTCGAAGGCCTGGACGGAGGCCTGGTACTGCTGGGCGTCGAGGAGGGCGATGCCGTAGTTGTTCCAGCGCATCCACTCGGGGTTTTCATCGGCGTCGGGCTTGACGGGCGCGTTGGAGCCGATGTGGAAGGTGCGCGTGGCGGAGGCGATATCGATGACAGGCTGGGGATAGTGCTTCTGGGCGAAGACGTAGTCGATGAAGTGCTGGTCGAAGCGGCGGTATTTGACGGTGGCGGTGATGGAGATCTGGCCGGAGATGTCCTTGGGGAGGCGGAAGCGGTAGCGGACGAGCTGGGAGCGGCCGGACTGGATGGTGTTGTTGTAAGCGAGGACGCGGTTGTGCCAGATCTGGTGGATGTCGTTGAGCGCGCCCTGCTTGTTGATGAGGCGGTTGGTGAAGGAGTGGGCGGAGGGGTCGAGGTTGCCGTCGGGCTGGAGGAAGCCGCTTTCGGAGAGGGTCTTGCCTGTCATGTCTTTGACGGTGAAGTCGACCCAGGCTTCGTAGAAGTCGCGCTGCTCGGGGATGAGCGAGTGGCCAATGCCCTTGTTCTGGATGACGACGTCGGCGACGAGGGTGGCTCCGGGCGCGAGCGAGAAGCTGGTGAGGCCGAGGGGCGCGATGAGGACCTGATCTTTGGGAGTGGCTTCGGCGTTTTCGCTCTCGAGGGCGAAGATGTCGACGTTGAGGACGCCCTTGCCGTCAAAGCCGTGCTGGAGGAAGTCGACGAGCTTCTGGGCCTGTTCGTCGTAGTGGTAGTAGGCGGGCATGAGGGAGTTGCCGCCGACCCAGCGGTGGTTGCGGAACTGGCCGTCTTTGGCGCCGGGTTCCGATTCTCCGTCGATGGTCGGGGTGGCCTTCATGTGGCAGGTCTGGCAGTTGGATACGACGTCTTTGCGGTAGAAGGGCAAGGGAGACTGCCTGGCGAAGCTGGAGCCCTGCCATTCGTCGTAGACGGAAAAGGCGCGGAGCCACTTGTATTCATCCATGGTGCGGGGGATGGCGGCCTTGTGGCAGGAGGCGCAGTACTCGGGGGTCTTGTAGATGGGGCGCATGACGGCTTTGGAGTGGCGGTCGAGGTGCGCCAGGATCTCAGAATCGGGGACGGGGCCGGGGACGGGCGCGCCGTTTTCATCGACGAGGACGGCGGGGACGCCCATGATGTAGCTGCCGGTGCCGGTGGTGTCGACGGCCTGGATGGAGTGGCAGGTGGAGCAGGTGACGCCTTCGTTCTCAAAGGGACGCTTTTTCGGCATGCCCTGGGAGAGATCGCCGGAGAGCAGGGCCACGGGGTTGTGGCAGCCCTCGCAGTGGCGGGAGTACTGGACGCCCTTCTCGTCGATGAGCATGTTGACGTTCTTCAGGTACCAGGGATTGCGGAAGGCGTTGGAGTGCACGGACTGACGCCATTCGTGGTAGGCCTGCTGGTGGCAGTGGCCACAATACTCGGCGGTGTAAAAGCTCTTGGGGCTCACGAACTGGCCGTTCGCGGAGGTGGCGTTGGAAGGCAGGAACGGGGTGTCCTTGCCGAAGGCGTAGTTGTAGCGGGAGGCGACAGAGTCGTGGAACTGGGTGGTGGGGCCGGTGATGGGGATGTGCGTCCCGTAGTCGGCGAGCGGCTGGTTGGAAGGGGTGGTTGACGGGGCCGGAGATGCGGATGCGGCAGGGTCAGTGGCCGCGCTGGTGTGTGCCGTGAGGGCCACGCACAAGGCCAGGGGGAGGGCGAAGAGCAGGTTGTGCCGGGCGCCTTTGGACATGGTGCGGTGATCTCCGGGGAAAATGGTTGAACCTACGCCGTGCTGCATGGGGATGCGCGGGAACGTACTGACAGTAGCAGGGGTGGGGGATGACTTGTCCTCCATCAAAAGATGGAGAGCGGGGACGGTTGTGCGGGCGGAACGAACGGTGTTTATTAGATGGCAGGTTGTGGAATTGCAGCCAATGGTTCACAACGTGGGATGAATGGGGAGAAATCGGCCCTGTGTTGTGTGCTGTAGCTCACATCCACTTCGCCAAGCTGCCCTGAAACTGGTACGTTGATTTGAGTGGGTTTTTGAAATCAAAGAGATGGCCATCAATCCATATTTTTCACTTGCGGTGCTGTTTGTGGTGGCGCTGTGCTTCGGCCTGACTCCGCTGGCGCTTGCCTGGCTTTGGAGCTGGGTGTTTTCACCGAAGAAACCGAACGCCATCAAGAACGCGATCTACGAGTGCGGCCTGGAATCCAAGGGCGATGCGTGGGTGCAGTTCCGGTCGTCGTACTACCTGTACGCGATTATCTTTCTGATCTTTGACGTGGAAGCGGTGTTTCTGTTGCCGTTTGCGGTGGCGTTTCTCGGGCTGGACGTGGCGGCGTGCGTTTCGATGCTGGTGTTTGTCCTTTTGCTGGTGGAGGGCCTGGTGTGGGCCTGGGCAAAGGGCGTGCTGACCTGGGCGTGAGAACCGGCAGGGACTGAGGATTTTGGCATATGGCAGTGGATGAGCAACTGAAGATTGAGATGGGCAAGCAGGGAGTCTTCGTCACGACTCTCGAGGAGCTCTATAACTGGGGGCGGCGCAGCTCCATCTGGCCGATGAACTTTGGCCTGGCCTGCTGCGCCATTGAGATGATTGCCACGACGATGGCGCGATATGACCTGGCCCGGTTTGGCGCCGAGGTGTTCCGTCCGTCGCCGCGACAGGCGGACATGATGATCATCTCCGGGACGGTGACCAAGAAGATGGCTCCCCAGGTGGTGCGGCTGTATAACCAGATGGCCGAGCCACGCTACGTGATTGCGATGGGTGCCTGCGCCATTTCTGGCGGGCCGTTCAAGCAGGGATACAACGTGCTGAAGGGTATAGACCGCTATATCCCGGTGGATGTGCATATTCCCGGATGCCCGCCGCGGCCGGAAGCGCTGCTGGAGGCATTCATCGCGCTGCAGAAAAAGATTGACGCGCAGCCGCTGACGGGTGAGGGCAGGCCGCGGCACCTGGACGAGCAGGCGCCGGGCGAGTTTCCTGTCCCGCAACAGGGAGCGCATGACCTGGAGCCCCCTGCGAACAAGAGTGTATGGACTGTGCCGGTGGTGATTCGCTGATGAAGACGGTGGAAGAGATCAAAGCGGCCATTGAAGCGGCTGTGCCGGGTGCCGGGGTTGAGATTGTGCCCAATCCGGGGCCCTCGGGGCAGCACTCGCTGTTGCTGAAGGCGGAGACTGCGGTTGAGGTGGCGAAGTTCCTGCGCGACGACAAGGAGCTGGCGCTGGATTTTCTGTCAAACGTGACGGGCGTGGACTGGCTGGACAAGGAGATCACCGAGAAGGTCAAGGTGACCAGGACGGTGACGAAGACGGTCGACGGCGTGGAGCAGCAGGTAGAAGAGACCGTCGAGGAGACCCGCAAGCGCGTAGAGCCGGGCTGCCTTGAGGTGGTCTACCACCTATATTCCATGGCAAAGAAGCATGGGCCGGTGGTCTTCAGAATGCGCACCGGGAACCGGGCAGACGCCGTGAAGTTGCCCTCCATGACGCCGGTCTGGCGATCTGCGGAGTTTCAGGAGCGCGAGGTCTTTGATCTCTACGGCGTGGAGTTTGTGGGGCATCCAGACCTGCGGCGTATTTTGATGTGGGAGGGGTTCAAAGATCATCCCATGCGGCGCGATTACGTGGAGCCGGATGACTACGACTACGAGCCCACGGCCCATGATGAAGTCTTGAAGAAGGCGCAGGCGCACCAGGCAGCACAGCCGGCGGCAGCGGACATTCAGAAGGGGGCTGCTCAATGACGGTTCCCGCAGCAGAATTCGACGCGAGCCAGCACGCAGGTGGAAAAGCCATGCCTGAGGGCAGGATGGTGATCGATCCGGAGAGCGGCGGCGATCTGCTTGAGGTGTCGATGGGGCCCCATCACCCCTCGACGCACGGCGTTTTCCGGATGGATGTGGTGCTGGATGGCGAGCGCATCGTGCGGCTCAAGCCGGTGTTTGGCTACCTGCATCGCAATCATGAAAAGCTGGGCGAGGAGCACAGCTACCTGGCGTCGATGCCTTATACGGACCGCCTGGACTATATCTGCTCGTTGACCAACAACTGGGCCTATGCGCTGGCAGTGGAAAAGCTGGTCGGCCAGGAAGTGCCTGAACGCGCGGAATACCTGCGCGTGATTGTAGGTGAGCTGACCCGCGTCCAGAACCACATCCTGTCCGTGGGCTTTCTGATTCAGGATATGGGCGCCAGCGGAACGCCCCTGATGTATGCCTTCCGCGAGCGGGAAAAGGTCCTTGACCTGTTTGAAGCGCTGACCGGTTCGCGCATGATGTGCAATTACATGCGGTTCGGTGGCTGCCGCGTGGACGCGACGCCCGAGTGGCTGGATGGCGTGCGCAAGGTTGTGGCAGGAATGCCCCAGTTTGCCGATGAGTTCGAGCGCCTGCTTTGCACGAACGAAATTCTGATGGCGCGGACTCAGGGAGTCGGCGTGTTGCCCGCAGAGCTGGCGCTGAGCGCGGGGGTGACCGGTCCGATGCTGCGGGCCTCCGGCGTGAATTACGACATTCGCAAAGTAGACCACTATGGGATCTACGACCGATTCGACTTCAAGGTGCCCCTCGGGGAGCACGGAGATGTGTACGACCGTTTCATGATCCGCCTGCTTGAACTTCGGCAGTCCATCAGGATTCTGGAACAGGCGCTCAAGGAAGTTCCAGGCGGTCCGGTCATGGATCCCAAGGCAAAGATTCGCAACTTCAGGCCGAAGGCGGGGGAAGCCTATGGGCGGATTGAGGCGCCTAAGGGCGAACTGGGCTTTTATCTGATCAGTGATGGAACGGGCAATCCGTATCGCTATCGGGTGCGGCCTCCGAGCTTTGTGAATTTGACTGTGCTTGAGGATATGTGCCTGGGACACAATGTGGCCGATGTCGTGCTGATTCTGGGTTCCATCGATATCGTGCTGGGCGAAGTGGATCGATAGCGGATGAAGATGAGTTGGGCGTGTCTGGAGGAGAGCTTTGCTGGGTGAAGGAATTCTGAAGGGACTGGCGGAGACGGCGAAGAATTTTGCCGGCAGCTATGTTTCCAAGGAAAGACTGACGACGGTTCAATATCCGGAGGAGCGTGTCGCTCCGATTGAAGCGTCGCGCGTGTTTCCGTTCCTCGTGTATGACGGCCCGGATGCATTCGCGGGGATGCGGTGCGTGTCGTGCCAGATCTGCGAGAAGGAGTGCCCGCCGAAGTGCATTTACATTGAGAAGTCGAAGGACAAGAAGCCGGATTATGTGGGCAAGCCGCAGAACTATCCGGTGCGCTTCGATATTGATGTTTCTGTGTGCATGAGCTGCCAGATCTGCGTCGAGGTCTGTCCGTTTGAAGCAATCAAGATGGACTCAGTGTTTGAGCTGGCGACGGATGACCGGTTTGGCGGACTGCTGCTGGACCGGGAGAAGCTGCTGAAGTCGAACGAGTACTACCACTCGATTCACCCGACCGAGGCGACGGAAGTGGACGGCCGCCTGGCAGAGGAGAAGGCCAAGGTGGAAGCCAAGGCGAAGGCCGCGGCAGAAGCGGCGGCAGCCAAGGCAGCGGCGGAGGCCGCAGCCCCCAAGGCGGCTGCACCGGCTGCACCGGCTGCGGCACCCGCAGCGAAACCGGAAGCGCCGAAGCCGACGGGAGGCGCGGAGTAAGCCATGGTCGAGAAAGCCGATCAGATTTTCGTCCTGCTGCTGCACTGGATGGTGAGCTACCTGCCGGCGGCATGGCAGCATCCGGTGAGCGTGCTGCTGTGCGTGGCGGTGATTGTCGCGCTGTATCCGGCGTTGTTTGCGCTGGCGGTGCTGATGGAGCGCAAGGGGCTGGGGCGCATGCAGAATCGCTACGGCCCGAACCGCGTGGGTCCGTTCGGCATTCTGCAGCCGGTGGCCGACGGCATCAAGTCGCTGACGAAGGAAGATATTGTGCCGCGCAACTCGGATGCGGTGGTGCACTTTATCGCGCCGCTGGTGCTGGTGGTGGCAGTGTTCATGGGCTTTGCCGTAATGCCCATGGGACGCAACATGGTGCTGGTGAATCTGGATGCGAGCCTGCTGTTCTTCTTCGCCATGGGTGCGTCGACGGAACTCTCGATCTTCATGGCAGGGTGGTCGAGCCGCAACAAGTACTCGCTGCTGGGCGCGATGCGCGCTGTGGCGCAGATGATCAGCTATGAAGTGCCGCTGCTGCTTTCGACGGTCGGCGTTGTGATGATCTCCGGCTCGTTGTCGCTGGTGGACATTGTGGATGCGCAGAATCGGTATACATGGGGGCTGGCGCACTGGAATGTCTTCAAGCCGTGGGGGCTGGCGGGTTTTGTGATGTTCGTGATTGCCTCGATGGCGGAGACGAACCGTTCGCCGTTTGATTTGCCGGAAGGCGAATCGGAGATCATCGGCGGGTATTTTACCGAGTACTCGGGTTTCAAATTTGCTCTGTTCTTTTTGGGCGAGTATGTCGGCATGTTCGGCATTGCGGGGCTTGGGACGACGCTGTTTCTAGGCGGATGGTCCGCGCCGCTGGCAGTGCTGAGCTGGGTGCCGTCATGGATCTGGTTCTTTGCGAAGGTGGAGCTGTGGATCTGCTTCTTCATCTGGGTGCGCGGGACGCTGCCGCGGCTGCGCCAGGACCAGCTGATGAATTTTGCATGGAAGTTTCTGCTGCCGCTGACGCTGGTGAATCTGCTGGTGGCGGCGGAGTGGCGGTTTGTGGAAGGCGTGTGGCTGCGCTGGATTGTGGGCATGGTGATTGTGGTGGGGACCTATGTGGCGATGGGGCTTGTGGGGATGCGCCGCGAGAAGTTTGGCCCGAGGAGTTACCGCTATGCGGAGTAGGGGAGCGGAGTTCCTGTTGAGTTGGCGGGCAGGCCTGCGCGCGGAAGGGAGCTGCGGGCGATGAGTCCTGTGTTTGTTGTGCTGGCCGCGCTGACGGTGGCGGGGAGCCTGGCCGCGATGACGCTGCGCAACCTGGTGCACTGTGCGCTGGCGGTGGCGGTGGCGTTTGCCGGCCTGGCGATGCTGTTTCTGCAGATGGACGCGGAGTTTGTGGGCTTCGTGCAGATTCTGGTGTACGTGGGTGCGGTGGCAATCCTGGTGGTGTTTGCGATTCTGCTGACGCGGGCTTCGGAAGACGGCAAGGCCGGGGCAGTGTTCAGCCGGACCTGGATGACGGGGCTGCTGATTGCTGCGGCGGTTTTCGCGGTGCTGGGCGGAGCGGTGTTGCGCTCGGCGCAGGGGCTGGCGCTGACGACGGGTAAGCCGGAGATTACCGTGGCGCAGATTGGCGAGGCACTGATGAGCCGCTATGTGCTGCCGCTGGAGATTGTGGCGTTGCTGCTGACGGCGGCGCTGGTGGGCGCGGTGATTGTAGCGATGCATGAAAGGGAGGGCGCGCAATGACGTGTTTCTCCACGCCGCTTGCGGGGTATCTGCTGCTGGCCGCGCTGCTGTTTGCGATTGGGCTGGCAGGTGCGCTGACGCGGCGGAATGCCATCCTGGTGCTGATCGGGATTGAGCTGATGCTGAACGCAGCGAACCTGAACCTGATTGCCTTTTGGCGGTTTGGGCCGCATCCAGAGGCGCTGACGGGACTGATGTTTGCATTGTTTTCGATTGCCGTAGCCGCCGCGGAAGCAGCGGTGGGACTGGGCCTTGTGATTCAGATTCATCGTCATCTGAAGACGGCGGATCTGGACCAGATCAACAGGATGAAAGGGTAGGGGAATGCTGATACAGGAAGAGCTGACGGCCGCCTTTCATCCGGGGATGCAGGCTTGTGCGTCGACGGTGACGCAATATTTGTGGCTGATTCCGGCGATGCCGATGGTGGCCTCGGGCATCATTGCGCTGCTGAGGCAGCCGCGCAGGAAGCCGGCTGCGGCGCTGGCGATTGGTTCGCTGGGGTTGTCGCTGCTGGTCGCGCTGGCGGCCTTTGCCCATGTGGTGTCGGACTGGACGCAGCACATCGCGGTGCGCGAGACGGTGAACCTCACCTGGATGCAGGTGGGCGCGTCGCATGTGGAACTGGGGTGGGTGCTGGATCCGCTGTCGGCCGCGATGATGGTGATGGTCTGCTTTGTGGGCCTGCTGATCTTTATCTATTCCGTGGGCTACATGGAGCACGACGAGAACTTCACGCGCTTCTTCTGCTTCCTGGCGCTGTTTGCCGGAGCGATGTTGGGCGTGGTGATTGCCAACTCGCTGCTGCTGCTCTTCATGTGCTGGGAGCTGGTGGGTTTGACGTCGTATCTGCTGATCGGGTTCTGGTATCACAAACCATCGGCGGCGGCGGCGGCGAAGAAGGCGTTTCTGACGACACGGGTGGGCGACATCTTCTTCCTGCTGGGGATGGTGTGGCTGTTTGCGCAGACGGGAACGCTGCTGTTCTATAACAGCGGGGCGGGCTCGATGGAGCCGCTTGCGCTTGGTGGATTGCTGGCGACGCCCTCGGCGCTGGGGCTGACGGCTGCGGGCGCGATTGGGCTGCTGATCTTTGCAGGCGCGGCGGGCAAGAGCGGCCAGCTTCCGCTGCATGTGTGGCTGCCGGATGCGATGGAAGGCCCGACGCCGGTGTCGGCACTGATTCACGCCGCGACGATGGTGGCTGCGGGTGTGTATCTGGTGGCGCGCGTGTACCCGCTGATGTCGGCGGGGATTGTGCCGGGCGGATCGACGACGGCGCTGACCGTGGTGACGTGGGTGGGCGCATCGACGGCGGTGTTTGCAGCGCTGATTGCGGTGGCACAGAACGACATCAAGCGCATCCTGGCGTACTCAACCGTGTCGCAGCTTGGCTACATGATGGCGGGCCTGGGGATGGGCGGCGTTGCGGTGGGCATGTTTCACCTGATTACGCATGCCTTCTTCAAGGCGCTGCTCTTCATGGGCGCTGGCTCGGTGATTCACGGCTGCCACGACGAGCAGGATGTGCGGAAGATGGGCGGACTGCGCGGCGAAATGCCGGTGACATTCCTGACCTATGCGGTGGGCATGCTGGCGCTGTGCGGATTTCCGCTGGTGTTTTCAGGCTTCTGGTCGAAGGACGCGATTCTGGAATCGGCGAAGCACTGGAGCGTGGCGAGCGGGCCGTTCTACATGCTGGTGTTTGGCGCGCTGCTGACGGCGTTCTACATGACGCGGCAGGTGAGTTACGTGTTCTTTGGCAAGTGGCGTGGGCATGGACATGCGCACGAGAGTCCCGCGGTGATGACCATGCCGCTGGCGATTCTGGCCTTCTTTGCGATGGCGCTGGGATTCATCGGGACGCCGGCGTGGCCGTGGTTCCGGGCGTTCCTCGAGAACCGAACTGCGGAGGTTTCGATGGCCGGATTCGCCGAGCCGGGACTGATGCAGTTGATGCTGACGTCGTCGCTGGTGGTGTTTGCGGGACTGGGACTTGGCTGGTGGCTCTATGGAAGCAAGTCGCCCGCAGCCGAAGAGCCGGATGCGCTGGAGCGCATGGTGCCGCCGGTATGGGTGGCGCTGCACGACCGGCTCTACGTGGATGAGCTGTACGGCGTGACGGTGATTGCTTTTTACGGCTGGTGGGCCCGCGTGGCAGACTGGCTGGACCGCTTTGTGTGGGGTGGAGTAGTGGCGGCAGTGG
>JBAUTX010000379.1:0-4910 GCA_049582405.1 Occallatibacter sp. | reverse complement strand
CCTGAGACCGAGGCGATCATCATGATCGGCGAGATTGGCGGGTCGGCCGAGGAGGCTGCGGCGGAGTTTGTGAAACAGCATGTGAAGAAGCCTGTGGTGGGATTCATCGCCGGTCAGACGGCGCCTCCGGGCCGCCGCATGGGTCACGCGGGCGCGATCATCAGCGGCGGGCAGGGCACGGCAGCAGACAAGATGAAAGCGATGACGGCGGCGGGGATTCACGTAGTTGTGTCGCCGGCGCAGATTGGCGAGACGCTGGCGAAGGTGATTGGGAAGTGAAAAAGACAGCTTCTAGCTACTAGCTTCCAGCTGCCAGCTAAAAACGAAGGCCCACCTTGGCGGTGGGCCTTTCTCCTTGTATGCAATCCGCAAGCCATTACGCTCTAACTCGTCCGCGTGTTCCAAGCCCGCATAAGCGGTCCTAATGCCGCCTCGCCCTGGCCGCTCTTTCTGCTTCCATCAAGTTGGCGAGAATATCGTTGATCCGTGTCAGGTGACCTTCGCCTTTGGATTTCAGCCAATTCAGCACCTGCGGATCGAGGCGCACGCTGACAGGAACCTTGCGGCGAACGGTGCGGAAGCGGACCATGCGGGCGAGTTGATCTTCCGTGAGAGGCGGAATGTCCGAGTAGTCGATCGCGAAGTCGTTCCCGGCAGCTTGCCTGGCTGCTATGCGCTTGACGGCTTCGATCTCAGATTTCGTCCACTTCCTGCGCTTGATATCTTCGGATTTCATTCGAACTCGCTGCTCGGGCGCTGATGATCCGGATAATTTCTTCGCCATCGCGATCCTCCCTGTACACATGCACAACGATCAGGATTGCGCTTTGCAATTCGCCGCCCGTACCCCCAGAGCGTGCCAGCGCCGCTCGCCTGCTTCATCTACGCGGTCGGTCAGGATTAAACAATCCGGGTCAGCAAAGATCAAAGACGCGAGCTCGAATGAGATTCCGTGTTTGCGCTGGTTGAGGTGATTTTTTCGTTCATCCCATTCGGTGCGAATGTGTATATACAAAGCGTAGCACACTTTGTATCGGAAAAAGCAGCGGGCCGGAATGAACTTCCAGCTCGCTTGCTTTCCTTCTCATTACCAGACACGGCAGACGTCTGAACTGACCATGGCGTCAGGCTTCTTGCAATTGAAGCTCCTGGCGAAGTCGGGCAGGTCCTGGAGCACGGAGTTGGTGCGGTACTCGTCGGGCGCGTGGGGGTCGGTCTGGGCCTGGGTGCGCAACTGCTCCGGGCGCGTCTGCGTGCACCACTGCTGCGCGTAGGCGATCCAGAAGCGCTGGTCGGGCGTGTAGCCGTCCATCTTTGCGTTCATATCCACGTGATGCATCGCGGCCTGCTCCTGCCATGCCATCCAGGCGAGCCAGGTGCCGCCGATGTCGGCCAGATTTTCGCCGAGGGTGAGCTTGCCGTTGAGGTGAACGCCGGGGACGGGCTCGAGAGCGTTGTACTGCTTCACAACGCACTCGGCCTTCTGGTTGAACTTCTGCTCGTCCTGCCTGGTCCACCAGTCTTTGAGGTTGCCGTCTTTGTCATACTGGCGGCCTTCGTCGTCGAAGCCGTGGGTGAGCTCGTGGCCGATGGTGGAGCCCATGTCGCCGTAGTTGGCGGCGTCATCTTCTTTGGGGCTGAAGAACGGCGGCTGGAAGTAGCCTGCGGGGAAGTTGACGTTGTTCATCTGCGGATCGTAGTAGGCGTTAACGGTGGGCGGCGACATGAGCCACTCGTTCTTGTCGACAGGCTTGCCGATCTTGGCCATATCGCGGGCGATCTCGAAGGTGCGGGCGCGCTCCTGATTGCCAAGCGCATCGCCGCGGATGATGGTGAGTTTGGAGTAGTCGCGCCACTTCTCGGGGTAGCCGATTTTGTTCATGACGGTGTGGAGCTTTTCTTTGGCCTGCACCTTGGTGGCGGGGCTCATCCAGTCGAGGGCGTCGATGTCCTTCTCCATGGCCTGCTCGATGGCGAGGGTCATGTCGAGCGCTTCCTTTTTTGCTGCGGGCGGAAAGTATCTGGCGACATAGACCTGGCCGAGGGCCTCGCCCATTTCGCGATCGACGCGGCTGGTGCAGCGCTTCCAGCGGTCCTGCTCGACCTCGGCTCCGTTGAGGGTGTGCGCGTAGAAGTGCCAGGTTTCGTGGTCGAAGCTCTGCGGCATGGATGTGGCGGCGTAGGCGTGGAGGAGATGCCAGCGGAGGTAGGTGCGGATCTGGTCAATGGGCGTGTCGGCAAGGACTGCGTTGAATTCCGCGAAGAATTTCGGCTCGGTGTCGTTCATCCTGCCGCTGGCGGGGGCGTGTGCGGCGGCGATGTAGGCGGGCAGCGAGAAGTGTGTCAGGTCCTTGCTGAAGGCGGCGAGAGTGGTGGGGTGGTCGAGGTTTTTGGGGTCGCGTAACTGGGTGACGGTGAGCGAGGCCTTGGCGAGACGCGTTTCAAGGTCGAGCACGGTGGCGGCGTCCTTCTGCGCCTGGGCGTCGGACTCACCGGCGAGGACAAAGATGTTGTGGACGTGATCGACGTATTGTTTCCGCTGCTCGACGGACTTGGCGTCGGTGCGGGTGTAGTAGTCGCGCTCGGGCAGACCGAGGCCGCCGGCGGTGTAGAAGGAAATCATCGCGCTTGAGTTGGCGAAGTCCTGCTCGGCATCGAGGCCAAAGAAGGCGTTGACGCCGAGGCTGTGGAGGTGGCCGAGGAGCGCGGGGAGCTGATCGAGGGATTGCAACGCGGCGATGCGGTCGAGCTCGGGCTGAATGGGCGCGAGGCCCTGCTTGTCGATCTCGGGCGCATCCATGCAACTGGCGTATTCGTCGCCAATCTTCTGCTCGTTGGGCGAACGCGTGGGTGAAGGCACGGCAGCCTGCTCGAGAATCTGGCGGAGATGGAGGCGGTTGAGCTCATAAAGCTCTGTGAAACGGCCGTATGCGGCCTGGTCAGGCGGCAGCGGATTGCGTTTGAACCAGCCGTTGCAACTGAAGCGGTAGAAGTTCTGGCAGGGATCGATGGTGGTGTCGATGAGCGAGGGGTCGAAGACCTTGAGTTCCGGCTTCGGGGCAGGTGCAGGCGAAGCGGGTGGTTGCGCGGAGGCGGACTGCATGAGGACAGCGACGACGAGGGTAGAAAAAAAGGCAGATACAAAGGCGTTGCGGCACATGCGGACACTGTAGCAGAGCCGGGAGCCCTGGGTCGCCGGGAGCCAGGGCCGCTACAATGGAACGAAGAACGAATTCAAGCGAGGAGCACGAAGACAAGTGGCGCAACGCACGTTCAGCATCATTAAGCCGGATGCGGTCCGCAAGGGCCATACCGGAGCGATTCTTGCCGAGATTGAGAAGGCAGGCTTCAGGATTGTGTCGATCAAGAAGGCTTCGATCTCCGTGGAGCAGGCCAAGGGCTTCTACTATGTGCACAAGGAGCGGCCGTTCTTCAACGATCTGTGCGCGTTCATGTCGTCGGGGCCGCTGTTTCTGATGGTGCTGGAGAAGGACAACGCGATTGCGGACCTGCGCAAGCTGATGGGGGCGACGAATCCGGCGAACGCGGAAGAGGGCACGATTCGCAAGAAGTTCGCGGGCTCGATCCAGGAGAATGCGATGCATGGATCGGACGGCGAAGAGACGGCGGCGTTCGAGATTGGCTACTGGTTTGCGGGCTACGAACTGATTTAGCGAAGACGATGGATGGCGCGGCGGCGGGGAGGACTCGCCGCCGCTTTTATTTTGCGCGCTCGAAGGTGAGCGAGGCGGAGTTGATGCAGTAGCGCAGGCCGGTGGGGCGGGGTCCATCGGGGAAGACGTGGCCGAGGTGGCCACCGCAGCGGGCGCAGGTGACCTCAATGCGACGCATGCCGAAGGTTGTGTCCTCGTGCTCCTCGACGGCGGTGGAGTCGGCGGGGAGCATGAAGCTGGGCCAGCCGCAGTGGGAGTCGAACTTGGCGCCGGAGAGAAAGAGCAGCGCGCCGCAGCCGGCGCAGTGGTAGTTGCCGGTCTCGTCATTATGCGTGAGCGGGCCGGTGAAGGGGCGCTCGGTGCCTTTTTCGCGGAGGATGTGGTACTGCTCGGGGGTGAGCGCTGCGCGCCACTCGGCCTCGGTGCGGGTGATCTTGTCTTTGGCTTCGGCCATGGGATGAACCTCCTGGGGAAGGTGGCTTACAGTTCGGCGACGAGCTCGATTTCCACGAGAACATCTTTCGGCAGGCGGGCGACCTCGACCGTGGTGCGCGCGGGCGGCACGATGCCGGCGGGGGCGAGATAGGCGCCGTAGACGGCGTTCATGGCGGCAAAGTCGTTGAAGTCCTTGAGGAAGACGGTGGCCTTGATGGTTTTGGCGAGGCTGGAGCCGGCGGCTTCAACGATGGCTTTGAGGTTTTCGAGGACGCGCGTGGTCTGCTCGGTGATGCCGCCGGAGACGACCTGGCCGGTGGCGGGATCGAGGGCGATTTGCCCGGCGGTGAAGACGAGGTTGCCGGTGCGGATGGCCTGGGAGTACGGGCCGATGGCGGCGGGAGCGGCGGCGGTGGCGACGACGGTTTTGCTCATGGGTAGATTGTAGCGAGTGGGCTGTGCCGCTGCAGGGCCGGTTGGCGCGATCCCGCAGCGGGCGTGGAGGAAGCTGTGCGGCTAGGGCTTCACGGTGAGTGCCTGGCCGGTGTAGGGGACGGTGGTGTTGGCTGAGGCCGTTTCCCCGATGCCGGTGCCGTGGTCTTTGCCGACGACGACGACGCGGAAGATGTGCTGCGACAACATGCCGGGGTAGCTGCCCTGACGCGCGCCGATGCTCAGCGTGTGCGCTGCGTTATCCCAGTGGAGAGCGATGGTGGCGTGCTCGCCCCTGGTGTAGTCGTAGTTGTCGTTCTCGTCTTCGTAGAGAGTGAAGTCGCCGTCGGCGCCGGGATAGATGCGGAG
>JBAUTX010000378.1:0-5808 GCA_049582405.1 Occallatibacter sp. | reverse complement strand
GTGGAGTAGAGATAGGGAAGAAGCGGGATCGCAATCCAGTCATAGTCGTCGATGCCCTGGTACCGCGAAATGACGGCACCCAACTCGCCGGGATGGCAGGGCCGCAGCTGAACCGGTGTTTCTGCGCAGATGTGTTCAAAATAGATGGCAGTGTGGCCCGTGGGATTGAGAGCGCCGAAGAACCCATAGGGCTCCTCAAGCAGAAGTGCCGCCTGCGCACGGCAGTGCGGACACAGAACAGAAAAAATCGAAATGGCCAAAAGGGCGAATACAAGCGTGCATCGTTTGCGCATAGTTGCCTTCGTCGTTCCTGGTCGAATGTTGACCTGCTCCTTGAACAGAATGACTGATTTTGAGAAATGCTGCACTGATCTGTCTTGAATCGCAAAACGGCGCAATGCGCGCGTGAGGGATACAGGGACCAAGCATGCATCGCACACGTGGGAGTCCGCAGCATGCCTGTCTGTTGTTTATTTTGAGTACATTGCAGCGTACATCGTTGCCTGCGCACGCGGCGGGGGCATCAAAATTATGCACAGGACGGTCGCGGAAGTGGCGGTATTCGGTTGATTCTGATAGCGTTTTCTGGCCGGGGTCTACCGCGGAAATCCACGCTGCAGCACCGGAAATTCACAGATGCGAGAACTGAAGTGAAACTGCGCACACTCCTGTTGCTGCTCATTTCGTCCGGTGTTCTCTCCGCACAAATCAGCCTTCCCAAGGTGCTTTCGAGCCACATGGTGGTGCAGCGGGACCTGCCGGTGCACGTGTGGGGCATGGCTGCTCCGGGCGAAGAGGTCATGGTGGACTTTCGCGGGGAGAGCCGCACGACGAAGGCGAACGCACTCGGGCGCTGGTCGGCGTATCTGAAGCCGGGTACAGCAGGCGGGCCGTTCCAGATGGTGGTGAAGAGCGGCGCAGGCGCGGCTGAGGCGCAGTCGCTGACGCTCGATGACGTTCTGGTGGGCGATGTGTGGGTCGCTTCTGGGCAATCGAATATGGAGTTTGCGATGCGGCAGGCGGCAACGGCGGCCGCGGATCTGCCCAAAGCAAATATCCCTGAGATGCGACTGCTGATGGTGAAGAAGCGCGCGGCCGAGTACGCGCAGGCCGATGTGGATACGGATGGATGGGCTGCTTCTACGCCGGGGACGGCGCGGGACTTCTCCGCGGTGGCGTGGTACTTTGCGCGGGAGATTGGGCAGCGCGAGCGTGTGCCGGTGGGCGTGATTGACGCGACGTGGGGCGGCACGGTGGCCGAGGCGTGGACGCGGCTGACTGCTCTGGGCGAGGATGCTTCGCTGGCGCCGGTGTTTGCGGTGCGAGGAGAGATGACAGATGCCGAGGGAGATTTGCTGCTGGAGGACAAGCATGAAGCGCAGGAGCGCGAGGCGGCAAAGGCGGCGGGCAAGCCGGAGCCGCAGTTTCCGTGGCGTCCGTGGCATCCGCCACTGGCCAGTTGGGGGCCGGGACTGCTGTGGAACGGCATGATTGCGCCGCTGGCGCCAATGGCGATCCGCGGAGTGATCTGGTACCAGGGCGAGAGCAACAGTGCGCTGGCGCGTGCGCCGATTTATGAGCGCGTGATGCGGACGCTGATTACGGATTGGCGGCGCGAGTGGGGCATTGGCGACTTTCCGTTCCTGTTTGTGCAGATTTCGAACTTCACGTCGACGCCGGCGGAGGATTGGGCGCTGCTGCGCGAGCAGCAGTTGAAGACGCTGGCAGTGAGCAATACGGCGATGGCGGTGACGATCGACATTGGCAATCCGGACAACGTGCACCCGACGGACAAAGTGGATGTGGGCCACAGGCTGGCGCTGGCGGCGCGCGCGCTGAGTTATGGCGAACGCGTGGAGTATGCGGGGCCGATGTTCCGGCAGGCGACGCCGGAGGGCGCTGCGATTCGCGCGTGGTTTGACGATGCGCAAGGGCTCATGGCGAAGGGCGGCGCGGTGACGGGATTTGAAGTGGCTGGCGCGGATGGGAAGTTTGTGCCTGCGACGGCGCGGATTGAAGGCGAGACCGTGGTGGCGGAGAGCCCTGAGGTAATTGAGCCCAGGCAAGTGCGCTACGGATGGGCGAACAGCCCGCAGTGCAATCTGTTCAACGGGGCGGGATTGCCGGCTTCGCCGTTCACTTCCGTGAAGTAGCCGTGCGGCATCACGAGCGCGACGAGGGCGCGGTGGACTGAGCTTGCGGCGGCATGGCGGTGTAACGGATGGCTTCCACGTTTGACCGAGCGACGATGCCTTCCTTGATCGCTTCATCGAGGAAGGGAAGAAGGCGGTTGATCTTTTCCTGGGTGTCGACGATGTTGAGCTGGATGGGCGCATCCTTTGAAAAGGACCAGTGGCCAGAGCGACGGATGCGGCTACCGGAGCCGTAGCCCTCGATGCCTCGGAAGACGATGACCTCTGCGATGTCGAGTTCCTGACAGCGGGTCACGATGGCTTCATGGAGCGGCTTGCCCTGCCATTTGTCGTCTTCGCCGAAGTGAACGCGGATCATTTGCGCGGAGAACTGCTGCTTCATGGCGGGCCCTCCTTATTCGGCAGTATGAGCCGAGGGTTGAGACGCGGTGGAGTTGCCTGTGTCCGCCTGCTGATACGCGTATTTGATGATGTCGACGTCGGAGAAGACGGCGAGGCCTTCCGTCACCATTTGATCGACGAGCGGGAGAAATGCATGCAGCTTTTCCGCTGTGTCGATGGCCGATAGCATGACGGAGCCGTGATGCGCGGCGAGCATGGATTTCTCCTTGTGCGTGCGGCGATGGGCTCCGTAGCCGAGAATGCCGCGATACACGGTGACGCCGGCGATGTCGTTGGCGCGCATGGCTTCCACCAGCGCCTGGTAGAGAGGCTTGTCGTTCCAGCGGTCTTCTTCACTGATGTAGATGCGCAGTATTTGCGCCTTGCCTTCGATGCGGAGGTGCGGGGCGGGCTGAACGGCCTTTGTGGCTTTCGATAGCTGGGCGGGTTTGACGACGTTGGTTTCCTGCACCTCGATGAGGCCGCTGCCGCACATCTCTTCGAGCTTGCCGAGCAATGTGTCGACTTTTTCCTGGGACTCGATGAATTCAATCTTGAGCGGGAGCCGATCGGAGACCTCGAGCAAAGAAGCCGCGTGCATGTGGTGGTCTGCGCCAAAGCCCGCGATGCCCTTGGTGACGGTGGCTCCGGCGACGCCGCGATAGAAGAGGAAATCAAGGATACGAGAGTAGACCGGAATGCCGTGATGCGTCGCGCCCTCGCCCAGGTAGATGGTGACTTTGAGGGCTTTGCCGGGATTCAACATAATGCCTCCTTGCGGGCGACTGAGGATTGTAGTTGCTTTGGAAGCGGCGCGTCGAGCGAGGGCTATGGAATGGCCTCAGCGAGCACAACGCCGAGCCAGACGGAGGCGAGGCCGAGGATGAGGCTGCCGAGGGCGTAGAGCGCGGCGAGCGCGAAGGCTCCGGAGCGCAGTGTGGAGAGCGTTTCCCACTCGTAGGTGGAGAAGGTGGAGTATGCGCCAACGAAGCCGACGGGGAGGAAATACCGCCAGGCAGGGCTGAGCTCGACGCGCCTGCCGAGCCAGGTGAGCGAGAAGCCGATGATGACACAGGCGGTGAGGTTGATGACGAAGGTGCCGTAGGGAAAGCGGGCTCCCATGCGGCCGCCGACGGTGGCGCCAACCCAGTAACGCGCGATGGAGCCGAGGGCTCCTCCGGCGGCGATGAGCAGGTATTTCTGCAAGGCAATCCTCCACGCAAATCGTTGACTGGCCGCGCCGGGGCAGCGGCAGGGAACGAGTGTCGCTTGAAACAAGCTCAGTGTGCAGGGATCGCGCCGGGGCATGACTCCGCGACAGGACAGCCTGCCAGGAGTCATCATCTGTCCGGCCTGTGGGTAGGACAGCGGTTAAGGGGGAACTCCATCCCCGCTGAGATGATTACAGCGCGGGCGCGGCGGGCGTGTCAATCGGCTGCTGCGGCAAAGTGGCGCGGCGCCAGCAGGGGCGGTCACGGAGGCGACTCGGACCGATTCGGTCGGAGATTGACGAGGGATTTTTGTGCAAGCTTTCTGTGGAAAAGAAAAATATTGCAGGGGGGGTGGGTATTTTCCGGCGCGGGTGCAGACCGGGGGCACGCGAACATTCTGGGCCGCGACATCGCGGAGCGTTCGGTCTGGGCAGAGGACGGCTCGAATTTGCGCGAGGTTTGCGGCATGGTTCTATTGTGCGCTTTTGCGGGGAGTGAATGTGCAAAGTGGCGTGAAGTGTTTAGTGCGTGTAATCAGTGACATGTGGGAATTTGTTGAAGTGAGTGGCTTGACAGGAATGGGCGGGGCGGCGGGGATGGGGATGTGCTGTCCCACCCATGGCGCCCGCTGTGCGGATGTCATACATGGGGCAACCTGAGGTGTGGTGATGCGGAACTCCCGAAACTCATGGGTGGACCCCCCGTCAACCCCTCACCCCGCCATCGTCTTCAGCATCCTCAGCTAGCACACCCCGTCCCCGCACGTCAGCAAGCGCATGGCGCTGGCCCTTCGGTCCCGGCTGGCGCGCCGCGGTTTGTGGTAGATTCGGCAGGGCAAGCAATCGGCGGCGCGAGAATGTCCAGAGGCAGACCGGAACTGCACAGAACAGATCGCATCGGGTGGCTGCGGGCGGCGGTGCTGGGCGCGAATGACGGCATCGTCTCCACGGCAAGCCTGGTGCTCGGCGTGGCCGCCGCGCATGCCACGCACCGGAACATTCTGGTGGCAGGCGTTGCCAGCCTTGTCGCGGGAGCCATGTCGATGGCTGCCGGCGAGTATGTCTCCGTCCACTCGCAGGCGGACACGGAAAAGGCCGACCTCGCGCTGGAGGCGGCGGAGCTGGCATCGGACGAGCCGGGCGAGCACAAGGAGCTGACGGAGATCTACGTGGCGCGCGGGCTTGACCACCAACTGGCCGAGCAGGTGGCCCAACAACTGATGGCCCATGACGCGCTGGGCGCCCACGCGCGCGACGAACTCGGCATTGTGGAGACGCTGCGCGCGCGCCCGTTCCAGGCGGCCTGGGCCTCGGCGGCCAGCTTTGCCTGCGGAGCAGCCCTGCCCCTGCTGGTCACCGCCCTCACCGCCGGAGCGCTTCTGATCCCGTTGGTCTCCGCGGCCTCGCTCGTCTTCCTCGCCGTGCTGGGCGGGGTGGCCGCGCGCACAGGCGGCGCCGGAGTGGTGGTCGGCGCATTCCGCGTGACCTTCTGGGGCGCCTTTGCCATGGTGCTGACGGCAGGCGTAGGCTGGCTCTTCGGCGCCGTCGGGTAAGCAGAGTTACCCGCCAGCTTGTTCTCTGCGTGCCAGCCCACCCTTCGCCAGAAAAAAGCGAAGGATGGGGCAGCCTGAGTTGTGTGTCGGTTGAAATTGTAAAAACTCAAGGTGCGCCACCCGCCCATCGCACTAAAATTCTCCGCATATCCCAGAACCCTTGGAGGGTACGTGGAACCTCAGGAAACAGACCTCCTAGTCCCATTCGAAATCCAAAATTTCCCGACCGAATACCGGGGATACTACAAAACCAAGCGGAACAACCTTTTCGCGAGCATCCAGAACGGCCCTGTTCTTTGGAAGTGTTATCACCTGCTGGATCGAATCTGGAGACGGGAATTTGACGATCTGGAAAACGCTACTGACGCGGGGCGGATGTTTCCCTTGCTCCTTTACTTCAATGCGCACGCCAAGATGCGAGTAGCCCTCGAACTGGCCTTTTCTGGTTGTTTGGCTGAGGCGCGGTCCATCCTGAGAGATGGTGTCGAGTTCGTCGCTCACGCCCATGCCT
>JBAUTX010000377.1:0-6276 GCA_049582405.1 Occallatibacter sp. | reverse complement strand
TTCGGGCCGGCAATCCGGATAGCCGCTGTAGTCCAGTGCATTGACGCCGATGAAGATGTCGCTGGAGCCGAGCACCTCAGCCCATGCGAGGGCGAAGGAGAGGAAGATGGTGTTGCGCGCGGGCACATAGGTGATGGGGATGTGGCTGGCCATCTCATCGAGCGAGCGGCCTTTGGGGACGTCGATGTCGGCGGTGAGCGCGGAGCCTCCGAAGACGCGGAGATCGATCTGCGCGATGCGGTGCTCGCGCGCGCGGAGGCTTGCGGCGACTTTGCGGGCGCACTCCAGTTCCCAGGAGTGGCGCTGGCCGTAGGCGAAGGAGAGCGCGTAGGTCTCGTAGCCGTCCGCGGCGGCAAGGGCCAGCACAGTGGCGGAATCCAGGCCTCCGCTGAGCAGCACCACTGCTTTCTGGATGGGGCTTTGCGTCATGATGCCCTTTCCGATGAGTGACCGATGCACTGGCCGAGCAGCCCGCAACGCCGGGGTCCCACCCTTAGACTACCGAATCCGCGGGTTCACCGCATGCGGGGATACTGCATGGCGGATGGTGGAAGGCCGACGACGCTGCGGCGAAGGTGAATGCGATCACCGGGTTACCGGCTTCGGGGTGGTTCAGGGTTTCTGCGTGGGGCGCATCAGGACTTCACTGATGAAGCACTGCGGCGGTTGCGTGACGAGCGTCGCAACGACGGAGGCGATGTCGTCGGGCTGGAGCTTCTTGTTCGGGTCTTTGCCGGAGGCGGCGCCACGGCCGGCGTGGTCGCTGAAGTCGGTGTTGATGGAGCCCGGTGCGATGACGCTGACGCGAATGTTGTATGGGCGCAGTTCTTCGGCGACCGAATAGGTGAGTCCGTTCAGGCCCCATTTGGTTGCGGCGTAGGCGGCGCCTTTGGGGAGCGGGTTGCGGCCGGCGAGCGAGGAGATGTTGATGATGTGGCCGGACTGCGCCTCGATCATGAGCGGCGCGAGGGCACGGATCATGAGGTAGGGGCCGCGGAGGTTGGTATCGAAGAGGAGGTCCCACTCTTCGGGTGTGACTTCGTGGAGAAACTTGCCCTCGAGGCCGATGGCTGCGTTGTTGACGAGAATGTCGCAGCGGGTGTGCTGCCGCGTGAAGGCCTTGCTGAATGCGGAGACGGCATGAGAGTCCATGAGATCGCAGGGGTGGACAGAGGCGCTGCCGCCGGCCTGGACGATGCGGTCGCGCACCTGGTTGAGCTGGTCGATGCTGCGGGCGACGAGTGCGACGTGCGCTCCCATCGCGGCGAGACGGCGAGCGATGGCCTCGCCTGCTCCGCGGGCGGCTCCGGTGACGACGGCGACCTGCGATTCCAGTGGATGCATGATGGACCTCTCGATGGGGACCTTATCAGACGGCGCCCCCCATCATTGTCCCATCCGGCGGGCGGCTTACTTTGCCGCGGGGGTGAGCTTGAGCGCGTAAGCGTACTGGCAGCTTGCGCCCGTGGGCAGGTTGACTTCAAGGGCATCCGCGCCCTGGGTCCAGGTGAGTTTTTCGCTGGAGCCGAGGAGCTGGATGTTGCCGACGGGGATGGATGCGCCCTCATGGGCCCAGCCGAGCGAGTGGATGACGGCCTTGTGCGCCGTGGGGCCAGAGGTTGCAGGGCAGGCCATGCCGATGGCGTAGACGGTCGAGCCTTTCGCGGTGAAGCGGAAGTCGCCGGGCGTGTAGGGCTTGGTGTCGGTGTCGTGGAAAGCGCCGGCCTCGACCCTGGTGGGGCCTTCGCCGAAGGTGGTCCAGGGCGTGGTGGCGTAGATGGCCTCGCCGTTGACCCGGAGCCATGCGCCCATGGCGCGGAGCGCGGACTGCACTTCGTCGGGGATGGCGCCGTCGGAGCGCGGGCCGAAGTTGAGCAGCAGGTTGCCGTTCTTGCTCACGATGTCAATGAGCTGGTTGATGAGGAACTGCGGTGACTTGAAGGTGTCGTGCTCGATGTAGCCCCAGCTTTTGTTGCTGATGGAGGTGTCGGTCTGCCAGTGCTGGGGGACGATGTGGTCCTGCTGGCCGCGCTCGAAGTCCTGCACGGCGGCGGGGTAGTGGATGGCGTAGTCCTTGAAGTTGATGACGCCGGTGTAGCCGTGGGCGGCGGCGTAGTTGTAGTAGAAGGCGGCGAAGCGGGTGACGGCGGGTCGCATGGCGGGCTGGCCGATCCACCAGTCGAAGTAGACGATCTCGGGGTGGTACTTCTGGACGAGCTCGGTGTCGCGGGCGAGCCAGTCATTGGCCCAGGCGTCGCTGACGTAGGTCCAGTCGTTGGTGAGGCCGCCCTTGCCGCTGATCCACTGGTGGGCAGGGCCGTAGAGGCCGGCGTTGCGGGGGTCGTTGACGTCGGAGCGGATGGCGCGGCCGCCGTCATAAAAGAAATTGTGCTCGACGCGGTGGGAGCTGAGGCCGAAGTGGAGGCCCTGGGCGCGGACGGCCTGGGCGAGTTCGCCGAGGGTGTCACGTTTGGGGCCCATTTTGACAACGGTCCAGTCGCTGAGGCCGGAGTCGTACATGGAGAAGCCGTCGTGGTGCTCGGCGACGGGGACGACGTATTGCGCGCCGGAGTCCTTGAAGAGCTGCGCCCATGCGGAGGGGTCAAAGTGCTCGGCGCGGAAGAGCGGGATGAGGTCTTTGTAGCCCTTACACCCCGCGGACGAAGACCTGTCCGCCGGGGCCCCACTGCAACCCTCGCCATTGTGGCCGAAGCGGGCCTGGAAGTCTTTGTATGCGCCGTCGCCGGGGCGGTACATGTTGCGCGGGTACCACTCGTTTTCCGCGGCGGGGACGGAGTAGACGCCCCAGTGGATGAAGATGCCGAACTTTGCGTCCTTGTACCACTGCGGCTGCTGGTATTTCTCGAGCGAGGCCCAGTCGGCGCGATAGGGTCCGTCGTTCTGCTGCTTGAGCTCTTCGGCGAGGAGGCGGCTGCGCTCGGCGTCGTACTTGCTGACGGACTGCTGCCATTGCTGGTCAATCTGCTCGGCGGACAGGACGCCGAGGGTGGGAGCGTAGGGGTCGGCGGGGGTGCTTTGGGCGAAGGTCAGAGGCGCGGAGAGCAGCAGGGCGAGAGAGCAGGCCAGATTTCTCATAGGGCCGCATGGTATCGCCCGGAGAGGGCGGGCTGCAAACGTCTTCAGAGAAGGATGGGCCGTCGGCGAGAGATCTCGCCGGCGGCCGGTAAAGCGATTGGGTTGGTTATTGCGCGACTGCGGCCATCATGGCCTTGGCGCGGGTGAGGGCGTCCAGGCGGTTCTGTCTCGCCTGATCCATGTCGGTCGGGGCGAGGTTGCTGCGACCAAAGCGGCGGGCGTAGGCCTCCATGCGGCGCTGGAAATCCTGGCCGAGCGAGGCCACCGCGGACTGGGCCTGCGGCAGGGTCTGGTGGAAGTGGGCGATCTCCTCCTGGGCGCGCTCGGGGTGGTAGCCGAGGCGGTCGCCGGTCTGCATGACGTCGATGAGCAAATCGGGCGGCGCGGAGACGGGCCAGGTCTGCTGCAGGGCGTCATAGGCGGCGCGGAGGCGGGTCATGGAGCCGGCGAAGCCGTCGAGTTCGTCGCGGCGGGCGGTGAAGCCTGCGGCGCGGCGGACGACGATGGTGACCGGCTTTGCCGTGCTCTGCGCGGCGACGGGAATGACAGTGGTGAGGGTGTTGCCGATGAAGCTCCAGCCTGCACTGCGTGCGGCCGTTCCATGCGAGATTTCCGTGCCGTTCACGGTGACTGCGGCGGGTGGCCAGTCGGCGGGCAGGCGGAGCTCGAAGGCGCGGGCTTTCAGCATGCCGGGGAAGCTGCCGCCCGGACCGATCTCGAGCGGGCCGATTTCGACAGTGAGGGCATCGCCTTTTTGCGAAGCGTGGATGGGGGTGCGGGTGAAGACGCCGCGCTGGTAATCGACGGAGTGGCCGGAGTCCTCATAGACGGAGTAGCTGGAGGTGGAGCCGGGTGCGAGCGGCCAGACGTTGACGATGAGGGGATCGACGGGTTTCTGGCCGGTGTACTCCATCTGGGGCTGCATGGGGAGGATGGAGCCGGCTTTGAGGTAGACGGGGATTTGCTGGATGGCGAAGCTGCGGCTCATGGAGATGGGGCCGGTGAAGTGTTTTCCGGTGGGCCACTCGATCCACTCGCCGGCGGGGAGCCAGACCTGCTGGGTGGCGAGGCCGGTGGCTTTGTCGGCGGGCGTGACGACGGGCGCGGCGAGCATTTGATCGCCGAAGAGGTACTCGCCCTTGTTCGTGTAGGCTTCGTTGGCCTCGGGCCAGTCGTAGTAGAGCGGGCGCAGGAAGGCTACGCCGGTGTCGTAGGTGCGGCGCGCCTCGGTATAGATGTAGGGCTGGAGCGCGTAGCGGAGCTGGAAGGTGTCGCGAAGGATGGAGGAGTACGGCTCGGGATAGGCCCAGATGCGACGCTCGGATTCAGGGTTCTTGGTGGTGTGGGTGCGCAGGATGGGCGAGAAGGCGCCGAACTGGACCCAGCGGGTATAGAGCTCGGGATCGACAGCGCCGGGCATGTGACCGCCGATGTCGTGGCTCCAATAGGCGTAGCCGACGTTGGCGGCGGTGGCGGTGAACCAGGGCTGGAAGGCGAGGGAATCCCAGACGGAGATGGTGTCGCCGGAGAAGCCGATCTGGTAGCGGTGGTTGCCGAGGCCGCCCCAGCGGTGGAAGAGCAGGGGGCGCTTGCCCTCCCGCTGCTGATCGGTGAAGTGGACGTAGTTGAGCCACCAGGTGGGGTTGACGCCGGCCATTCTGGTGGTGGGTTCCTGCTGCCAGTCGAGCCACCAGAAGTCGATGCCCTGCTGCTCCAGCGGGTGGTGGAGGATGTTCATGTAGGCGGTGGCGTACCTTTTATCGGTGATGTCGAAGGGCACGTACTTTCTGGAGGCCGGGTCGATGCCCATGGCCTTTGCCATCGCGGGGTAGGCGGCCTCCCAGGGCTGCACGCCGGAGGCGGGGTGGAGATTGAGGCTGGTCTTCAGGCCGTCGGCGTGGAGGTTGTCGAGGAACAGTTTGGGATCGGGGAAGAGCAATTTGTTCCAGGTGTAACCGGTCCAGCCAAGGGTGTGGTTGACGCCGAGCGCGCGGGCAGCAGCATCGGACTGGTCGGTTTCGCCCATGGCTTTGAGCTGCTCGAAGTTCATGTGCCAGTCCATGTCGATGACAAAGACGTCGAGGGGCGTGGAGTTCTGGCGGAAGTCGCGGATGATCTCCAGAATCTCCTGGTCGCTGTAGGCCCAGTAGCGGGACCACCATGCGCCGAAGGCGAAGCGTGGCGGGAGCGGAATGCGTCCGGCGATCTGCACGTAGTCGCCGAGGGCCTTGCGGTAGTCGTGGCCGTAGCCGAAGAAGTACCAGTCCTGACGTTCTCCGGCGGGGCGCTCCATGACCCAGGGCCAGGGACTCGCTTCGCCCTGCAGGAAGCGGAAGTCGGCGGAATCAAAGAGCGGGCGGGTGGAGTCGTCGACGAGAGCCCAGCCGGAGCGCGAGACCAGGCCTTCCCCGATGGGCTCTTTGGTCTTGCCGCCGAGGGCGCCGTCGAGGGTGCGGGTGGTGCCCTGGAGGTTTTCAGGGTCCTCCATGCCCGGATGCCAGGTGACCGGGTTGCCATCGACGGTGAGGGTGATGACGAGGTTGTCTGGTGTGAACTGGCCGTCGCCGGTGGGCGAGTAGGTGAGGGTGAGCGCGTCGGTCTTGAGGGTGAGCTTGGCGCCTGCTGCGGTGTGGGTGAACTTTGGCACGGTCATGCGGCGGTTGAGGAAGACGAGCGAGGCGTGGTCCTCGAATTTGCCGTCGGCAGCCCACTCCATGCGGATGAGCTGCGGGGTGAGGACGGTGAAGCGCGCATTGCCAAGGGTGACGATGGCTTTGGTGTCTGCGACGGGGTTGTCGGCGGGCGGGATATCTGAAGATTGCGCCGCGCGGGTGGTGGCGGGTTTGGATTGCGATGCTTTTTGTGCGTGGGCGATGGCTGGATTCTGTAGGTCTGCTCCGAAGGTGACTGCTGCTGCGATTGCGATTACGGCAAAGGATTGCAATTTTGGATGCACAACTTCCCCCCTGTTGTCTTGTTGTTCTGACTGACTCAGGAAGGCTATCACCGGGCGAGGGGCGCGAACAGGCAAGCTGCGGAATCGCGACGGACGATGTTCCATAAGATGCTGAATTTAAGGAGTTTGATGGGGCGGATGGAATGCGCGAGGGGCGCGCTGGAGCGGAATTGGCTGCGGCGCGTCTAATTCACAGAGTGGTATACTCACAACTAAGACCGCCC
>JBAUTX010000376.1:0-6639 GCA_049582405.1 Occallatibacter sp. | reverse complement strand
TGCTCTATGCCGCGGGCGGCATGCTCGTGATGGGAGCTTTGGTCATTCGCAAGATTGTCAACATGGAAGTGTAACGAGGGATCATGCTATTCGCGATACTTGCATTTTCCGCCATCTTTATCCTGATTGTGAGTGGTGGCCTGCTCATTTTCTACCGAGAGACCATCCAATCACGCATCTCGGCTGCGATCAACCCGGCTGTTAAGCAGCCCACCCTCAAGACACGTCTCCAGGACACCCGCGCCAGGTTGGGGGACGTAGTAGAGCATTTTGAAAAGATCGTACCAAGAAGCGAGTCTGAGGCCTCGGTTGTTCGGCAGCGTCTTATCCGCGCCGGGTATCGGGATGAATCGGCGATCAAGTATTTTTACGGAGCTAAAGTGGTCGGTCCGCTCACGCTTTGTCTCCTTGCATTGGTCAGCGGCTTGGCAAAGCAAAGTCCGTTTTTCATTTTCATCGCATGCCTTGGAATTGGCTTTCTGGTCCCAGATTTCTGGCTAGGGCGAATCATCACGAACAGGCAAGCTCAGGTCCGAAAAGGCCTGCCTGATGTCTTAGACTTGCTGATTATTTGCGTTGAAGCAGGCCTCAGTCTTGACCAGGCGACGGCCCGAACGGCTCAGGAGCTCCGTAACGCGCAGCCAGTTTTTAGCGATGAACTTGGTATGGTTGCTCTGGAACAGCGAGCCGGAATCGTTCGTTCTGATGCATGGAAACACCTTGCCGACCGAACCGGAGTTGACCACGTCCGGAATCTCGTTTCGATGCTGATCCAATCTGAGCAATTTGGAACGAGCATTGCAAAGACTCTGCGTGTTCACTCTGACACACTTAGAACGAAGCGTGTGCAGGAGGTTGAGGAGAAGGCGGCGAAGCTGCCGATCAAGCTCATCTTTCCGCTCGTCTTCTTCATTTTCCCGCCATTGTTCTTGGTTACCCTCGGGCCAGCAATGATCATCATGGCGGAATCATTTAAGACACTCTTTAGCCATTAAGTCAAAGAAGGGAGAAGCTAGATGGACTCAGTTACAATCATCCGCACTGTCTGTGGGGTTCTTTTCGTTGTCGTGATGGGAATCCTCATCCAGCGTCGTCGGACTCGAGTGAAGTAGCCAGGATGCACCGCAGGACTGATATCTTGCCTGGGCTCAAATAGCCGAGGCGCTCACAAACAACTAACTGAAAGAGGGAGCAGGGGAGAAGAAGAATGGACAATTCGACAATTATTCGCGTTGTGTCGGCAGTCTTGTTTGTCATTGTGCTCGTGATCTTGATTCAGCGCCGCCGCACACGGGTGAAGTAAGACTGAATAAATGGGCGAGGGCGCTTGCATCGCCCTCCGCCGAGACTCTCTTGCTTGAAAGTCGCTTTGTGTTGGATCTCGCCACAGTGCAGGATCATGCACGACCTGGATCCGCAAGGCGGCAGCCATCGCAAGATGAGGGAATGGTATCCTTCGCGGTCAATCCTATTGATTGAGCGCCTTGTAGTGTTATTGCCTAGAAACGACTAAAGCGTCTGTGAGATATGGCTTTGAAGAATGAGCGCGACAGTTTCGATTGCCTGCGAGCAAACAGTCTCCAGGAGGACCAGGTTTGATGGAAAGCCCTAAGTATTGCGTGTACAACCAAACGCGAGAGAGCTTCCTGAGCCTGGGAGTGACTGTCGCGGATATCACCGTTGAAAAGCTGCGGGCAATGATCGAAAGACTCACGATCAAGGCCGACAGTGGACTTTGGATGATGCCCTACAGGGGAATTCCATCGGCTAAGGGGTTATCTCCCATTGATCTTCTATATCTCGATAAAGACTATCGAGTCATTCAAGAAGTCGAGTCCTTTCCAACGGCTTCTGTCGAGCCTCTAAGGGATGAAGCAGCCAGCGCGCTTGTGCTGCCAGCCCATACCATCTATTCTTCGCAGACTCAACCCGGTGACCAACTCGTGATCTGCGTCGCACACGAGATGGAACGCAGACTTGAGCGCCTCGCGGAGTCTTTTTCAACGACGCCTCATAGCCAAACCAGCGCGGCAAATGGCGATAGAACTTCGGGTGTCGCAATCGAGAGCCCGCCCATCTTCAGTGATAGATCATCCATCTTGCAGCTTGGAGAGATGGCATCCAAGGGTGTTGAGCCCGCGGGGCAACCGTCCAGCCGACCGAATGCCATAAAGGCATGGTTCCAGCAATTGCTCTCACCTGAGCGGAGGCGTGCCAAGCGTCTACCTTTGCCTGGCCTGGTTGCCTATTATTGGACTGGCACGACTCCAAGAGCCTATCAGGTAGCCGACATCAGCATGAGCGGGCTTTATCTCCTGACAGAGGAGCGTTGGTACCCTGGGACTCTGGTGCTGATGACTCTTCAGCGGGTGGACAACGAAGGTCGCAATCTCGATGATGCTGTGGCGGTCCAGTCCAGGGTGATCCGTTGGGGAACCGACGGCCTGGGATTATCCTTTGTGCTGTCTAAATCGATGGATCCTGATAAGGACGGGAACTGGTATGGAAATTGCGTGGACAAGAAATCGCTCGAGCGATTCCTCGGTCGACTGAAGGACGCAGGCAAGGACCTTCGGACCGTCTTTGACTAGAAGTCAGATTCGGTACACATCCCGAGCTCGAATTTCGTGCGCGCGTCCGCAGCATCTGGATCTTCCAACAAAAGCGTATGCAGATTCCGGGGCGGACAGGTGGGCGGGTGCATGAGCCTCCACATTCCTTCGTGAGATCCACGGCTTGCGACACCATGCTGTCCTATCTGTTACACTGGCATGGTAGCGACGAATTGATGTGACCCCGGCAGTCGATGCTGTAGCGGTCTCATCATCAGTGTTCGGGGAGTGGCTCAGCCTGGTAGAGCACCTGGTTCGGGACCAGGGGGTCGGAGGTTCGAATCCTCTCTCCCCGACCATCTATCTCGCACAGCTGGTTAGAATTAAGCCGCGTAGGCGGCTTTTTTCATGCCCCCATTCTTGGGGACATTCGGGATAGCTCAAAGGCCGAACTCCGGCAGGTCAATTCCAATGCCGCACCTGACATGCTCCTCGAACAGCCAACGATACGTGTCAATTGTACGCACAAGGTAGCAATTGAAGAGGCACGGTCGCTCAACGCTTCTCAGCGACAGGCTTCACATTGCCACAGTCGCTGCTCTTAAAGGCCGCAGTGCTTTCCGCGGTCCATTCGTAGGGCTGGGAGTTCGGGCCCATCTGCATTGTGCCCGCAAAGTGAACTTTGCTCGTCGAGTGCTCGGCATCCGTCCATGACGCCTGGATAGTGCCTTTGCCTTGAAGATGACCACTACATACCATCTCAGCGGTCATCCCATTTGCCTTCTTGACGACATTCGTGACCTGGCAGTCGCCATGCACCTCCGGTGGAACGGAGCCATATTTATCAATCTGCTCCCTTGTCACGCAAAGCTGTGCGGTATGCGGCCCACCCCCCGGATTCATGCCGTGTGGAAATGGGGATTGCTGCCAACTCATCGTCGTGGTCACTTCCCAGAGGCCTGCCTTCCGTGTCTGCCCAGTCGCCAGGGCGCCGGTGGTCAGTAGGCATGTCGCCAGAATCAAGAATCTCCGCGTAATCGCCATATCCACTCCTTCAGTGCCCGGTTCTGCCACCGGCAACATGTACCCTGCGCGGTGGGCTGGCGTTGGAAAAGTAAGATCTGCCAGGGCGAGTGAGCAGCCTCATCCGTGTGCCACGCGTCTCGCATCAAGCGACAGAAGCGCCTCGGCGACCCGGTTGGCTGCGTGCCGCACGACCGCCTCTTCCAGCGCAAAGTTGCCCGTAATGCACCTCACACCAAGCGCCTCAATCCGTTCAATGTCTGCCACAATGGGGGTCGCATGTTCCAGCGAGTAACGGCCCAGCGTATGCGCGGAAAACGGTGCTGTATTCACGATTGCGTAGTCAAAAATCGGCGCATGTGTGTGCTCATAGATGCGCTCGATATGTTCCGAGGCTGTCAAATCAAGGCTCTCGTTTGCCTGCGTCATCAAATTGCAGACAAACACACGCACGCCCTGAGCTTCCGATAATGCCTCCGGAATTCCGCGAACAAGCAGGTTCGTAATCAGGGAGGTGTAGAGCGATCCGGGGCCCACCGTGATCAAATCAGCCCGTTCAATGGCCTCCAAGGTCTCAGGGACCGCCGCGGCATCGGGGGGATCAAGCATCAGTTCGGCGATGCTTTGCCGGCTCGCGGTGATGTTCGTCTCTCCACGCACAACAGACCCATCTTTCATGTGCGCCACCAGCGTCGCGTTGGTCGTGGTGATGGGGTAGATGCGCCCGCGGGTCGACAAAATCTTCGATGCCAGCTGAATTGCGTGAGCAAAATCTCCGGTGATCTCGGTCAAGGCAGCAACGAACAGATTGCCAAAGTTGTGCCCCTCGAGGGCATCCCCTGAGCGAAATCGATGCGCAAACAATTGCGTCAAGAGATCTTCTTGCTCGCTCAGGGCGACCATGCAATTGCGCAGATCGCCCGGAGGAAGCATATTGAAGTCTTTTCGCAACCGTCCCGATGAGCCGCCATCATCCGTTACCGTGACGACCGCCGCAAGGTCAGAAATCTCGCATCGTTCGTCGCAGGACTGACCCGGCTGAGCGACATGACGCCGAAGACCACGCAAGAGCGTGGACAAGCCTGTGCCCCCGCCAATCGCAACAACGCGAACTGGCCGGGTGCCGGACGCTGAATGCGCCTTGCGAGCGTCCAATGTCCCTTCCGCGATTGAACCTGCCGAATTCAAAGACGAAGCCAATTTCTTGAGCGCTCTACGGAATTTCAGGATACAGCAGTTCCGTAAATCTTGGGTCGTCAACCATGCTCTGAAAGTCGTTGTCAGAGCGCGCCTGAAGGCGGTTGCGAGGATTTAGATCGATCGCGCGGGCCAGATGTTCAAGGCAATCCTCAGTCCGGCCCGTGATCGAATCCAGAACAGCGAGCCCGTAAAGAGCGTAGTCGGCCTCCGGATGCTCAGCAAGCACGCCCCGGAGCTGTTCGTCAGCCTCGCCAAAGTAGCCCGCATTCAGCTGTGAAATGGCATAGTCGAACCTTTCCTCCGGAGTATGGAAGGCAAGGCCCTTCTGGTCCATCTGGCGCCGACACGTCTGCATATACATGCGACACCGTTCCACGATCTCCGCAGGTGCGCCGGGCAGGAGTTTTTCAAAGGCTGCAAGCGCCTTCTCGTATTTTCCCTGTTGGACGAGTTGGACCGCCGCCTGGTACTGCTGAAAAATGGCCGCGGTGGCTGTGGTGGACCGGCCGCCGGGGCGGGCTGCCAGTGTGGGAGTCTTCTTGCGGCTTGCCGCCGTGGCTTGGACCTCTTGCGTCATGGATTCGCCGTGTGCGCGCACTCGAAAGCAATGCTCCTGGAAGAAACAATATGACTTCCAGAACCGCTGCCGGGAAATGCGGCGCTTGAGCCACTTTTATACGCAGAACCCTGGGTTCCGTCAATGGGCAAGGGGCAAGTGGCTGTCATTCGCCGCCTGTCGTTCGTTGAGAACGATAGATGGAAGGATTCAGGGCGGGGTCGTTGTACATCTTCAGCTGATGGTAGATTTTGAACCGTCGCGTGCCAGCAAGCGTTTCCCGCCATAAGGCATCGAGGCACTCTCCCAGATCGTCGCGCTGTTCCACCAGAATGGCCAGACGCTTCTGATTCCGGTCAATATGATCCGTAGCGGCGTCCATCCTCTCTGCTTCCTCGCGGGTGTGGTAAATCTTCAGGGCCAAGATGGAAAGCCGGTCAATCATCAGCCCCGGCGACTCGGAATGCAGCGGTGCGTCCCCTCTCGGCAATCCTTGCTGTCCGAGCCATTCCATGAGGAACTGGTCCAGCCGTTCAGCCAGGTCATTTCGCAACTGGTTCGTCTTGTCGATGCGACGTTTCACCTCCGCGAGCTGAGTATCCGTCGCCTCAGGTGCGCGGGCCTCGTCTTCAATGTGCCAGAGGTCAAAATTGGCCCGATGCTGCCGCGCAACACGCTCGAGCCAGGCGCTGTCAGGACCGCCAACTTTGAGGCTTGGGTTCTTGACCTCCACCGTGTGCCAGGTCCGCGTCAACAGGTTCTGCAGGTCTACAATCGCTCTGGCCGACAGCATCTGATTCTTCCTTTGCAAACGATTCAACGTGTATTGCAGAGCCTATGGTAGAACTATCCTCATTCGGCGGTCCAATCCAAGAGGTGCCTCATGCCCGATGCCACACAGCGATTCCTTTGCATCGCCAGCTATGAGAAAGGCCACGACTTCCTCCGCCAGGCCGCAGAGATGGGCGTACGACCGACCCTCCTGACCCTCGAAAAGCTTCGTCAGGCGGAATGGCCGCGCGAATCACTGGAGGACTTGGCCACCATACCCGCCGGACTCACTCAGGAACAGATTTGCCGCACAGTCTGCTGGATGGCCCGCGGTCGCCGCTTTGATCGCATCATTGCATTGGACGAGTTCGACCTGGAAACCGCGGCACAACTCCGCGAGCATATGCGGATTGACGGCATGGGCGTGACAACGACCGCTTTTTACCGCGATAAGCTCGCCATGCGCACTGGCGCGCGCAAGGCTGGATTCCTGGTTCCGGAGTTCTGCCCAATCCTCAATTATGACGAACTTCGTGC
>JBAUTX010000375.1:0-7168 GCA_049582405.1 Occallatibacter sp. | reverse complement strand
CACGAGACTTGGACGTCGCTTTGCGGGCATGCCAGGAGATCCGATTCGGAGAGACCTACATCAATCGCGAAAATTTTGAGGCGATGCAGGGCTTCCATGCGGGATGGCGTAAGAGTGGAATAGGAGGAGCGGACGGGAAACATGGCCTCTACGAATTCTTGCAGACACACATGGTCTACGTGCAGAGACACTGAAATCCCGGTCGTTTGAGCGCCAGATTCAGACAAGAAACTGAGAATCCACTGGACGAACGAAAGCGCTCCTGAAACGATGTGTTGTTGCTGCACCGGCAGGCCGCTTTGGGCATAGAAGATTGATGAGGCTAACGGGAAAAGTCGCCATCGTTACAGGTGCGGCCAGTGGGATTGGGCGGGCCAGCGCCATCGCTTTCGCCAAAGAAGGCGCACAGGTGGTGGTTGCGGACCGAAATGCAGACGGTGGCGCGGAGACAGTCGCAGCAATTGAGGCTGCAGGCGGAATTGCGCACTTCGCTCACGTTGATTTAGCCAAGGAAGACGACATACGGCAGATGATCGACGACGCTATCGCCCGATGGGGCAGGATCGACGTTTTGTTCAACAATGCGGGCGTAGTCCTGGTGAGATCCATCGAGCAGATGACGGAAGACGAGTGGGACCGCGTAATGTCCATCAACGTGAAAGCCGCGTTTCTGGCCACGAAACACGTGGTCCCGATAATGCGCCGAAACGGCGGCGGCACAATTTTGAATACCGGTTCGATAGCCAGTTTCACCGGGCAGGTGGGCACGCCGGCTTACTCCGCCTCAAAGGGTGCAATTGCACTGCTCACAAAGTCGCTTGCGCTGGATTTGGGCCGTGACAACATACGCGTGAACTGCATTTGCCCAGGTATTACCGATACTCCAATGCTGCGCGAGCACCTTGGGCGCGGAGAAGTGGGCGAGTCACGCATTCGTGCGCGATTATCGCGCGTTCCGCTCGGCACAATTCTTAGCTCGGAGGATGTAGCCCGGGCGGCCCTTTATCTGGTTTCAGAGGATTCAGCAGGAATTACCGGGGTGCTGCACGTTGTGGACGGCGGGCTATTGGCGGCGTCGGAGTTCGATCAGCCAATATGATTCGCCGGTGGGCAGTGACTCGTCTGCTCAAGGGCTTTTTCTGAAATTCCCGATCCATGTAAAGAGAGGTCAATCTTTGGGCGCGAATCCGCTATTGGGAGTTTTCTTGCACTGGCTTGGCGGGCTCGCATCTGCAAGCTTTTATGTCCCTTTCCGCAAAGTACGCGGCTGGTCATGGGAGACATACTGGCTGGCTGGCGGCGTCGCAAGTTGGATTGTTGCGCCCTGGCTCATCGCGGGTTTGTTGACGCACGATTTGATTCCAGTACTTCGCAATGCGCCCCCGTCTGCGATCTTCTGGTCCTACTTTTTCGGCGTTCTCTGGGGACTCGGTGGCCTGACCTTCGGCCTGACGATGCGCTATCTGGGACTCTCACTGGGCATGGCCGTCGCGCTCGGATACACAGCGGTCTTCGGCACCCTTGCCCCACCCATCTTTCACGGGCAATTTATGCAACTCCTTGCGCATCGCTCAGGTGTCATCATCCTGGTGGGTGTGGGAGTGTGCGTTCTTGGCATTGTTTTCGGAGGAGCGGCGGGAATCTCGAAGGAGAGGGAACTCTCCAGCGAACAAAAGTCGGCCAGTATTCAGGAATTCAACCTGAAACTTGGTCTGGGCGTAGCAACATTCTGCGGGATTATGAGCTCGTGTTTTGCTTTCGGCCTTGATGCAGGAACGCCGATCAAGATGCTCACGCTGCAGCATGGCACAAGCACCATGTGGCAGGGTCTTCCTGTGCTTGTCGTTGTGCTCATCGGGGGGTTCACAACAAATTTTGTCTGGTGTCTGATTCTCAACGTGCGTAACCGCAGCTACGGCGAGTATCTCCGCATTCCAAAGAAAGCGGCAGCGAACGCCACAGGCAAGCATCCGCCAATCGAGAACATTACGGACGCAGCATCGACGGAAATGGCGCTGGAGATTGTGCCGCATCCGCATGGCGAGCCGTCCCTCTTCTGGAACTACTTCTTTTCAGCTCTGGCCGGCGTCACGTGGTACATGCAGTTCTTCTTCTACACCATGGGCGAAACGCAGATGGGGCGGTACAAGTTCTCTAGCTGGACGCTGCACATGGCCAGCATCATTATTTTCAGTACGCTCTGGGGGATTGCACTAAAGGAGTGGCGGGGCGTAAGCCGGCGCACAAAGATGCTGGTATTTTTCACACTACTTACCCTGGTGGGATCGACCCTGATTGTTGGATACGGCAACTTCCTTGGCGTGACGACGGGAAGTTGACGACGCTAGTTGCTGTCTTTTTAAAACGAACTCACTTCCAACGCCAAATTTGAATCAACAAATCTGGGCAAGGCCTGGCCAATCGATTCGGCTGTGCAGATATGCAGGACATTCCTGATTCAAGCTTCTACCGGAAGGATCGTGAAGTCGATCCCTCTCGGCGGTGTTCCGGAATTTCCTGTCTCCAACGATGCTTCCGTCTTCGCTAATATTCAAGACAAAAACGAGATTGTTCGAATTGACGCCAAGACACTCTCGATGAACAGACACTTTCCACTGGCGCCGTGTGAGGGCCCAGGTGGGCTAGCCATCGACAAGGACCATCGCCGCCTCTTTGCCGGCTGCGATAACAAGTGGATGGCCGTTGTGAACGCGGACACGGGTGCTCTCATAACAACAGAGCCGATCGGAGGAGGGCCTGACGCCGCACGATTTGACGCGGATCGCCATTTTGGCCTTCTCCTCTAATGGTGAAGGCTCGCTGACGGTGATTGCAGAAGAGGGCAGTGACCACTTTCGCGTGATCCAAGCCCTTGCGACTGAACTGGGTGCTCGCACCATGGCCCTCGATGCCAAGACGCATACAATTTTTCTATCTACAGCGAAACTAGGGCCACCGCCTGCACCGACGACCGCGAATCCCCACCCTCCAAACCATCCAACTGCTCTTCCAGGGACATTCAAGCTGATTATGGTTAGCCCCGGTTCGTAAAGCGCTTCCGCTGGAATGACGAGTCCGCGTTCACAGAATCTCCGGAGCCTGGAAACGCGCCCATCCGCATTCCAGCGCGAAAGGCAGAGGTCTACAGGGCAGAGGTCGTGGGTTTGATATGGGTTTCGATAACGGTTCCTGATCGTTCCTTACAGCGCCAAAGGAGCCATCCGTGACGTGACGCTTGCTTTCTGTAACTTACGACCTTCCTTTTCGCTGCACGGCAGAGGTTGTGATCGAGCCGGCAAGATTTGTACTGAAAGACGCCGATTGCGACTGCGACCGATTCCCGAGCGCAGGTTCTCGGATTACAGTCGCGATGCCGATTATCAGTACGAACCGTCTCGCCCAACGGCAAGCCACTACTCAACATAAGTTACCGCAACTTTGGAGAATTCTTTCGGATCGAAGCGTTTCACGGAGTCCAACCGCATTGGACCCTCGACCGACCAGAGCGCGGAGTCACACCCAATCTATACATGGCGGAATCTCGCGACTGAAGGGCAGGCTACGCAGCCCCTACCGCTGCTGCAATTTGATCAGCACGATTTCAGAGCGATCCTGCACTCGCTCCAGTACTGCTTCGTGACCGTCGGGCGAAAGATCAAAGTCGCGAACATCGAAATCAGAAGGCAGATTAGTCAATGGCCGCTCCGTGCCTGTTTGTAGATCGATCAGCCACAGATTCTTGTGCTCGATCTCTCCTCGAAGCACAACCAGGAACCTGCCGCCAGGGAGAAAGGCAAGATGGCGCGCTCCCCGCGTTAGAGTCATAGACTTTAGCGCATACGAGGATCCATCAGGTTTGACTGCTTTTACAGAGAACCTGGTTCCAATATCAGGCCCCGAAAAGAGTACAAAGCTCCCATCAGGCGACCATGCAGGATCGAGCGAATATTCAGGAACAATAAGCGTGGGAAGACCCCCACGGAGCGGAACCCGAAACAGCTTAGGTGTGCCATGATCCGTCGCTGAAGTAATAATCGCTCGACTGTCAGGTGTCCATGCCGGGTCTCCTTGCAGGTCGAGAGAGCCAGTCACGGTACGCGGATTCGCGCCGTCTGCCGCCATTACATACAAAAGGGAGCGGCCGTTTTGGCGAATTGAAAAGGCGACCAAGTTGCCGTCCGCGGAAATCGTCGGTCCGCCGATGATGTGTGCTCCGCCGCTGCGCCACAATTCCGTCGCCGCTCCGTTGACTAGCTTCCAGATGCTTTCGCTGGCTCCGCTCACTGAAACATAAAGCAGGCAATTCGCGCCCAGTCGCGGCCGGAAACCGCTGCTGCTGGTAAGTTTTATCGGCTGGAGGGTGGATGTGACTGCCCCATGGGCATCGATGCGTAAATGCCAAAGGCTAGCTTTCGGAGATGCGAGAGTGACGATTAGCCGTTGGCCGTCGGCGCTGCCCGCCAGAGAAGTGTACCGGTCCACGCCTGCGCTCACTCGATGTGGGATTCGACTCATCACATCCATGCCGTATAGCCATGGTCCCGCCCCCCCGGCATCGGTGGCCAGATATAGAAGCGTGTGCTGGTCCAGGAAAATTGGATAGGCGACCTGCGCGTTCTGTTGAGTAACCCGCTCTGGAGTACCACCCGTGGCGGCGATGCGCCAGATACCCAAACTGTCGGGCAGCGAGCCGTGCACAAAATAGATGAACTTTCGATCGGGTGACCAGAGCGGAAAGTGAGAGTGAAGTCCGGCAGAGGACGTGAAGATCGTGCGGCCCGTCGATGGCGTGCTGCTGGTGGAGACCAGCAGGGTGTCACCCGCGCCCGGCGTATGGTATACCAGCTGGCGGCCATCGCTTGACCAATCGTATTCAGCTACGCCTTCGAGATATGGGCGAGGTTCACCTCCCAGCGTGGGGACCGCCCAGATACCGATGTCAGCGCTGCCCGAGTCGCTTCGGTTACGGACCCAATAGGTCACAAGCGAGCCATCAGGAGAAAAGCCCAGTGTCCGAATCGAAGTATTCACCAGCTCTGCAGCGCTGCCGTGAGTGAGGTTGTGAAACTGGTCTGAACCAACCTGCGTCACCCACACGTCCATATGCCCGTCGCGGTCTGAGAGAAACGCGATGAATTGGCCGTCGCGCGAAATAGCCGCTGCCTGTTCGGCTCCGCCCCAATCGGTCACCACCTGATATTGCGCGCCGTCAAGCGGATTGCGAAAAGGGTGCTCAACTTTATGCAACCAGATAAAGCTGCCGACAGTCAGTGCCACTGCAAGCAAGGTCAAGGCGTAAATCCACGGCCTCAGACTTGACATTGTCGCTGCTAGGCCGAGCGCCAGAGTCGCAGTCGAGTTGCTGTTCCTGTCAGCTTCGTTTTGGCCGTCGGAAAGAGGAACCTTTCGGCTCCGAGTCCATTCATCCACTTCAGCCGCAAAGGCATACACGGTGCCGCGCTTAAAATGGAGATGCCGATGAACCGGGAGCCCCTCGCGCTTCTCCCAGCGCTGGACGGTAGTAACGTCACGGTTGAGGTAAGCAGCAATTTCCTTCCAGGAGTCGAGGCGTTTCTCCGCCGGTCTTTCGACTGGGCGGGTTTGAAACGACGGCTCACTCATTACGACTCTCCGGGAGGCTTAGCAGGTCTCAACGGGGAAATGAGCCGATTGTACCCCGAAAAACGGAAGCGGTAAAAGGCGGCATTTGACGGCGCGCGACCCTTCGGTCTCTTACCGCTTTACATTGACTTGCCGAATAGCGGACTGTGTGGGCAACTGCGGCGCAGGTCCCAGGAACTCAACCGGCTGGCATCGATTTCCCCAAAGTTTCTCGTCAGTGTTGCCGGTCGAATTCTTCGCGATTTCGGCGCCAAATGCTAAACCGGAGGTCCTTTATGAATCAGAAATCTGTTTCCAGGTTTGTAGGCTTACTGCTCGCTCTTGGAGTGGCTTCAACCATCGGTGCGCTGGCCCAGGTACCCCAGGTTGTGCACTTCAGTGGGGTAATCAACGACTATGTGCCGTTGAACCCGACGGTCAAAGGTAGCCCCTGGGAGATGCATGGCGAGTGGACGCTTGATCTCAACCGGTTCAGGAACACTGCAAACTTCGCAGCTGACTTGACGATGTCCGGCTATGGAAAAACATCGACTGGAGCTCCCGACCCCGCGCAGCCCGGTCAGAGCCCCCACACTCACCACATCCGGCTGACGAATGCCACGGTGACCTGGAACCCGGATGATTGCCCGCCATCCAGTCCCGCGACTTATGGCGGCTTCGAGGTCAAAGCGACAGTGAGCCTGCTGACGGGGAATGGAAGCAACGCGCCGTTTGAGGCGCAACCGCCATCTTCGGTGCTCCAGGTGTGCTTAACCGGAGGCGAAAATGCCTACTCAATCGCATACTCCAACATCACATTGGTCTTTCAAAGCGGCAGTCCCGCGCTCGCCCATTTCGGCGGACAGGTGATCCACGGCGTGGTTCGTGATTGGAAATCGGTGCTGGGCAAACCGCTGACGGTTGATCAGCCGTGACTCCGCCGACGATCACGGCGCTCCATAAACCGGGGAGAACCTGAAAGCGGGATGGCTGATCTTGCCGGGTCTGTTGACTATGATCGCCCTGACTATCAACGAAGTGGGTATCGTCTCCACCTATTTGGCCTGGTGACCCGGTATGTTGCTGGAGAAGCGAATTTCGTTGGGTCTGTTCGCCCTCTCCCATTTCGATCTCGCGGATCTACTCTACCTGCTCGCTATCGGCATCTTCATGCTTTTTCGCTTCGCGCGCGTCAGCCGCCAGCAGTCCCGCAGCGTAGCTGAGTTTTGGAAGCTGCGCACGAGGCCCAGCGGCGGCTTATCCCCACATCGCTACCCGCCATTGCGGGCTATGGCATCTAGGTAGCTAATCTTCCTCCTTATGAGGTCGGTGCGCGGCGTGGAGAAGCTTTCTTTGGTGAGGGGCTTTCTCAGCTTCCGAGCGGGCTGAATAAGCAGCCGGGCAATTCCATTCATTTTGCACCTCCACTGACCTCGCAGTTCAGCGATGGCGCAAAGTTAAGGTTGGTTTTCCGGTCGCGTCCAATGAATTCCAGAGAGACCGTTATGCCTCAGTGGCATAATGGTCGATTCCGGCGCGGAGCTTTCCCAAATCTTCCGACAGTGTG
>JBAUTX010000374.1:0-9247 GCA_049582405.1 Occallatibacter sp. | reverse complement strand
TGACCCACTCCGCTTTGGCCAGCAGCAGGATGCCTGGCAGGTCGCGCAGGATGTGCTCCAGCCTCAGCAACGGCGTGTTGCCGATGCGCTCCACCAGCGTGACTCCGGGAACTGGATGAGGGTTCTTCATGGTCGTAGCTGCGTTGCAGTCTGTGCTGCCAGTGTGCGAGATTGAGAGTATGGAGAGCGCACACTGCCTTCTCCATTATCCTCGCAGACAGGAAACCCGCCATGGCCGTCAAATCCCGCATTCCAAGTTTTGAACAGTTGCAGCAGGAGCTCCGCGCAAGTGAGTTTGACGTCACTCCCTATGCCGGCGTGCCCTCGGGCGTACTGGTCGCCAGGGATGGTGTGGCGGCGGTTCTGGTTCCTGCGTTGGAGAAGGGCGCCGCGGCTACGATGGTGATTCACCCCGGCGTGCTGGTGAAGGGCGAGGTGGCGCGGCTGCTGGATCGTGGTTATCAGAAGTTCATTAAGACCGCCCAATATGAACTGCCCGCGACGGCAGGCCAATTGCACGCGATCCATGCGTTCACAGAGGAACTCAAGCAGTTGACCGGTGAGGAGTGCCTGTATAACGAGTCGCTTGGGACAACCAGCGATCTTTACCGCTACGACCGCCTGAAGGGCCGCGAAGCTGCACAGCCCGCGCCCGCGCGCCCCTGGGAACTGGCCGGGGGACACTGAGTTCTTCCCCGCCATGCACGGCGGGGAGAATGATGGAAGCCAACGGAAACAAGTCCGGCCACAGGCGGGATCGCCGCGCGAATCCGCGCTATGAAGTCGAAGCCAATGCCACGGTTTTTCTGCTGAAGACCGCTGCTGCCCTGCGCGGGCATGTACTGGACGTCAGCCTCGGTGGGTGCCGCATCCAGACGCTGCAGCGCTTCCCGGTGGGCATCTATTGCCGCGTGGAGACAGAGTTCAGCCTGCAGGGAATTCCCTTCCGCCTGGCTGGCGTGACCCAGTCGATCCACGACCGCAACAACGTCGGCATCCGCTTTCTGGACATGAGCGACCGCAAGCGGGAGCAGCTGACGCAATTCATCCGCGAGCTGGAAGAGCAGCGCAGCCACAAAGCGCAGTCAGTCGTTGCCCCTGCTGAAGGTGGGGAGGAGCCGGTTGCACAGCGGTTGGCTTCGCCAGAAACTGCAGGCTAGTGGAGCAGGCTGCTCGCTTCTGCCGCGGCAAAGGTGCATTCGGCGCAGGTGCAGTTGCGGCGCAGATACTCCCAGGAGTAGATGCCGCTGGCGTGGCCGTCGAGCCAGTTGAACTGCAGCGCGTAGCGGCCCACGGGCTGCGCGCTGGCCGGCTTGGCCGGCGGCTTGTACATGGGCAGCGGATCGGCCGACTTCGCCTTGGGCTGGCCGATCTTGCGGCCCTCATTCTTGCGCTCTTCCACGCAGGTGGCGCAGGGGCAGGCATCGCGCAGCCACGCAAAGCTCCAGGCGCTCCGGTGGCCGTCCTGCCAGTCAATCTCGAGGCCTTTGCCCTCGGTGAGCAGCACGCGCACCTTGGCCGGCGTCATGGCGATGCGTGGCAGCGGCTGGCTTTCGCGCTCTTCGCGTGCCTGTTCCCCTTTTGAGACGTAGCGGATGCCTTCGTGGCTCATGCCCCTATTTTATCGAAGTGACCTTGCCGGAGCCGGAGCGCGTTTCGCTCCGTGCGCCTGCGCGGTCATAGCGCAGCTTGAGCACGAGAATTGCCAGGGCCAGAACCAGCGTGACGGCGTTGGCCGCCGTGATGGGACCTGAGCCGATGCCGATGCCGTAAACCAGCCAGCACGCGAGGCCAAAGCTGAAGAGCAGGAACATCAGGAGCGAGATGTCGCGGGCGCTCTTGCGCCGCCACACGCGGATGAGTTGCGGCAGGAAGGAGATGGTCGTGCAGACAGCGGCTGTCGAACCAATCCAGCTGTAGAGTTTGGCTGTAAAGGGACTGGAAACAATCATCGGCTAAGGAATTCTCCAGAAGAACCACGCGGCCATCGTGAGCCCGATGAGCACCACAAGCCCGCGCAGCACCGGCTGCGGAATGCGGCGCGCGAAACTGGCCGAGGTATAGCCGCCCACGGCGCAGGTGACCATGGCCAGCAGACAATAGCGCCACACCACCTGTCCGTTCAAGACAAAGATGAGGAAGGCAATCCCATTGGCCATCGTGGTCGAGACCACTTTGAGGGCGTTGATCTCGTGCAGGTTTTCCATTCCGAAGAGCGACAGCAGCGTAATGATCACAAAGCCTGCGCCTGCGCCAAAGTAACCGACGTAGAAGCATACCACCGTTGTGGCGACAAAGAGCGGCACGCGGCGAACGCGGTGCGCCCCCGGGGAGTGCTGGCCGGCGCGCGCGGCGCGCAGCGTGTCCAGCCACCGTGAAACCGGCCCGCTCGCCGCAAAGATCAGCGCTGCTCCCAGCAGGAGCCACGGCACCAGATGCAGGAAGGTCAGCTGCGGCGTGAGCAACAGAACACTTGCACCTGCCGTGCCGCCCAACAGACCGGCCACGGCCATCGGCACGGCCAGCCGGAGATTCTTGCGGACGTCTTCGCGATAGGCAGCGATCGATGTGAGTTGCCCCGGCCACAACGCGACGGTGTTGGTCGCGTTCGCCTGGATGGGCAGCATGTTCATGTTGAGCATGGCGGGAAAAAGGAGAAAGGAGCCGCCCCCGGCGACAGCATTCAGCAGGCCACCCAAAAAGGCCGCTATCGTGAGCCAGATCCAGTGCCAGTCGATGGATGCGGGAAGTGCAGCGAAGAGCATCTTGAGGCATTGTAGCGGACGGTTCGCCGCCGATGTCTCGCTCTGCCCGGGTCTGCACGTCGCAAGAAACTGCTACTGCTTCGCAAAAGACCGAGCGTATGCTCTTTCCATGCTTCCCCTGCGCCCGCCTCGCGCGGCGGAATTTCGTGTGGCTGTACTCACGGCTCTCATGCTTGCGCTGCCCGGTGCGCTCGCCGCGCAATCGGTGCTCGCGGTCTCTGCGCAGCAGTGCGTCTGGCGCGCGGGGGACGACCCAGCCTGGGCCGCGCCGAATCTGGATGAGACGGGCTGGGGACCATTCTCGCAGTGGAAGATCCCCGTGGTGGAGCCGCACCTGTGGGCGCGCTGCCATGCGGATCTGGGCGCGCTGCGCGGCACGGCGCATCCTGCAATCCAGGTCAGGCTTGAGGGAGCTTATCAGCTCTTTGTGAATGGGGAGCGCGTCGGCGGCGCGGGCAATGTGGAGACCGGCTTCTACAGCATGAACACAATGCGGGAGTATCCACTGCTGGAGGCAGCGCTTCAAACGCAACCGGAGACCATCGCCGTGAGAATCACCTTCCGGCAACCCATCGGAGACACAAGCCCCCTGAAGATCCTGGCCGGAGATTCAGAGGCGCTGACAGGGCATCGCGCCGGCGTGGTTCTGGCCGAGAGCGCGACGCCTCTGGCCATGGCGGCCTGGTTTGCCCTCACTGGCGTGGTCGGGCTCATGCTGCTTGGACTTTTCTACTATGATCGCAGCCGCGTCGAGCTGCTCTACCTGAGCCTCACATGCGTGGCCGTGGCCGTTATACGCGCTGAGGAATTCTTCTTCGCAGCCCAGATGAATTACCCGTGGGCACTCGGCTCCGCATTGTTTTCTGTGGCAAACATTGTGGCGACTTTCGCGTCCCTTTTGGTTTTCTTTTCGCTGGCGCAGCGCCGCGTGCCCCTGCTCTATTGGCTGGCGCTGGCCATCGAAGTGGTGCGGTATGCGCTCATCGGATTCACTTTGTTGCTTCCGCCTGACCATGCACTTTGGCTCTTGGATTGGATTGGCACTGTAACCAGCAAGACGCCGGTGGTTTTCATCGGGCAGGTTGCGCTTTCGACATCGCCGTTTGTCGCGTTCTGGCCGTATGGGAAGATCACCGACCGTATGCGCCCACTCGCCATCTTGTGCATGTTATGGACCGCAGCCAACCTCCTATGGTTTGCCGCGGACGCCACAGCTAATTTTGCGTGGGGGCTGCCCAATCTCCTGCCCGACTGGCGGCCTGAATTGCTCGGGATCCGGGCTCTTGTGACGGTCTGTGTGCTGGTTGGGTTGCTGGCCTTGCTCTTCCGCGAGCAGCGCCAGGTCACTCAGGAGCGCGCCATGCTCGCCGGCGAGATGCAGGCAGCGCGCGCTGTGCAGGAGGTCATCATCCCCGACGCGATTCCCTCGGTCCCCGGACTCCGGATCGAAAGCGTCTACAAGTCTGCCGGTGAGGTGGGCGGCGACTTCTTCCAGATCCTTCCCACCGCAGCCGAAGGCGTTCTCATCGTCATCGGCGACGTGAGCGGCAAGGGCATGCCTGCCGCGCTCACCGTTTCGCTGCTTGTCGGCACCGTGCGCACCCTCGCCCATTACACGCAAAGCCCGGGCGAGATGCTCGCCGCCATGAACCAGCGGATGCTGGGCCGCCAGCAGGGAGGCTTTACCACCTGCCTGGTTCTGCGGGTGGATCGGAACGGCAGGCTCACAGGCGCCAACGCCGGCCACCTCTCCCCGTATCTCAACGGATCAGAGCTCTCGCTCGAGAATGGCCTTCCGCTTGGCCTCGACGCGCACGCCACGTATCCTGAGTCGCAATTCCAGCTCCCGCCTGGCGGGCAGCTCACGCTCATCACCGACGGCGTGGCTGAAGCGCGCAACGCCCACGGCGACCTGTTCGGCTTCGTGCGCACGGCAGCCATCTCCACCCAGACGGCAGAATCCATTGCCTCCGCCGCGCAGCGCTTCGGCCAGGAAGACGACATCACCGTGCTCACGGTGACGCGTCTAGCTGTGGATCGAGAGCTGCGGGCGAGGGCAGCCACCCCGGCAATCGAGTCAGCCTGAAGGCTTTCCGGCGAGCCCAACGGAATTTTGAATATGTAAATGCTTGTAAAGTAAGCACGTTAATGGCGTTGTATAAAATATTAGCGTAATACGCTCATATTTTATGAATCGTTTGTGCTATAGTTTAATCCAACAAGTGGAGCAGGGAAGATGACCCTGCGACAGAGATTCTAGAGAATGCACCGGAGGATGAAATCATGGCTATCACTCGTTGGGATCCCTTTCGTGAAGTGGTTGCGTTGCAGAATCGCGTGAATTCGCTCTTCCGCGATCTGAATGAGGGCGAGGGCCCGATGACCACTGCGAGTTTCGTACCGGCCGTCGATATTTATGAGGATGCGCAGAAGGTCGTCCTCAAGCTGGAAGTGCCGGGGATTGAAGAAAAGGACTTGGACGTCCGCGTGGAGAACAACACGCTGACTGTAAAGGGCGAGCGCAAGTTCGAGAAGGAAGAGAAAGAGGAGAACTTCCACAGGATTGAGCGGAGTTATGGAAGCTTCTACCGCGCCTTCACCTTGCCGTCTACCGTCGACACGGAACATGTGGGAGCCAGCTACAACGCGGGCGTCCTCAAGCTTGAGCTGAAGAAGAAAGCCGAGGCGCAGCCCAAGCAAATCAAGATCAACGTGGCTGCATGAGCAGTCACGGGCCTCGGGCCGAAGGTTCGTGCCCTACCAGGCTTGCCTGAGGTCCGAGGTTGTGTGCGCCGGGCGGTGCGTGCCGTGTACCCGCCCGGCGCGGGTTTTTTTGTTGTCGAGAATCACGCACGGACCCGATTTGTATTTTGAGAGAGGGGGATTGCTCGCCCATGGCTTCCTGGCCGGATATGCAGGACGCTTGAAGCCGGCAACCAGGAGCGGAAGGTATGGCGATTCGTTGGGAGAAACTGACCGTCAAGTCTCAGGAGGCTGTGCAGCAGGCGCAGCAGCGCGCGGCTGAACTGGGCAATCCAGAGATGCAGCCAGTGCATCTGCTGCTGGCGCTCGTGGAGGACCGCGAGGGCGTGATTCCCGCTGTGCTCGAAAAGATTGGCGCGCCGGTGGAGAGGTTGGAAAGCGACCTGCACCAGGCGGAGCAGAAGCTGCCGCATGTTTCCGGAGCGGCCGCGCAGCCGGGCATGAGTCAGGCGCTGAACAAGGCGATTGAGCAGGCTTTCAAAGAAGCGGCGAACTTCAAGGACGAGTACGTTTCGACCGAGCACCTGCTTCTGGGCATCTCCAACCAGAAGGGCGACGCGGCGCGCGATGCGCTGGCTGCCGTGGGCGCGACCCATGACGCCATTCTGAAGGCGTTGACCGCAGTGCGCGGATCGCAGCGTGTGACGGACCAGAACCCCGAGGCAAAGTTCCGGGCCCTTGAAAAGTATGCCAAGGACCTGACCGAGCTTGCGCGGCGCGGCAAGCTGGACCCCGTCATTGGGCGCGACGAAGAGATTCGCCGCGTGATTCAGGTGCTCAGCAGGCGCACGAAAAACAATCCGGTGTTGATTGGCGAGCCGGGCGTGGGCAAGACGGCGATTGTCGAAGGCCTGGCGCGGCGCATTATTTCGGGCGACGTGCCGGAGATTTTGAAGGACAAGCGCGTGATCTCGCTCGACCTGGGATCGATGCTGGCCGGGGCGAAGTATCGCGGCGAGTTTGAAGACCGGCTGAAGGCTGTACTCAAGGAGATTGAAGAGTCGAACGGGCAGATTGTGCTCTTTATCGACGAACTGCACACGCTGGTGGGCGCGGGCGCGGCGGAGGGAGCGATTGACGCGAGCAACATGCTGAAGCCGGCGCTGGCGCGCGGCGAGTTGCGCGCGATTGGCGCGACGACGCTGAATGAGTACCGCAAGTACATCGAGAAGGACGCGGCGCTGGAGCGGCGCTTCCAGATTGTGTACGTGGGCGAGCCGAACGTGGAGGACACGATCGCGATTCTGCGCGGACTGAAGGAGCGCTACGAGTCGCACCACAAGGTGCGCATCAAGGATGCGGCGATTGTGGCGGCGGCGACGCTGTCGCACCGCTACATCAGCGACCGCTTCCTGCCGGACAAGGCGATTGACCTAGTGGATGAGGCGGCGGCTTCGCTGGCGATTCAGATTGGCTCGGTACCGACGGAGATTGACCAACTGGAGCGCCAGGCGACTTCGCTCGAAATTGAAAAGGCGGCGCTGAAGCGCGAGACGGACTCGAACAGCCGCGAGCGGCTGGAGGAAGTGGAGCGCGAGCTGGCAACGCTGAAGGAGCAGAGCACGGCGCTGCGCGCGCGCTGGACCAAGGAGCGCGAGGCGATTACGCGGCTCAGCGACCTCAAAAAGCAGATCGAGGCGCTGCGCTTCGAAGCCGAAGAGCAGACGCGCAAGGGGCAGCTTGAACGGGCGGCGCAGATCCAGTATGGCGATTTGCCGCGGCTGGAGCGCGAGCTGAAAGACCTGAACGCCGCGCAAGATGGCGGCGCGGGCAAGGAACGCATGCTCAAGGAAGAGGTGGACGAGGAAGACGTTGCCAGGATCGTGAGCAAGTGGACGGGGATTCCGGTGTCGCGCATGCTGGAGGGCGAGGTGAAGAAGCTCGTCCACATGGAAGAACGGCTGCGGGAGCGCGTGGTGGGCCAGGATGCGGCGCTGAGCGTGGTGGCGAATGCGATTCGCCGTTCGCGCGCGGGGCTGAGCGATCCGAAGAGGCCCATTGGTTCGTTCATCTTTCTTGGACCGACCGGAGTTGGCAAAACCGAGACAGCGCGGGCGCTGGCGGAGTTTCTCTTTGATGATGAGCAGGCCATGGTGCGCATCGACATGAGCGAGTACATGGAGAAGCACGCCGTGGCGCGGTTGATTGGTGCGCCTCCGGGCTACGTGGGCTATGAGGAGGGAGGACAGCTGACCGAGGCAGTGCGAAGGCGGCCGTATGCGGTGATTCTCTTTGACGAGGTGGAGAAGGCGCATCCGGATGTGTTCAACGTCTTGCTGCAGGTGATGGACGACGGGCGGCTGACGGACTCGAAGGGCCGCACGGTGGACTTCAAGAACACGGTGCTGATCATGACGTCGAACCTGGGCTCGGCGTTCCTTGCGGGTGAGTCGCTGAAGACGGAGCAGGACTTTGAGATGGCGCGCGAGAGCGTGATGCGCGTGCTGCGCGAAAGCTTCCGTCCGGAGTTCCTGAACCGCGTGGACGACATTGTGATTTATCGTCCGCTGGGCGCAGCGCAACTGAGCCAGATTCTGGATCTGCGGCTGCACGAGGTGCAGAAGCTGCTGGAAGACCGGCAGATCTCGCTGGAGCTGACGGAGTCTGCGCGGCAACTGATTCTGGCGACGGGCTCGGACGTGGCGTATGGTGCGCGGCCGCTGAAGCGCGCGCTGCAGCGGATGGTGCAGGACCCGCTGGCGATGAAGATCCTCGACGGCGAAGTGCTGCATGGTGCGCATGTGCGCATCGACGTGGACCGCAAATCGAACGAGCTGCGCTTTGAGCCGATTGGGCGCGAGGCGATGGCGTAACTAGAGCGAGTGAAGGATTGAGCGAGAAATCGCTCAGGGGCCTCACGGTTTCACCAAGGCAATGCTGGTGAAGCGGTGAGGCCCTTTTTCATGGGCGTGCGTGTTCTGGAGTTTGGAAGGCAATGCCGCTTGCGACCACCTGTGCGAAAGGCATTCCCTCTTGCGGCTCAGGCGGTCAGCCGATATGCTTGGCGCGTTTGTGCGGCGTGCTCTGAAGGGTGGATGAAGATGAAGGTTGCGAGGACGCGTGTGTGGTGCGGGATGCGTGTGGGCTTAGTGGCGATGGCGCTTGGGATGTGTCTGATTGGCGTGTGCGGGTCGGCACAGGGAACGGATGATGCGTCGCTTCGGGTGGCGTCGGCGAAGGATCGCCAGCACATGCTGGATGAGTTGGGGATTCCGGCGTCGGCAATGCGGCCTGCGCCCTCCGGCGATGCCCGCGCCAAGAACGCGACGAATTATGACGAGGCGAAGGCGCATGTGTATGCCAACCTGCCAGATCCGCTGCGGCTGAAGGACGGCGAGAGGGTGACGACAGCGGCGATGTGGTGGAAGGAGCGCAGGCCGGAGATTGTGGCGGATTTCAACCGCGAGGTGCTGGGGCAGGCGCCGGCGCACCTGCCGCGGGTGACGTGGGAGGTGGTGAGCAGCAGGCGGGAGAGCTACGAGGGAATCGCCGTGGTGACGAAGCGGCTGCGCGGGCATGTGGACAATGCGTCGTATCCGCAGATCGCGGTGAACATCGAGATGGAGCTGACGACGCCGGCGGACGCGCAGGGGCCGGTGCCGGTGGTGATGGAGCTGGCGTTTGCGCCGGACTATGCGCGGGCGGTGGCGCGGCCGGTGGTGGAGGCTCCGGCGGGCGCGCCGGGCAGCTATGGGGTGAGCGGGAAGCCGGTGCTGGAG
>JBAUTX010000373.1:0-9324 GCA_049582405.1 Occallatibacter sp. | reverse complement strand
GCCTATGACTCTCCTGCTGCGCGATGATATTCGCCACTCTTGCCCCCGGTCTTCGCTTCAAGCTGCACGGCACGGATCACGATGCCTTTGTCCAGCGCCTTGGTCATGTCGTACACGGTGAGCGCGGCAACGGCAGCAGCCGTAAGCGCCTCCATCTCCACGCCCGTGGGGCCCACGGTCGCCGCAGTGGCCGTGATGCGCACACCGTCTTTCACAATCTCCGCCTGCACATCGACGTGCGTCAGCGCAAGGGGATGACACATGGGGATCAACTCCGAGGTGCGCTTGGCCGCCTGAATGCCCGCGAAACGAGCCACCTCCAGCGGATTCCCCTTTGGATTCACCGGCAATGCAGAGAGCACAGCCGGCGAGAGCTCAACAAATGCCGAAGCGGTCGCCGTGCGGCGCGTCTCCTGCTTTGTGCTCACGTCCACCATGCCGGCCTGGCCCGATGCGTCGTAATGAGAAAGTCGTGCTTCCCGCGAGTCCGTCATGCATCCCCTTCTATCGCAATTCCTGCGGCACTGTATCCCGAAGCCAACCCGTTTAAGTCGACGCAATCCTCGGAGAGCGGCGACCGTCGACAATTCTCAGAAGTCCCGGCAACTCAGGAATGGCCGTCGAACAGCAGAATGCGCGCCAATGTGCCCGCTTCCAGGCTCGCCGTCTCTTCCGGCACGACGAGGAAACAGTTTGCGCGGGCAAAGGCAGCCTGGTCCCCGGAACCCTGCCAGGGCACCTGCGTTACCTCGGGCTCGTCACTCGTCGCCGTGTTGCTGTTCCAGTGCGCCGGCAGGAAGCGCGTCAGACCGGCTTTGCCTTTCACGTCCGCAGTGAGCCGTGCGAGGGCAAAGCGAGGCCCGCGCGACCCTGCACCCGCAACCGCCGCAAGCATCGTCGAACCGAACAACAAGAACGTCACCGCTGACGAGATTGGATTGCCCGGCAATCCAAAAAACGGCAGGCCCTTCGCGGACTCAAGCTTGTTCGAATCTTCCCGCGGCAGCTCGCCAAACACCAGAGGCTTGCCCGGCTGCATGCGCACGCCGGTGAAGTGGAAACGTGCACCGCGCCTCTGGAGCGCAGGCTCGACCAGGTCGAATTTGCCCGCAGAGACCCCACCGGAGATGAGCAGCAGATCGGCATCGACGGCCTTCTCCAGCGCCGCGTCCAGTGCATCCGCCGTGTCCGCCGCCGTCGGCAGCACCCAGGGCTCGCCTCCTGCCGCAGCCACAAGCGCGGCGAGCATCGGGGCATTCGAGTTGCGAATCTGCCCCGGCCCTGGTCGAGCGGCCACCGGCACCAGCTCATCGCCTGTGGTCAGAATCGCCACACGCGGCCGCACATAGACCGCCAGATCGTTGTACCCGCACGTGGCAGCCAGCGCAATCTGCGCGGGTCCCAGAAGGGCGCCAGGCTCAAGCAGCACATCCCCCAAGCGTGCCTGCGCACCCTTTGGCACGATGTTCTCGCCGGACTTCAGCAACCTCGGAGCCGTCATCCGTACCGTATTGCGGTGGCGCTCTACGTGTTCCAGCATCATGACGGCATCGGCGCTTTCGGGGACCGGCGCACCCGTCATGATCTCCCATACGGCCCCTTTGGGTAGCGGTCCCGCAGGGGGTTCACCCGCATGGGTTGAGCCTGCGATGGGCAAAGAGTCATGCGCGTTGGCCTCGCTCTCACGGCAGGCAAAGCCATCCCGCGTGGAGCGCGCAAAAGGCGGCTGATCCTGGTCGGCAAGCAACGCCTCAGCCAGTACGCGGCCCCGCACTTCGGCAAGGGGCACCCGGTGCATCGGCGGCTTCCGCGCGCCAAACTTGCCCGCGCGCGCGGCCACTGCCCCTGCCGCTTCGTCATAGCTCAGCAACCCTGCACGCATGTACAGGATTGTAGATGGACGCAGCAGACGCATCCCATCCGCAATTGCACCCAAGATGCAAAAGGGCGCTTTCGGAACCCGAAAGCGCCCTTCCATGGACTGCTACTGACCGAAAATCTACTTCTTCTTTCCTGCCTTGTAGCTCGAGGTAACCTGCTGTCCAGCCTGATCCAGGATGCCCTTGGCATCCGCAGCGTACGGGCCGGTCGGAGCCAGTTCAAGGTACTTCTGGTAGGCTTCGGCGCACTCCGGAGGCAGAACGATACGGTTCGTCTTCGGATCGATCGTCGCCTTGGAGACCAGCCCCTGGCCCTTGAGGTAATACAGCAGCGCCTCATTCGGATCAATCTTGATGGCCTCTTCCGCTGCCGCCACCTGTGCATCCTGATTGCCCTGCTGGAAGAAGATGACCGCCTCATTGCGCAGATAGAAGGCTGCCTGCGGCGGATTCGCCTTGGCGGCTGCGTCATAAGCAGCATTCGCCTCGGCCACCTTGCCGGTACGCGCATAGGCTTCACCCATGCCCGCGTTGGCCATGCCCTGGATTGCCGGGTTCGGCTTCTTGGAGGCAAGGTCCACGTCCAGCGCCTTCTTAAACGAAACCAGGGCATCATCGTATTTCTTCAGGCCATTCTGAGCCAGACCAAGCTGCGCCCACAGGACGGAGGCATCCGGTTTGGCTGCCGTATCCCTCGCCATCATGGTTTCGATGTCGGTATATTTTGCGGTCTTGATCTCAGCCGCCTTGGCCTCGATGTCGGCCTTAGTGGCCGAGGGCCCAAGCTGCTGCGCTGCTGTTGCCATGGCCGCATCCGCGTCGTGCACGTCCTGTGTAACGACCTTCAGATCGGCGTTCAGATTCTTGATGACCTCATTCGCCTTCAGAGCCACCATGTTCTTCTGCCGAATGTCTTCGAGCTGTTTCTTTTCCTCTGGCGGCAGCTTGTCAATGTATTCGGCCCGTGACATGTCAAAGTCCACGGCCGTATCCGCATCCGGAGCCACCACAACATTGTCCAGCCGGTCTGCCTGCTTGTCCGCGGCCATACCCTCGCCGCGGTAGATCACGATGTAGTTGCCGGCCGGGACGACGCCCGAGTAATCGCCGCTGTCGCCGACCTTGAAGCTGCCTCTGTCTGCAGTCTGCGGAGCAAGCCCCGGACCGGAAGCGGCTCGGGTAATTTGCATGAAGTTGACCGTTCCGCCGCTCTGCGGCGCACCGGTCGGGTTCGTTAGATGACCGTGTACTTTGCCCATGGGCACTGCCGGCTCCTGCGCGGCCGGCGGCTGCGCTGGCTGCTGTGCAAGGGACGGCACGAGCGATAAGGCCAGTACGCCCAGCCAAAGTGAAAGGTTGCGTTTCATCTTCTTCTCCTTGGAAACTCGGGCGAGCGGGTCAGCCCGCGCACTCGATCGAAAATCGCTTCTGCTGCTCCGCAGGGGCTGGCCAGGTCGACAATCCAACCTTGGACCCGCATCTCACTGCACGACTCAAGTTAAACTGTTGCGACTCTTCCGCACAAGACCAACGGTTTCGGTTCCTGCAGGGAAGGCATCTTCTCGGGCGGGTTGCGGGTCGCAGTTTGGGGCTTCCACTGGGGATCCACTCTGGGTGCGCAACCACCCTACTGTCCATGATGGTATTGCGCCTGACCCCGAGTGAGTTGTGGCCCGCATCACACACTACAATAAAACCATGTCCACCACAATCCGGCCAGCCAATTCTACGGATGTGCCTCAAATTCTTGCCTTTATCCGTGCGCTGGCGGCCTACGAACGCGAGCCGGAGGCCGTGACGGCCACCGAGGCAGACCTGCTCCGTGATGGCTTCGGCCCCAACCCGCTTTTCCATTGCCTCATCGCCGAGCACGAACAAGCCCCGGCAGGTTTTGCGTTCTATTTCTTCAACTACTCCACGTGGCTCGGTCGTCCCGGTCTCTATCTCGAAGACATCTTCGTCCTGCCGGAGTTCCGCGGACGGGGCATCGGCAAGGCCCTGCTGCAGCAGGTTGCGGCCATTGCCGTAGAAAAGAACTGCCCGCGCCTGCAGTGGGAGGTTCTGGACTGGAACACGCCAGCCATCGAGTTTTATCGCGCCATGGGAGCGGATTTTCTGGACGAGTGGCGCAATGTCCGCATGACCGGCGCAGCGCTCCGGCGCCTGGCCGGAATCGAAGAAACCACAGAGGCAGAGCGATCCTCTGCGCAGCGAGTGGTTGGGAGCAAGCCGTGAAGATCCGCGTCCTAGGGGGCGGACTTGCAGGCCCCGAAGCTGCATTGACTGCAGCCCGCCTGGGCTGCGACGTGGAGCTCTACGAGATGCGCGCCGTCATCGACGGCAGGCCGCGCCTGACTCCCGCGCACCAGACCACCGAGTTTGGCGAGTTGGTCTGCTCGAATTCGCTCAAGAGTGAGTCACCCACTACCGCACCCTGGCTGCTGAAGCAGGAGATGCGGCGTGCAGGATCTGCGCTGCTGGCCATCGCCGATGCAACCGCCGTCCCAGCAGGCCATGCCCTGGCCGTGGATCGCGTGGAGTTCTCGCAGCGCATCGCAGAGGCCATCGCCGCCGAGCCACGGATTCGCGTCATCCGCGAAGAAGTGACCACGCTGAACCCTTCCGACGGCCTGACGATCGTTGCAACGGGTCCGCTCACCTCGCCTGCGCTCAGTGCCGAGATCCAGCGCCTGACCGGCTCGCAGCATCTGGCCTTCTACGACTCCATCTCGCCGATTGTCGATGCCGACTCCATTGACATGGACCGGGTTTACTTTGCCGCGCGCTGGGATAAGGGCACCGCTGACTACATCAACTGCCCGATGGACCGCGCTGAGTATGACCGTTTTTATGACGCCCTCATCGCCGCCGAAGCGGCCGAATCCAAAGAGTGGGAAAAGCTCGAGTACTTCGAGGGCTGCCTGCCGGTTGAAGAGCTTGCTCGGCGCGGCCGGGACACGCTGCGCTTCGGGCCGATGAAGCCCGTCGGCCTGCGCGATCCCCGCACGGGAAAGACGCCGTGGGCCGTCGTGCAGTTGCGGAAGGAGAACCTGCGCGCCGACAGCTACAATCTTGTCGGCTTCCAGAACCACCTGAAATATGGCGAGCAGGCCCGGGTGCTGCGGCTCATCCCCGGCCTGGAGAACGCGCGCTTTCTGCGCTACGGCCAGATTCATCGCAACACGTATATCTGCGCACCGGCGCTTCTGGATGAAACGCTGGGCCTGCGATCAGCGCCGTCGATTCTGTTTGCCGGGCAGATCTCCGGCATCGAAGGCTACACAGAATCCATCGCCACGGGCCTGCTTGCCGGACTCTACGCGGCGTCACGCGCGCACGGTGAGACTCCAGTGCCCGTTCCGCGCGCGACGGGTCTCGGGTCGCTCGTGCACTACATCACGCACGCCGATACCGCGCACTTCCAGCCCGCAAATATCACCTTTGACCTGCTGGAACCGCTGGAAGAGGAGTTGCGCAAGAAGATCCGCGACAAGAAAGAGCGCCATCGCATCCAGTGCGAGCGGGCCCTTGCCGCATTCGACGCGTGGTGGGGAACAACAAGCCCCGCGCTGCACATCGCCTAGTGCAGCATTGCGCCAGTGCTTAGGCTTTATTTGCGGTTGGTCTTCGCAGTCTTCGCGGTCTGTGTCGGAGTGGTATCCGCCAGCGCCTGGTCGATGATCTGGTCCAGATCCTCCGCCGGGTGCAGCACCTCTACGAAGGGCGCTCCCTTGCTGTGCGCCGCAACCACAAAGATCGTCGGTGTATGGTGGATGCCAGTCTGCTTGCCAATTGCGTTGTCGGCTTGCACCGCGGCCGCGATCCTGCCCTGGGGATCGAGTTCGGAGGGCAGCGTAATTCCATGGTTGCGCGCAAAAGTGTCGTTGAATTGGCGCAGCATCATCGGATTGTAGATATACGACTGATTGGCAAACACCTCGTTGCGGTACTCATCCCCCAGAGTCGCGCTCTTCGAGTCAAAGTAGCGAGCCGTGATTGCCGCCGTCAGGCTCCACGTGTGATACGGAATCAGGAAGTCATGACGAATCCACGGGATGTGGTACTGCGCTGCGGCCTTCATCAGAATCGGATTGGCGCTGGCGCAGGCCGGACACTGCAAATCATCGAACTCGACAATCGCCACGCGCGCGCCGGCCGGCGGTTTGAGTGCGGTGGCATCCAGCACCTGTGTTCCGCCCGGAGGCGCGGCAAACTGCGCCTGCGCGGCAGTCAGGGCCATCACCGCCAGTGCGGCAGCTGAAAATGGAACTCCAAGCCGGCGAACAAGACCTCTCACCATGGGAAACAAGACTCCTGATTGATAGCTGCCAAATGCATGGGGCTGCTACTTATGCGCCGTTCGCGCCGGCGCGGCGCCACGCGTATCCGCAAGCGCCTGATCGATCAACTGGAAGAGTTTAGTGCGGTCTACCACTTCCACGAACGGCGCACCCTTTGAGTTGGCCGTCACCACCCAGATGGTCGGCGTATGCTCAATGCCGATGCGCTGGCCAAGCGCGTAGTCTGCCTTTACGGCAGCGAGCAGTTTGCCTTGCGGATCCATCGAGAAAGGCAACGCCACGCCATGGCTCTGCGCGAACTTCTCCGTGACCTGCCCCAGCCCATTCAAATCCACAATCGAAGGCTGGTTGGCAAACACGAGGTCGCGATAGTCATCGCCGAGCTTCTTGCTCTTGGTGTCAAACCAGCGGGCATTCACGGCTGCCTGCAAGCTCCATGCGTGGAAAGGCAGCGGAAAATCATGCCGGACCCAGGGGATGTCGTACTTGGCCGCAGCCTCTTTCAGCAGGGGATTGGCGGCTGCGCAGTCCGGGCACTCCATATCTTCAAACTCTACGATGGCTACACGCGCGCCGGCGGGTGGCCGCAGTGCGGCTGGGTCGTGGACTTGGGTCGTGGGTGGCCCGCCAAGTTGTGCGTGCGCATGAGCGCCACCCACAAGAAGTGCGGCCGCGCAGGCCAGGGGGAAGCCAAGACGAAAAACACGTTGCATATTGGACCAGAAACTCCCTCTCTTTGATTGTAACGGCAGATGCGGCAGGAAAGTTTCGCCGGCTCCGCACCTGCCAGCTAATCGCGGTGTTTGCGACGCTCCGCGATCCAGCGCCGCCATTGATAGTCGGCAATAAGGAATCCCAGAAGAACCACCACCCCGAGGATGACGAGCAGTATTTTCATCGCTTTATCAGCATGGCACACGACCGGCGACTCAACAGAAAAAGGACCCGTGGCCGTTCACGCGCCACGGGTCCATTCTCCAGTGCTTGCAAATCTCGCCAGTTCTACCGTCCCACCACAATCACCGTAAAAGTGCCTGAAATCATCGCCGGACGTGGATGGGGATTGTCGGGTGTCGCCGCTGGCCGTGGCCCGAAGTCCGCCGTGACCAGGTAAATGCGGTCCGTCGCGGGATCGTAGGCCATCGTGCGGGCGCCGCGCTGTGTTTTCAGGCTCTGGATCGTCTTGTAGTCGGGCGTCGAAGCATCCACCACCGAAAGCACGCCATCGCCGCATGAGGCATAGGCCAGCTTGTGCCTGGCGCTCCATCCGGCTGCATCGGGGCCATCACCGATGGCGGGCGTCGCCAGCACCTTGCCGCTGGTGGAGTCCACGACGGCCATTTTGTTGCCATCACAGACCGGGAAGAGCCTGTGGCCGGGCACGTCAAACGCCAGCCCCGATGGGGACTCGCAACCAGCGGCCCACTCCGCCGTCATCTTCAGGTTGTGCGCATCCAGCCGCACGATCTCGCTCTTGTCCTCAATGTTGTCGAAGACGGTGCCCGTGCCGTCCACCGCCGGGAACTCCGGCTTGCCGGGCAGCGCAATCGTCGCAATCACTTTGTCTGTCTTCGCGCTGATGACCGTGGCGTCTTTGCTGCGCCCGTTGAAGGCCCACACCGTCTGAGTGGCCGGTTCGAAAATGATACCGTCAGGATTCGTCCCCGCCGGAATCGTGGCGAGTGTGGCAAGCGTGGCGCGGTCAAACTTCACCACAGCATTGCCGCCGCCGTCCGAGACATATCCGTACTTGCCGGTTGTGTCGAGGGCAACGCCGTGCGTGCCGTGCAGACCGCCGATGGTGCCCACCTGCTTGCCCGTCGTTGTGTCCAGCACGTCGACATGGTCTCCGCGCGTCAGGTAGAGGCGGTGCGCGGGCGAGTCAACCAGCAGGTAGTCCCACCAGCCCGCATCGGCCAGCTTCCAGCGGTCGAGAATGCGGTATGGCTGCTGCGCCGCGGCCTGATGGGCGGCAGCAGCAACAAAGCAGAACACGGCAGCGGCAAACAGGGACCGCGCCACAGTGCGAACTCGATGCTGGATGGACATGGAAGAACTCCACTTCAATCTCGGCGAACCCAGGATTCACCGGCGGCACTATTCTTCCACGGCTGCATTAAGGTTGGCTGAAGATTTCTTCTCGACTCTCATCACCAAACTCGCTGCAGGATGGTCGCGTACCAGGCGTTGTTGCCAGTGCGCAGATCGCGCCCCCAGGAGAAGACCAGACCCTCGCCAAAGACGCGCAGCCTGGTCTGCACGCCAGTATCAAAGAGCCACTGGTGGGATCCCAGCGCGGTTCCGGGATCGCTGATGGCGCCGATATCGAGGATGGGCCCGGCCTGCACGGTGATGATTCCGTTGCCGTAAATGTTCTTGTTGATCTCCCAATTCTCAACCAGGTAGTCGCGGCCCAGTGGCGCGCTGCCCTTGCGGCCATCCCGCGTGCCAATATGCGCGTGCATGGGCAAGTCGTTGTCGCGTTCCAGGCCCAGCATGAAGAGCTCGTCAAAAGGTGGCTGGCCAAGGATGCGCCCGCCCCGCAGGATGCTCACGGTTTCGTAATCGCCGCCTTTGGCCTGGGGAAACCACTGCACGCCCAGGCCGCCGCTCAACTTGGCGAAGGTCCGCGGGCTGGTGGACCAGAGTCGCGCCACCTGCGAGGAACCTTCAGCGTGCAGCGTGAAGCGGTGCTCAGGCATACGCCACAGATTCGAGGAGACCTGAGTGATCTGCTTCAACTGGTAGCCGCTCGCGAGCATCGGCTGCGTGAGCGCCGTGCCTGGCGTCACGTTGCGGTAGTCGCGATGCGAGACCTCAGCGCCCGCACTCCACTGCACGCGGTCGCGCGCGTAGCTGGCCACGTCCGCGGTGAGCCATTCATGGCGCAGATTGAGGCTGGCCAGGGCAGGGGCTGTGCCAGTGAAGGAATCGCGCACGATCCAGTTCTCGTTGCGCAGGTCGGTCAGGAATTCGTAACGTAGCGATGCGGAGTGGTGGAGCGGACCGGAGAGCTGCGCGACGATGCGCCGCTTCTGTGCGTCCCAGCGAACCATCGACGTGAAGTTGATGGCCTCGCCCCGCGCGTTGACATATTCAGGATTGACCGCTTGAAAAGGCAGCCCGCGCAGAAAGAGAAATGC
>JBAUTX010000372.1:0-13575 GCA_049582405.1 Occallatibacter sp. | reverse complement strand
GCAGTTGCAGCTTCTGCTGTGTACCGCCCGCCTCCGTCACTGTGTGCGCCGTCGCCGCCATAGCGCGATTATACGCCGGGGCTGCATGCGCACATGCCTGGCTCTGCGCCACTGCGATATACTCCAGTCGCATTCTGAATTTTCAAGGGGGTGTTCGATGCAATTGCAATCGATCGCGAAATGGATGGGCGCAAGCACGTTGGCTCTTGCCTTCATAATCCTGCCAGGTGTCACGCTGGCTGCTGGCAACGATACTGTTCTCAAGGCAGCGGACGCGCAAAAGCTGTTGCCGCCCGCCGTTTACTACAAGGCGCAATCCGCCGGCACGCAGTTGCGCAACTCCGGTGGCGTCAAGTTTGCTGATGGGTATTACATGCTTTCCACGCTGGTTGACACCAGCGGCTATTCGAGCGATGTCGCCTCGAAGTACCAGGCCTATCTGCTCACGGAAGTGCCACTCAAGTTCGGCGGCAAGACCCTGCCCGCAGGGGCCTATGGCGTAGGCTTCATCCCCGGCAACAAGTTCGTGGTCACAGACATCGGCGCGCACGATGTGCTCACCACCAGCTACGCCACCGACGATGCCATCAAGCGTCCCACGCCCTTGCAGGTGCTGGCGGATCCTTCCGGCGGCTTCCGTCTATACGAAGGCCGCAAATACGTGCATTTTAGCCGCTAGACAAAAGCTTTTCCACGCAAATCATCCTGCAAAGACAATGGGCTCCTCATCCCGCAAAGGGATGAGGAGCCCATTTTGCTGGCTGGCCCGCCCGCTGGCTAGAACACCAGCTTGGCTGAGACCTGCATTTGGCGCGACGATCCAAAGTCGCCGATCGGGAAACGCGTTGCTGAAATCTGCCCAAACGTTCCCGCAGCACCGCCCGGCGAAAAGAATGCGTTCGGCTGGCCCAGGTTCGCGTGGTTCATCGCGTTAAAGAAGTCCGTCCGCAGATTCAAGTTGAGCTTCTCCGTGATTTTCGTTTGCTTCTGCAAGCCTACGTCTACATCCTGGAGCCCGGGGTAGTAGATCGCATTGCGCCGCATGTTCCCAAATCCCGTGCCTGGGCTTGAGAACAGACATCCTGTCGTCGCTGCGTTGCAGATTGCCTGCGGAATGTACTGGACATTGCCATTCGAGGCAAGCGCATGAGATGTGGGTACCGGGCCCAGTTGGTTCGGGCGCGTGCGACCCACCGTTCCATTGTTGGCGAGGAGCGTGTTCACCGTGAACGGATTGCCCGTCTGCAGGACGGTGATCGTGGAGATCTCCCACCCATCCACAAGGCGATTGTTGTGGAAGGGCAGGTCGTACACGCCGCTCAACGAGAAGTGGCTCCGGGTGTCGAAGTCCGATGGACCGTAGTCGCCACGTGGGTTCTTGCTGTCCTGCGGAACTTGACTGGTTGCCGCAAAGCTGTAGGAGTTGTAGTCATTGGCCTTGCTCCAGGTGTAGGCTGCGCTGAACTGGAGACTATTCGCGAAGCTCTTGTTCACCGTGACAAAGCCTGCGTTGTAGTTGCTGTTGCTCACGCTGGCGCTTGAATAGATATTCGTCAGCGGCAGCCCCGGATCAATCGGGCTCGTCAGACTCAGCGCAGCATAAGGCCGCACGCCAACCACCGGCTGGTTCAGGTTCAGCAGCATCTGCAGGTGCGTGCCCTTCGAACCCATGTAGCCAAGCTTGAAGCCGAGTGTGTCTCCAAGCCTCTGCTCCAGTTGGATATTGTAGGACTGCGTCTGCGGATTCCTGAAGTCACTCTGAACGCTCGTTGGTGCAATGCTCTTTGAGGCCTGCGCCTGCGAGAACGCGTTCTGCATCGTGAGCGCCGCACTCGGCGTGCCCGTCACCAGAGAGACCGGAACTGCAAACGGCGGATTGACGCTCAGCGGAGTCACCAGGTTCGTCTCCGGCTGGTTATAGAGGATGCCGTAGCCGGCGTGCAGAATGGTCTCGCCTTTGCCCGTCACGTCCCACGCAAATCCCAGACGCGGTTCGTAGTTGTAATTCTGCCCGTAGACGCTGCCCAGACCCGGACTCCCCACCTGGACGAGCGAAGCCGACGACGGCTGGAAAATGACCAGGCGGTTTAACGCCTCGGTCGGTGTGCCGTTCCACTCAAAGCGGAAGCCAAGTTCGGCGGTCAGGCGCTTCGTGACCTTCCACGAATCCACTGCGTAGCCACCCAGTGCATTGACAGCTACACGGCTCGGCTTCGTCCCCGGCGTTACCGCAAAGGAGCTCACATGGTCGGCGAGGAAGTTGTTGAGTGTGCTGAAGACGAACGTGCCTGTGTCTCCCGCAAAGTTGGAATTCATGAAGTGGCGATACTCTCCACCAAACTTCCATGCATGATTGCCGTGCAGCCAGCTGTAGGTATCGGAGAGCACGTAAAGCGTGTCGCCGCGTCCCTGCGGCTCGCCCGCCGGTCCGCCAAAGTTCAGCCCGAGGCTCGAGATGGAGATGGACGGCAGGCCGATGGCGGTCGTGACACCGTTGCTGATGCCGAAATCAACCGGATTGGCCTGGAAGGCCGGCGTAAAGGTGATGTGAATCCGGTTCGCACCCAGGCGGACTTCATTCACGGCATTTGTGCCAAAGGTATGAGTCTCCACCAGCGTCAGCAATTGACGCCGCGCCGGTCGCGTGTCGCCGTATCCGGGGATCGTATCGGCGACTGTGGGCGCCAGCGGCTCGTTGCGCGAATCCTGCTGGATCGCGTAGAAGCCGTGCAGCTGATCCTTCAGGCCCAGTGTTTGCGTGACGTCGATCGTGCCCTGGTCGATATTGGCAAGCGCGCTCGCCGAGCCCACAAAGCTGTTGCCGGAGTTAGGCGCCGGCAGCAGCGCCAGCAGCTTCTGAATCGTCGAGTCCGCGCCCACGGAACCGGCCGGGGGAACGCCAGTATTCACGGCCACGCCCTGCCTCTGCCGCAGACCTTCGTAGCTTCCAAACACGAAGGTGTGATCCTTCCAGAGCGGGCCGCCAAGGTCCCCGCCAAACTGGTTGCGGATGAACTGCGACTGCGCCACGTGTGTGCCATTCACCGTGAACTGCCGGTTGAAGTAGTTGCGCGCATCGAAGAACTGGTTGCGCAGGTAGTTGTACGCCTCGCCGTGAACCTTGTTTGTGCCGGAGCGCGTGGCAATATTCACAATCGCGCCGGAGCTGCGTCCATACTCGGCAGAAAACGTCGAGTTGTCCGCCTTGAACTCCTGCACGGTGTTGATCTCGGGCTGGAACGTGATCTGGTTCTGGATCATGTCGTTCAGGTTGATGCCGTTGATCATGAAGTTCACTGTGTCTTCGCGCTGGCCGGCTGTATCAAACGAGAGTGCGCCCTGGCCGCGAATCGGCTGCGTCAGGAAGCCATTGGCGGGCGCAGCCACCGAGCCCGGAATCAATGCGCCCAGATCCACAAAGTGACGGCCATTCAGGGGAGCCTGCTGCACTGTCTGCTGGTCCACCACCTGGCCAACTGAGATTCCCGTCTCATTCACAACGGGCGCCTGAGCATTCACCTCCACGGTTTGCTGTGTCGTGGATACGCTCAGCTTGATGTCCGTCGTTACCGTCGTGCCGACAGGCACCACCACACCCGTTGTCGTGGTGCGCGCAAAACCTTGCGCACTCGCCTCGACCTTGTAGGTGCCCGGTCGCAGTGCGGGCACCTGATAGTTGCCGCTAGGGCCCGTTGTTACGGTGCGGGTCACACCCGTCGCGGCGCTCTCCACCGTCACCGTTGCATTCGGCACCACCGCGCCTGAACTGTCTGTCACGGTTCCCTGCAAACTGCCGGTGGACTGTGCTCGGGCTGTGGAGACTGCAAACGCAAGCAACAGAACGATGCCGAGTCCACACAACCGATGAAACTGCCTCACTGCCTTTGAAACCATTGATGCCTCCAAGGGGATGTGATTCTCTCCAAGTCAACGCCGAAAGATGGGTCCTCTTCCGGTCGCTGCTCGGGAAAAACATGGAACTGTCAATTGATGCAAAATGCCTTTGTTCAGCCGACGGGAGATACAACATCTCCCAGTCGATGGATCAGGCTCATCGACAACTCGGTGTAAGAAAAGTCACCGAAAATGCAAAGGTTGGCCAGTGACGCGAGCGGGGCCAGGGGAATTTTCTCTGCTGCCGTGGGAACGGATTTGACTTGCGCCCACTCGCCGAATCGGGCTCAAGAGCAATGGGGGAACCGTTTCCCGACGGCGATTTTGATTAACATAACATAACAAGGCGGCGAGGCAAGCTAATTTCTACAATTTGCGCATCTTAGTCGACGCGGCTTCCACCGCATCAAGCCGCTGTCAAGTTCTTTTGACAAGCATGTATGCCAAATCAGCATCTCCCTGCGGAGCCAGCCACGCCCCGGTTCCAGCCTGTCAGTACGCCAGCGCCACGCCATCCGCGCGCATCTCACTGGCCGCATGGTAGACCCGGTCCTTGCCATTCATCCTCGGCTCAATGCACTCATAGCGTCCAAAGCCGCCATCGGAGCGGCCCATCGGCCAGCCCAACGCAATCAGCGCCTTCCGCGTCTCCACGGGAATCCCGGCCTCCAGGTGCAGCACACCAAGCGGACCCATGCCTGGCGCGTCTTCGCCCATGCTCTGCGACGAGCCCTCGTGGTGCCAGCGAGGACTGTCTCCGGCCGCCTGCACATCCAACCCGAAATCCACGCGGTTCAGCACAATCTGCACCTGCCCCTGCGGCTGCATGTCGCCGCCCATCACGCCAAAGGCCATCCACGGCGCGCCATCCTTCGTGGCAAAGCCCGGAATGATGGTCTGGAAGGGCCGCTTGCCTGGCTGATAAATGTTCGGATGGCCGTCTTTCAGCGAGAAGAGCTGGCCACGATCCTGGAACATGAAGCCGAGGCCGTCGGCCACCAGGCCCGACCCCATGCCGCGGAAGTTCGACTGAATCATCGAAACCATCATGCCGTCAGCATCGGCCGTGGTGAAGTAGGTGGTATCGCCATGGCTCGGCGCCTGGCCCGGATAAACCGGCGTCAAAATCCTGTCTGGCCGGATGAGCTTTGCCCGCTCACGCGCATATTCCTTGGAGTTCAACCACTCAATCGGAATCTTCGCAAAATGCGGGTCCGCGTAATAGCGGGCGCGATCTTCATACGCCAGCCGTTTCGCCTCCACCTGTGTGTGGATGGCCGCCGTTGACTGGAAGCCCATCTCGCGCAGGTCGAAGTTCTCCAGAATATTCAGGATCTGCAGCGTCGCCAGTCCCTGCGTGTTCGCAGCCATGCCATACACATCCAACCCGCGATAATTTGTCACCAGCGGATCGTTCCACTCCGCATGCTGGTCGCGCAGGTCGTCATACGAGAGCCAGCCGCCGATCCTCTTGAAATATGCATCAATCGTGCGCGCAATCGGCCCGTCATAGAAGGCGTCGCGGCCGCCCTGCGCAATCAGGCGATAGGTATGCGCCAGATCCGGATTGCGGAAGACGTCGCCCTCACCGGGAGCCTTTCCACCCGGCGCATAGGTGTGCAGCGCATTGGCCGTCTCTTCCACGCCAGAACCCGGCCGCACAAAGATGGCCATGTTGCGCTTGATGTAGAAGCCAATGATTTGCGGCACAGGCACGCCACTCTCGCACAGATGAATCGCCGGCTCAAACAGTTCTGCCCACTTGAGCTTGCCGTAACGCTGATGCAGCGTCCACCATGCGTCCAGCGCGCCCGGCGTGGACACGGCAACTGCGCCGAGGGCGGGAATGTGGCCGTCCTTTGCGCGCGAGCGCACCGTCTCCAGACTCAGCGCCCTGGGCGAGCGGCCCGAACCGGCGAGCCCGACCACCCTGCTCTGCTTTGGATCCCACACCATCGCATAGCAGTCGCCGCCCAGCCCGCTGCTGGTCGGCTCCAGGAAGCCAAGACATGCGTTGGCTGCAATCGCCGCGTCGGCAGCGGAGCCGCCCTTTTTGAGAATCTCGATCGCCGTCAGCGTGGCAATGGGCTGCGCCGTGCCTGCCGCGCCCGAGCAGCCCATGGCTGCTGACCGGCTGGCAAAGCTCGCCCCGGAGATGCGATCGCCGGCATGTACGTCAGGCCGGACGAACCGTTCGGCCCCCGCGGGCTGAAACTTGGGCAGAGCAGCCTCTGCCTCGCTGGATGGCGTCTGCGTTTGTGCCTGGGAGCTACCGTGCTGCATGAGACTGCCTGTTGCGGCCAGGGGAAGAGAGGCTAGAAAAGTACGACGGCGCAAAAGGACCTCCAGTGCATGTGTGGCTTATTGTGCACAATGGAAGTCCCTGCGCGCAATGCATCTGTCAGGCGACGTCGGCTGCTCAGGAAGCAACCGACGTTCGGTCCGTGGCTCCCCGCTCCATCGAAGAGCTCGATGCTCTCTCGGCTACGAACCCGGTCAGGTTGTACTTCCCGACCTTATACCCCAGATCGCTGCGTGACAGGCCCAGACGGCGCGCAGCCTCGGCTTGCACGCCCTTCGCCATCTCAAGCGAACGCGCAATCAGCAATTTCTCCAGGCGCATCAGCGTTTCCCGCAAATCCAGGTCTGTCGGCAATTGAGCAACGAGCGCCTCTACCTTGCCGTTTCCGGTCCCAGCATGCTGCACCGTCCCGGCAGGTTGCAGCATGAAGTCGTCGGGCTCGAGCTCATGGCTCTTGCCCAGGATCAAAGCACGCTCCAGCAGATTCCGCAATTCCCGCACATTTCCCGGAAAATCATAGTGTGAGAGCTTCTCCAGTGCGGCAGGACTGAGCTGCCTGTTAGGCACCTTCATTTCCGCAGCGATTCTGAGGGACAGTGCCTGGCAGAGCTCGCCGATATCCTCCGGCCGGTCGCGCAGAGGCGCAAGCTGGATCGGCACGACGGCCAGACGGTAGTAGAGATCCTCGCGGAACAGAGCCTGCTGCACGCGTTCTCTCAGGTTTCTATGCGTTGCCGCGAGCACACGCACATCCACCTTGCGCGTCACCGTAGAGCCGACGCGCTGGATCTCACCATCCGCGAGCACGCGCAACAACTTTGCCTGTGCAGCGGGTGACATCTCCGCGACCTCATCGAGGAAGAGTGTTCCTTCGTCCGCTGCTTCAAAGAGCCCCGCCCTCGATTTATCCGCTCCGGTAAAGGCGCCCCGCTCGTGGCCAAAGAGCTCGCTCTCAAGCAGCGTCTCCGTGACAGCCGCACAGTTGATCGCGATGAATGGCCTGGAGGCTCGCGGGCTGTTCCGATGAATGGCCCGCGCAACCAGTTCCTTCCCGGTCCCGGTCTCGCCTGTGATCAAGACCGTCGTATTTGTGGGCGCAACACGGCCGATCAACTCCCGCACAGCCCTAACGCATGCGCTATGACCAAGAATGTCATCCGCGCCTTCCAGCTTGCGCACGGTCGTTTTGAGCACGGCATTTTCGCGCATCAGCGCCGTGCGCTCCGAGGCGCGCCGGATTGCAGCGCGGACCACATCCGGGACAAAGGGCTTGGTCAGGAAGTCAAAGGCGCCATGCCGCATGCTCTCCACCGCGAGCTCCAGCGTGCCCACTGCGGTAAGGAAAACCACCGACGTGGTGGGATCGTCTTCCAGAGCTGCGCGCAGAACGTCGAGGCCGCTACCGTCGGGCATCTTCTGGTCGGTCAGCACCACATCAAAGTCGCCCCGCTTGAGGAGTTCCAGCGCTTGCGTGGCCCCCTCGGCCTGCACGACGACGTGTCCGTCGCGGCGCAGGTTCACATCGAGAATTCTCCTCATCCCTGCTTCGTCGTCCACCACCAGAATCTTTGCCATGTGCTGCCTCCGCCCCGTGCGCGTTCGGCACTACCTTGATAGTGTCATCGTGAAAACTACAGCCCCATCTTCATTGGAGCTGATCCAGAGGTTGCCGCCGTGCGCAATGGCCACACCGCGCGCAATCGCCAATCCCAACCCTGTTCCACCCTTCTTCGTCGTAAAGAAGGGTTCAAAAATACGGGAAAGATTTGCCTCCGAGATTCTCTTGCCTGAGTCCTCTACATCGATGCGTATGCTGCCGTTTTCCATGCAGCTTCGCAGTTCTACGCGGCCACCGGAAGGCGTTGCGTCGATGGCATTGAGGGAGAGATTCAGCAAGGCGCCCTCTACCTGCGCTTCGTCGATCTCCGCGGCGCTCTCTTCCACTGGCCCACAAATCACTTCAACGGAATGTTCCGCTGCGCGGACGCGGGACACATCTGCGACGTGATGCACGACGTCTGCCAGCGAAATCATGGAGCGCTGGGGCTTGGACGGCCGCGCGTAGGTCAGGAAGTCCCCCGTCAGCTTCTCAAGGCGCTTCGCTTCGCGCGCTGCGATGGAGAACATCTCCTCACGCTCGCTGCCGTCCGCCGCGGGGTACGCCGCGGTTGCCAGGGAACTGCTGATCATCGCCACAGGATTGCGGATTTCGTGGGCGATGCCGCTGGCAAAGCGGCCCACTGCGGCCAGCTTCTCCTGCTCGATCAGCGACTCGCGCGCTTCTTCGAGCTCAGCCATCTTTTCGTAGAGCCTCAACTGCTTCCTATTCAGCTGGTCCACCAGGTACCAGACAAGCGGGCCAATCACGCAATAGATGACGGCGATCATGCCCGATTCCAGATATTCGGTGCGGCGCGCCGGAGGATGAAGCGTGAAGTAATGGATGTTCCACCAGAAGATCACGGTGACGGCAGCGAGGACCGAGACGATGGTCTGCGCAAGGCCACAGTGATACGCGCACTGCAGGATCGGGATGGCGAGCAGGACAAAATACGGCGAGTCGTCACGATTGGTCAGAAATGCCAGCGTAACCGCAAGCGCAAAGATGAAAATGGCAGAGGCGGTCGTCTCGATGTGCACCGTGCGCTCCGAGATACCGTGGTGCCTGCCCTGCAGCCAGATGACCTCGAGCATCTTTGCAGCAAAGCTGAGACTGAGAAGAAGAATGACAGCGTCCGACGGCTGGCCAAGCAGAGAGGCGAACAGCGTATGCATCAGCAGCAAGGCGGAAATGACAAAGAGCGCCAGAATGCCGAAGGCAATCTGCTGCCTTCTGTATGCATGCGATTCTATTTGCTCGATCGTCGATGGTCTGCGCATCATCGCATTGATTGCTCAAGACTTGCCTTTATACTAAGCCCTGCCTGCGCGGGCCTGCCATGCACAGGCGGCCTACTCATCTCTCTCCGTGCCCACGGCAGCGCTTTCGATAGCCGGCCCAGCCTCCGCCGGTAACACGGCGTGAACGCCAAATTCATGCACCAGGCGCCCGCCGGCATGTGCCGTATTGACCAGAAACAGAATGCCGACCGAATACAGAATAAGAAATGCCAGGGGCATGAAGGTGGATGAGAGCCGCGTCTCCTGCCGCCGCAACACCCCGGGAAGCACTGTCATACCAAGAAGAATGACCGATAGACCCGCAAAGAAGATCCGTGTCTGCTCAGCGAGATGTTCATGCGCAGACAGCACCGCATCCACTCCGCCCCCGCGCTCCGCCAGTTCGCCTGCCGCCTCGCCCGTGGACGCAGCAACAAACAGGCCGATGGTTCCGAGCATGAGGATAATGAGCCCGGCAATCCTGTACGGCTGCCCCTTGGGTGGAGCGAGCACGGACCCAATCAGAATGAACAGCGGGCTGAGCAACAGGAGCGCGATCGGAAAGTGGATCACCAGCGGATGGAGCGCGTCCCAGGGAGGAATGGGTGGAAAATGAAACATAATGTACCCCTCGATGAGTTGCTGCAGCGTCCACCTTGCGGGCGGACGCTGAGCCGCTCAGGCAACCTTCTCAAACTTCTCTTTCGGCGTGAAGCAGGACGGGCATTTGGCAAACGTCAATTCCGCCGTTGTATAACCGCAGTTCGGGCAGACAAAGTAGTTTGTCGACTGGCTGCCCTTCAGGCTGTCGAGCTTGGCCAGCGCGGCAGAGTAGAGCTTTGCATGTTCAGCCTCGGCCGTCTTTGCATAGTTCAGGCTCTTGATGGCATCCCGGTTGCGGTCCTTTTTTGCCTGACTCAGGAATTCGGGATACATGGTGTCCCGCTCGTACGTTTCGCCCTTGATGGCAGCCTGCAGGTTCTCCTGCGTCGATTTCACATCGGGCTGGTCGATCTTTGCCTCGGGCGTGGCGCCCAGCTTCTTGATCACCTCCGCGTGATTGCTGGCATGGATCTCTTCAGCACGCGCGGCAGCGCGGAACAGGCTGGCAACCTGTCCATAGCCTTCGCTGTCTGCCTTTTGAGCGAACGCAAGATAGCGGGCATGCGCATTACTTTCACCGTTGTAAGCCGCCTGCATGTTCTCGAGCGTGGTCGTAGCAGCACGAGCTCCGACGGCAACTGTGCTCAGGGTCAAAACGAGCAGCAGCTTCTTCATCCTGCTGCCCCATACGCGTGTTCCGTAATTCATGGTGTCTCCTTCGTTGCATGTCCCGGTAATCGGAGCAGGGACCACACAAGGAAGGTTGCACGTTCCGTGCCACGGTCTGGTGGGCCAGTCTATGGCAATGTCCCAATTCAAGCCCTGCACGGAACCCCTGACCGAGCGGCCAGGCCAAAGTTTTTGACACGGGCGTCAAAAGTCTGCGACAGAGCCCCGCCGGACGCCACTTCTGCCATCAGGCGTCGTGTTCGGTCCGCTGTGGAAAAAGGCATTTTGGGTTGCTCGATGAAGCGTGGGTGGTGGGCGCGGGAACTGAGAGCTAAACCGTTGCAGCAGTGACCGGGCATACTCTAAGTCCGCAAACAGGAGCTGGCTGCTGCTCTCATCCTTTCATCAATCTGCGGAACGAGCCGTCAATTGGACCGCAACGTGCTTGATTGTGCTCGTCGCAACACCCCAAGTGCCCTTGACGACAGCCTCTCAGGAAGGATGCCGGAACTGAAACTGGGCTCCGCCGGACCTGCCGAAAAGGCTGAAGCACTTATTAGCAAAGAATGGAGGCACTCTAAGCCATGCATGAGTCCTTGCACGATTTCAATGCCGTCGAGCCCGTCCCCGGCTCCGTGAATCCCCGACACCTTCGGCTATGGTGCGCACCGGAAGCCATCCTGATTGTCACCAATATTGCTGACGAGCGGACGGTTCTGCAGGAGGCGCTGAAGCAGGCCAAGCGCAGTTCGGCAAAGATCCTGCTCGCCTATGTGGTGCGGCCGGCTGGCCCTCGGCCACTATGCAATCACAATGGCCGGCCGGGTTGGTGCCATTCACCAGCGCATCGGGCGCAGCTTGCACTGGATCGCATGGTGCGGCAGCTTCGCTGGGCAGGCGTTCCCAGCGAGCCTGTTCTGTTGCAGGGGCTTCCCGCGGAAGAGATTCCCCAGCTCGTGCGTCTGCGCGGAGTGAACCGGGTCATCGTGACCACGCAGACGGACCCGAACGCAAGGGGCATCACCAACCGCGCGATCGCCGAGCAGATCCTCCCGCGCGTGGGAGTGCCCGTTTGCGTGCTCGGCGCTTCGCTGAAGTCAGAGTCGGAGCTTTCAGCGCCGATTCAGCAGATCACGCTTGCACTCTCTCCTCAAATGAACTGCGAAGTCCTGCTGAGTTTTGCGTGCCAGTTTGCCGCAGAGCACCAGGCCCGGCTAAGGGTCCTGCATGTGCTGCCTGAGGGGGAAACTGTTGCGCAAGTGAACCGCGGGGCCTTTGCTGGCCGGCCTTCCAAGGATCCCATCTGGCTCCTGCGAGAAGCTCAGTCGCGCTATCCATTTGAGACGGTCTTGCGCGAGGGCAACCTTGCTGACGAGATCCTGGCGCAGGTTGCACGGAGAGAGCAAGATTGCATCATCCTCAGCTCGGACGGAATCGCTCCAGGCGAAACCTCCGAGGCGATGCGCATCACGAACAGAATTGCCAATGATGCCCGCTGCCCCATCCTCGTTCTCGGAAGCGCAATCACGCATCCTGCAGGAGTGGCTCAGCGGGTGCATGCAGCGGCAGAAGAGGAGAATGACGGAATCCAGGCAAGCGCACCGGGCCGGCCGGACTTGCCAATTCCCATCGCAAGCAGTTTACTTCCGATGCGGACCCGAGCAGCCCAGAGCGCTGGCTTCATCGAGCGAGCATAAGGGCCATTCTGCAGGGATGGAAGAACTTTCCGACTTTGGATAGCTACATGCATGGCTAATATGGGAAGCGTAGCGGCAACAGGGGCATGCGTTGCCGCGCGTTTCTGAAAGATGGGGGCCTTGTACGGTTGGGGGAGTGAACTGTGGGTTGCCCTTTTCTGCGGACCGGGATCGCGTTACTCGCTGGTCTTTGGATCGTGCCGGCAGGGCCAGGTGTGCTCCCCGCCCTTGCGCAAACGCCTGAGACGACGGATGCTGCCACGCAGGAAACGACCCGAGGCGACCAATCCTATTATCAGCTCTCGGTCGACGTACCGCTGGTCAACCTGGACGTACTCGTGACGGACGAGGACGGGAAGGTACTCAGTGGGCTGAAAGAGGGAAACTTCCGCGTTCTTGACAATGGAGTCCCACAGAAGATCGAGAGCTTTTCGCCCACAGCGTCTCCCATCACAGTCGTCGTCCTGTTGGAGTACAGCGCGCTGAGCTACGGCTACTATGCGGACAAGGCGGCCGATTGGGCGAATGACTTTCTGAATCACATCGAGCCGCAGGACTGGGTTGCGCTTGTCACCTACGACATGCGGTCAAGGGTGCGCGTCGACTTTACGCATCAGCTCTACCGAGTGCGAGATGTGCTCTATACGCTTTGGCCACCGCAGTTCAGCGAGGCTGACCTGTACGACGCCTTGATGGACACGCTGGACAAGCTGGAGCCGGTCAAAGGCAGAAAGTCCATTCTGCTTCTCTCCACCGGGAACAATAGCTTCAGCAGCTCCACACTGGACGAAGTACTTGCCCGGCTGCGAGCGACAGATACCGTCATCTTCTCCATCGGACTTGCGGAGGCCGAGTACGTTCGATATGGCGGCACCAATATCGATTACTTACAGGGGAAGAACGTGCTCAATACGTTTGCAAAGCAGACGGGCGGACTTGCGCTCTTTCCGAGGTTCGAAGGAGAGCTCCCGTCCATCTTTCGCAGCGTGGTAGGCTTCCTGCGCAGCGAATACACTCTGACTTTCCGGCCGCCAAAAGAGAGCCGTGATGGCCGCTATCACAAGCTGAAGGTTGAGATTGTCGGCCCTGATGGCAAGCCGCTCCAGGTAACCGACGAAAAGGGGAAACGGCACAAGGTCGAGGTCTTTGCACGACAGGGTTACGTGGCGCCCCGTGAAAGAGTGCCGTGAGGAGGATGCTCCCGCATGCACGCGGCGATGGAGTTCAGGGCCCGTTTGAGAAGGGGGATTCCATGAAAGGTCTTCTGCAAAAATCTGTTGCGATTCTTCTCAGCATCTTGCTGGTGCTGATGCCGGGCGTGCCTGCTTCCGCTCAGGCGCCAGCGCAGACTGAAGCGGCAGAGAAGCCATTGACGCTGCATCAGTATCTACAGAAGCCGTATCTGGATCTCTTTGGGGTAGCGCCCTTGCTCAAGTTCAGCGCTGCCGAGGTTGACCGAGAGCGGCAGGCTCTGGCAAGCGGCAAAGAAAGCTGCCGTAGCAGCTTCAAAGAACATTCCAAGAGCTACAG
>JBAUTX010000371.1:0-4563 GCA_049582405.1 Occallatibacter sp. | reverse complement strand
TTCACGTGCGGCTTCGAACGATCAAATTTTTCCTTCGCCATAAAAGTCTCAAATCCCTTTCATCGCTGTACTACCCGTTCAACCCAGGGGCGCCGGCGTTCCGGCTCCAGCCCCAGAACTTGTCCTGCCTTACTTACCCTGCGCACGGCCGATGATCTCATCGGCAATCATGCGCGGCGCCTCTTCATAGCGCGCAAACTGCATCGAGTACGAAGCGCGGCCCTGTGTCGACGAGCGAATGTCGTTCACGTAACCGAACATTTCCTTCAGCGGCACAATCGCCTTGATCACCTGCGAACCGGCGGCATGCTCCATGCCCTCGATCCGCCCGCGGCGCGAGTTGATGTCGCCGATAATCGTGCCCATGAACTCCTCAGGCACCGTCACTTCCACCGCCATCACCGGCTCCAGCAGGACCGGCGAAGCCTTCTTGGCCGCTTCCTTGAACGCAATCGAGCCGGCGAACTTGAACGCCATTTCGTTCGAGTCGACTTCGTGGTAGCTGCCGTCAATGAGCGACACCTTCACATCGACCACCGGAAAGCCGGCAAGAATGCCCAGTTCCAGCGCACCCTGCACGCCCTGGTCGATTGGCTTGATGTACTCCTTCGGCACCACGCCGCCCTTGATCGCATTGATGAACTCGTAGCCTTTGCCCGGCTCGTTGGGTTCGATGCGCAGCCAGCAGTGGCCGTAGTTGCCCGAGCCGCCCGTCTGCCGAATGTACTTGCCTTCCGCCTCAGCCGCCTTGCGAATCGTCTCGCGGAAGGCCACCTTCGGCTCGCCCACATTCGCCTCGACCTTATGCTCGCGCTTCATGCGATCCACAAGAATTTCGAGGTGCAGCTCGCCCATGCCGCTGATAATCGTCTGTCCCGAATCCTCGTCAGTCCGCACCTTGAAGGTCGGATCCTCGTCGGCCAGCTTCGAGAGCGCAATGCCCATCTTCTCCTGGTCGGCCTTCGTCTTCGGCTCAATCGCCACCGAAATCACCGGCTCGGGGAAGGTAATCGCGCCCAGCGCAATGGGATGCTGCGGCGAGGATAGCGTGTCGCCCGTCTTCAGATCCTTCAGGCCCACGCAGGCGCAGATGTCGCCGGCATAGATCTCTGTAATGTCTTCGCGCTTGTTGGCATGCATCTTCACCAGGCGCCCCACGCGCTCCGTCTTGCCGGTACGCGGATTCAGAATGGTGTCGCCCGTCTTGAGCGATCCCGAGTAGATGCGGATAAACGAAAGCTTGCCGAAGGGATCGTTGATCAGCTTGAAGGCCAGCGCCGCCAGCGGCTCGCCATCTTCCGCCTTGCGCACCAGCGTTTCGGCATGATGCGCCGGATTGATGCCCTCCACCGGAGGCTTGTCCAGCGGGCTCGGCAGATAATCCACCACCGCATCCAGCAGCGTCTGCACGCCCTTGTTCTTGAACGCCGAACCGCAGATCACCGGGAACACCTTCAGGTCAATCGTCGCCTGGCGGATACCGCGCTTCAGCTCGTCGATTGTCGGCGTCTCGCCTTCGAGGAATTTCTCGAGCAGCACATCGTCGGTCTCGGCAATCACTTCGATCAGCTGCAAACGGAAGGCCTCGGCCTTCTTATGCAGCTCCGCGGGAATCTCCTCGACCGAGTACTTGGCGCCCATCGTCTCGTCGTGCCACACCATCGCCTTCATTTCGATCAGGTCCACGACGCCCTTGAAGTTCGCCTCGGCGCCGATCGGAATCTGCAGCGCCACCGGCCGCGCGCCCAGCCGCTTGCGAATGGTCTCAAGAACAAACTCGAAGTCCGCGCCGTTCTTGTCCATCTTGTTCACAAAGCAGATACGCGGCACCTTGTACTTGTCGCCCTGCCGCCACACCGTCTCGGTCTGCGGCTGCACGCCGCTCACGGAATCAAACACCGCCACCGCGCCGTCCAGCACGCGCAGCGAACGCTCCACTTCGGCGGTAAAGTCCACGTGGCCCGGCGTATCGATGATGTTGATGCGGATGTCTTTCCACATGCAGGTCGTCGCGGCCGAGGTAATCGTGATGCCGCGCTCCTGCTCCTGCTCCATGTAGTCCATGGTCGCGGTGCCTTCATGCACTTCGCCAATGCGGTGCGTGATGCCCGTATAGAACAGGATGCGCTCTGTCGCCGTCGTCTTTCCGGCGTCGATGTGCGCCATGATTCCGATGTTCCGGCAGCGATTCAGAGGAATGGTGCGAGCCACGATGATTCTTCCTTGCGGGCGTCCTGCCCGCCGTTAAAAACCTAGCTGCTGACTTCCAGCCTCTAGCTCTTGGTTTTTCAAAACCGCCCAGGGCGGCCCCGACCCTTAATCTGTCGCCGACAGCTAAAAGCTAGAAGCTAATAGCTAGTGGCTGCATTTCTTACCAGCGGTAGTGCGCAAAGGCCCGGTTGGCCTCCGCCATGCGGTGCACGTCTTCCTTCTTCTTCATCGCCGCGCCGCGCCCGTTGGCCGCGTCCAGCAGCTCATTGGTCAGCTTGTCGACCATGCCCTTTTCGCCGCGCGCGCGGCCATAGGTCAGCAGCCAGCGAATCGCCAGCGAGGTGCGCCGCTCAGGATTGACTTCGATCGGCACCTGATAGTTGGCGCCGCCCACCCGGCGGGTCTTCACCTCAAGCAGCGGCTTGCAGTTCTCCACAGCCTTCTTGAAGAGCTTCAGAGCGTCGTCACCGCCGCCCTTTTCCTCAAGGTTCTTCATCGACTGATAAAAGATGCCCTGGGCCGTTGACTTCTTGCCGCCCCACATCATCGAGTTCACAAACTTGGTGACCAGCGTCGACCCGTATACCGGGTCCGCAGCCACTTCCCGCTTCGCAATGTGCCCTTTTCTCGGCATTCTCTTCTTAGCCTTTCAGCATCCTCACCGGATGCCAGCTCGCTTCCCCAGTCCGGGCCCCAGACTCCGTCCCGGAACCGTAACTCAAGCGCATCGCACAACCCTCAGAAGCGAGGACCGCGCGGAGCGCCTACTTCTTGCCCGGCGCCGCGCCGCCCTTGGCGCGCTTGGCGCCATACTTCGACCGGCTCTGCTTCCGATTGGCCACGCCCACCGAATCCAGCGTGCCGCGCACCACGTGATAGCGCACACCCGGCAGATCCTTCACACGGCCGCCGCGAATGAGCACAATCGAGTGCTCCTGCAGGTTGTGGCCGATGCCCGGAATGTACGTTGTCACTTCAATGCCGTTGGTCAGGCGCACACGCGCCACCTTGCGCAGGGCCGAGTTCGGCTTCTTGGGCGTCTGCGTATACACGCGGGTGCACACACCGCGCCGCTGCGGCGAGGCCTGCAAGGCAGGCGACGCCGTCTTGTACCGCGGGGCCGTACGCCCCTTGCGAACGAGCTGATTAAAAGTAGGCAACCTGAAACTCCTTACCGCTCAAAAACCCTTCAACTGCCCAACAGCCGCGCGCACGCATCCCGGGCTCTTCGGTCGCGCACTGACCAACGGCCCACACGCGCACTGAAGCCCATTCTCTGCTGCTTCGCGTCTGCCTTCGTTCCACTTCCAGACGAGAACCAGGACGGTGGCAGGTCGCTTCCTCACAGGCAAGGCCCACTCCGTTTCGCCGGTCCCGGCTTGCATAGCCCTCCAAGGTGGAGAACGCGCAAGCACCGATGCGATGTCACCCCTGCCCTTCGCAAGATAAGAGCTCAAAAGCCTTTCGGGGCTCGCGGCTGGCCTCAACCCATCCAGCCTTGGGACGCTTACCCGGACCTCATCTGCCCGCCGGGCCGTCCAACCGCTTCCGCCGTTCAGACACACGTGCGGAGGCGTTCTTGCGGAACCTTCTAACAATAACAAGAAACGAGGGCGGGGTCAACGCATTCGACCCCGCCCTCTCGTGAAAAATATGCCTGCCGCGTCCCTACCCGATCCCGTGCAGCACCCAGGCCCCGTCCTTCAGCTCAAAGTCCGCATGCCGCTTGAAGCTGAGCTGGTTGCCGGGGACGTGCGCGATGATATCCTGCAGGCCCTGCGGAACCCCCGTCAGATCGACGCCTTCTGTGAAGTCAACGCCCTTGGCTGTCTCCACGCCCGGCAGCGTCTCATCGCTCACGTCATGCATGTCCCGCGCTTTCAGATGGTTGGCTGTCACCGTCTGCATCGTGACCACATAATTCGTGTCCGTCATGCTCTGCGGCCGCCACTGAATCACGTCGCCGCCGCCCGGCACCTTGACCGCCTTCTTGCCATCATCGGTCAGCGTATAGTCCGCCCAGAACCGATTGGGATAAACCCTGGTCAGCTTCCAGTAGCCGTCCGTGATCCCCATGCCCATCCCGTCCTTGGTCATGTTGATCGTCACGCCCACCGCGGGTGTCTGATCATATTTGGCCTGAATCAGCGCCATCGCCTGATCCTGCGTCAGCGGCGGCGTCGACTTGCAGCCGGCGACCAACAGTCCCGCACCCACCAACGCCATCACAACCAAATTCTTCAAGTTCCTGCGATTGCTCACTTTCCCTCCATTTACCATCGTCGTTTGGGTGAATTCTCTTCGACCCGCCATTTTTCTCTTACTTTTGCATGCTGTCAATGCGCTTACCTG
>JBAUTX010000370.1:0-1978 GCA_049582405.1 Occallatibacter sp. | reverse complement strand
AGCTACACCTTTCGCGAGTTCATGCGGGCGCAGCTGATCCAATCCATGCGCGATCTTCGCATCACAGGGCTGAATGCGAAGGATGTGAAGGACCATCTGCCGATGGAAGTGGACGACGAGGCGCGGGCGCTGTTTGACTACCGGACGAACGGCATCCATGTTCATGCGGTGGGCGCGGTGTACTTCCCAAAGAATGAGGATGCCGATATCCGCGCGAAGTTTGAGTATGCGCGGCGGGCGGGCGCGAAGGTGATTGTGGCGGGCGATCCGCTGCCGGAGGCGCTGCCGCGGATTGAGAAGTTTGTGCGCGAGTACGATATTCAGTTCGCGATTCACAATCACGGGCCGGAGGACAAGATCTACCACTCGCCGCTGGACGTGCTGAAGATGGTAGGCAAGATGGACCGGCGGATGGGCTGCTGCATCGACGTGGGGCACTGCGTGCGTGCGGGAACGGATGTGGTGGAGGCGATTCACGCGGCGGGGCCACGGCTGTTCAACGTGCACATGAAAGACCTGAGCGACCTGAAGGTGAAGGAGAGCCAGGTGGCGGTGGGCGAAGGCAAGCTGCCGATCCGGGAGATTTTTCAGGCGCTCATTGCGATCAAGTATCCGGGGTGGGTGGATCTGGAATATGAGATTCACGGCGAGGACCCGATGCCGGGCGTAACGGAGAGCTTTGCGTACATGCGCGGCGTGCTGACGGGCCTGGGCTACGCGGCGAACGGGTAAGGGCGCGAGCCAGGCAGGCGGGCGGTGCGCTGCTGGAGCGGCTCAGGCCAGCGCCGGCGCTGTGGAGACTGAACGCGCAACGGTGATGACGCTGATGTCGTCTTCCTGGCCGAAGGTCTGCGCGGCATGGGCGACTTCGGCTGCGGTTCTGGATGCGCGGAGGAGTTCGCGGACGCGGTCGAAGCCGAAGAGGTTGCCGGTGGCGTCGGTGGCCTCTGCGATACCGTCAGAGACGAGCACGAGCTTGTCATTGGCCTGGAGTTTGAAGTCCAGGACGGAAGGCTCTGCGCCTGAGAGGATGCCGAGGGGCAGTGCGCCCTCCATTGCGAGGGGCTCGCCGTTGAGATAGGGCGGCAGATGACCTGCGTTGGCGAGGGTGACGCTGCCGTCGCGGTCGATGCGCAGCGCGAGGCAGGTGGCCTGGGCGTCTCCACGGCCGATGAGGCGCTGGTTGAGCGCCTTGAGAATGGCTGCTGGTTCCCAGGTCCAATCGGCCGTCGAGCGGATGGCCCCGACGAGCAGCGCGACGAGCATGCCGGCCTTGAGGCCCTTGCCGGTGACGTCGCCGGCGACGATGAGCAGACTGTTGTCGGTCTCGTTCGGGATGATCTGAAAGAAGTCGCCGCCGACTTCACGCGCGGGGCGGTACTCGCTTTCGATGACGAGGCCCGGAACATGGATGCGCTGCTCGGGCAGGATGACCTGCTGCACCTCCTGCGCCTGCTTGACGTCGAGGGCCATCTGGCGCTGGCGCTCAAGGGAATGCAGCAACCGGCGCAGCATCAGAATGCCCAACACCAGCACGAAGAGAGGGTCGGTCAGATCCCAAATCAGAAGATTCACGCCATGCCAGCGCCCGAGGACTTCCACACCGAAGTTGGTGGGGACCATGAGTTCAACGGCCATGTTCACCACAACAGGAAGAGCCAGCCAGCCCTCTTTGCCTTGCCTGCGAATGCCCGCTGAGACGACCAGAGCGAGCACCAGAAGGAAGGCGAGCCTTGTCAGGTTGCTGCTCCAGGCGGATGCACCGGCCAGCCAGGCGCCCAGCCCATGGGGAAGAACGACGCCGTAGTTCGCAAGCAGTGTCTGCGAGGTCAGGGAGAGCGCATACATCCCCGTAAGCAAGGCGACAACCTTTGGTGTCCATACGGGACGCCGCGCGTGGAACCAATTCCACCACACGATCGTCCATCCACCAGCTTGCAGGGGATCTGACAGCAGGTCGAGGAGGATGTCCCTGGAC
>JBAUTX010000369.1:0-4911 GCA_049582405.1 Occallatibacter sp. | reverse complement strand
CTGGAGCCGGCGCTGCGCGGGGCGGTGAAGTAGGCCTTACTCGAGGCGGAAGAGCGCGCAGCCGTGGGCTGGGAGCTGGACGTGGAGGGAGCTGGCGGCGGGGATGTGCTGCTTCTCCCAGACGTTGTAGAGGGCGTGGGGCGCGTTTGGCAGGTGGAAGATCATCCATGGCAGGTCGGCCTTGGTGGGTGCGTCGGCGAGGTTGAAGACGGCGATGTAAGTGTGCGGGTGCGGGCCGCCGGTGCGGGCGACCCAGTAGCGCTGCGGGTAGGACTGGCGCGCGGCGGGGTCGGCGGGGAGCTCGCCGGGATGGCTTTCGACGGCGGTCTGGTTGAGGCGCAGGACCTCTTCATTGCTCATGAGGGAGCGCGTGAAGGGGTCGAGGCGGGTGAGGTTGGCGCCCATGATGAGGGGCGAGCGGGAGATGGCCCAGAGGGTGAATTCGGTGCGCTGCTCGTCCTGGGTGTAGCGCGAGGTGCGCGGCTGGCCCCAGCCGGGATGAGGCGCGAGGACGCCTTCGGGGAGCATGTCGGGATCGGGCCAACTGCCGGGGCCGGTGTAGGCGGACCATCTGGCCAGCATGTCGAATTCGTCCTGCAGGCCGAAGGGGAAGCCGTCCGGGGTCGGGTGGGGAAACTGCCAGCTGTCCCAGTGGTCATTGGTGATGCGCCACATCTGCGCGTACTTCTGGATCTCGGCGACGTGGGCGAGCTGGGTGGGTCCGGGCGAGAGGCTGAGGAGGATGGGGCGGCCGGTCTTGCGGATGGCCTCGGCGATCTGGCGGATTTCAGTGGGGCGGTAGGGGTGGTCGCTGATGCAGTCGACTTTGATGAAGTCGAGGCCCCAGGCGGCGTAGAGCTTGAGCATGGAGTCGTAGTAGGCCTGGCCGGCGGGGTTGTCGGCGACGCCGTAGTTGCCTTCATCCCAGGGACAGGTGGCGGCGAGATCGGCGGCGTCCTGCGCGTGGAAGCTGGAGCCGGCGACGGGGAGATTCAGGTGGACGACCTCACGGGGGATGCCGCGGATGATGTGGATGCCGAACTTGAGGCCCTGGGCGTGGACCCAGTCGGCGAGGGGCTTGAAGCCCTGGCCGTTAGCGGCGGAGGGGAAGCGGTCGACGGCGGGGATGAGGATGCCGTTGGCGTCCCAGACGTATTTGCGGGTGGGGACGGTGGGGGCGAAGGGATCCTGCATGTACCAGCCCTCGTCGATGACGGAGTAGGTCCAGCCGTACGGGCGGAGGCCGGCGAGGACGGCGGTGTTGGCGCGGTAGTCGGCTTCGTCGATGGTGAGGCCGTAGGAGTCCCAACTGTTCCAACCCATCGGCGGGCCCATGGGAGGGCCCATGGGTGGCGTGGGCGCCGGGGATTGCGCAAGGGCGGAAGGGACGGAAAGCAGGGCGGCGAGGAATGTGACGGCCAGGGGGCTCACGCGGGGCATGAAGGAACGTATACCACAACCGGAATGCGGCTGTGCACGAAGGGGTACGCGCGAAAACTTGTGTGATGCAACTCACTTTCAGTCGGGCCTATAATGCTGTCGAATCTCAAACGAACAGATTGCACGATGCGAATCAAGACACCGGCAACTGGGGAGACAGATATGCTCAAGCGGTTCATGCTCCTTGCTGTGGCTGTTGCTTTCGTGGTGACGGTTGGCGCTTTGGCCCTGGCGCAGCAGACGACGCATCCGCACGCGAAGGCGGGTGCGAAGGCGGACGATCAGGCGCAGTCAGACGCCAAGGCCCAGGCGGACGCCAAGGCAAAGGCTGCGGCAAAAGTGAAGCAGATTTACACGATGGACTGCGCGATGTGCCATGGCGACAACGGGAACGGCAAGACGGATCTGGCCACGAGCATGAAACTGACCCTGGCTGACTGGAGCGATCCGAAGGCGCTTGCGGACAAGACCGATCAGCAACTGGCGGACGCGATCCGGAAGGGGAGCGACAAGATGCCGCCCGAGGACAAGTCGCGCGCGACGGACGATGACGTGAAGGGTTTGATCGCGTATATCCGGGGATTCTCGAAGGGGCAGCCTGCGGCTCCCGCTCCGGCTGCGGCTCCTGCCACGCCCCCCAGCAACTAAGTCATGAAGGCAGAACACGGAGGCGGTGCGGCGAGCGGACTGGGCGGCGCCGCACGGGCCTGCGTGCGATAAGCTGATGCAGAGGTAAGGGTCATGCGATTGCGCGCGGGGCGGTGTTTTGCGCCAGTTTTACTGGGTGTTTGGCTGGCGGCAGGGGGCGGATGGCTTGCAGGACAGGCCGGCCGCAGCGCGACGCCGCTACCGGTGCAGCATGTTGAGCACGGGCCGAACTCCGAGGCCGCCCGCAAAGCGCACTACGTGGTGCTGGTGTCGCTGGACGGGTTCCGGTGGGATTATGCGAAGCGCGATGGGGCGAAGCACCTGCTGGAGATCGGCAAAGAAGGCGTGTGGGCTCCCGAGGGGATGCTGCCGAGCTTTCCTTCTCTTACGTTTCCCAATCATTTCACGATCGTGACGGGGCTTTATCCGGAACACCACGGGCTGGTGGCGAACAACTTCTACGATGAGCGCAAGCAGGCGCATTACACCATCAGCGATCCCAAGGCAGTGACGGATGGAAGCTGGTACAGCGGCGTGCCGTTGTGGAGCCTGGCGGAGAGCCAGGGGATGCGGACGGCGTGCCTGTTCTGGCCGGGTTCGGAGGCGGAGATTGCGGGCTACCGGCCGACCTATTTCCTGCACTACGACGAGAAGATTGGCGAGGACGAGCGGGTGGCGCAGGTGCTGGACTGGCTGAAGCTGCCGGAAGCGGAACGGCCGCACTTCATCACGCTGTATTTCTCAGAGCCGGACCACGAAGGCCACGAGTTTGGCCCCGATGCGCCGGAGACGCGGGCAGCGGTGCGCAAGGTGGATGCACTGGTGGGCAAGCTGAAGGCAGGGCTGGATGCGAGCAAGCTGCCGGTGGACCTGGTGGTGGTGAGCGACCACGGCATGACGAAGGTGGCTGCCGCGTGGATCACGCTGGACCAGTTTGCCGACCTGGCGGGATTTGAGACGGCGGGGGCGCTGCTGTATGGCAAAACGGAAGCCGACCGGCAACGCGTGTACGACCAGCTGAAGAAGGCGAGTTCGGAGTTCAAGGTGTACCGGCGGAAGAATGTGCCGGGGGATCTCCACTTTAACCAGAACGATCGCGAGGGGGACCCGGTGGTGATTGCGACGGGAGCGTATGCGATTCGCGCACACGGGCCTGCCGCGGGCAAGCCGGACAGGAAGCCGACTGCGGGGGCGCATGGATTTGATCCGGCGCTGATGCCGGAGATGAAAGCGAGCTTCTTTGCCGAAGGGGCGGATATTGTGCCGGGGAAGACTGTGCTGCCGTTTGAGAACGTGAATCTGTATCCCTGGCTGGCGCACATGCTGGGCCTGCACGCGCCGAAGACGGACGGGAGCCTGAACGTGCTGGCGGGAACGCTGCGCGATGACGGTGCAGAGCCCGCGCAATAGACGGGCAACAAGAGGAGAGCATGGGTCTGGTTCTGGGGATTGATGGCGGAGGGACGAGGACGCGCGCGTCGATTGCGGATGGGGAGCGCGTGGTGGCATTTGCCGAGAATGGGTCGATCAAGCGGCTGCGCGTGGGTGCGGCGGTGGCGGAAGAGAACCTGCGCAAGCTGCTGAGCGAGGTGTATCGGCAGGCAGGCGTGACACGGGTGGATGCGGCGACGGGGGGTGTGGCGAGCGCGACGATGCCGGGCGTGAAGGAATGGATCACGGCTGTGTTTCGCGACTTTGGCATCGAGCGATCCGAGGTCGTGGGCGATGAGGTGATCGCGCTGGATGCAGCGTTTCGCGGCGGGCCGGGCATTTTGCAGATTGCGGGGACGGGGTCGAACTGCATTGGGCGTGCGCCGGATGGGGGCCGCGAGAGCGCGGGCGGATGGAGTTCTCGGCTGGGCGATGAGGGTTCGGGCTACTGGATTGGACTGCACGCGGTGCGGCGTGGACTGCATGCCTATGACCGCGAGGAGCCGACGCGGGTGCTGGAGACGGTGGGACGCATCTGGGGCACGAAGACGATCGAGGAGCTGGTAAATCTGGGCGACAGCACGCCGGGACCGGATTTTGCAGCGCTGGCGCCGGCGATTGACCAGCTTGCCGAAGAGGGTGACGCGGTGAGCGTGGGCGTGTTGCAGCAGGCAGCGGCGGACCTGGCCGAATCTGTGTTGCTGGTGCGCGCGAAGCTGAAGCGGAAACATGCGGTGCCGGGCGAGGTGCCCGTGGCATGGATTGGCAGCGTGATTGGCAAGTCGCGGATGGTGCGCGAGGGCTTTGTGGCCGCGCTGCGGGCTGCGGCGCCGGAGATGCCGGTGGGGACGAAGGAAGTGGCAGGCATCGAAGGCGCGGTGTGGCGCGCGCAGCGGCTGGCGGAGTCGTAGCGGTGTCAGGCGGCGCGCTGGCCGTCGAGGATGGATGCGCGCAGCGAGCCGGACTTTTCAAGCACAACAAAGTTTGCGAGTGAGCCGGGTGTGAGCGAACCTGCGCTGGCGGTGAGTCCTGCCATGGTGGCGGGATTGACCGTGAGCAGCGGCAGAGACTCCTGGAGCGATGCGCCGGTGAAGGCGATGTAGTTGGTGAGGGCGCGGTCGAGCGTGAGGACGGAGCCGGCGAGAACGCCGCGCGCCATGGCGCGGCCGTTGGCGACCTGCACGGTGAATCCGCCGAGCTGGTACTCGCCATCGGGCATGCCGGCGGCGCTCATGGCGTCTGTGACGAGGATGCTGCGATGGGGGCCTTTGGCGCTGCGCCAGAGTTGGACGATCTCCGGCGCGGTGTGGATGCCGTCGCAGATGAGCTCGGCGTAGAGCGAGGGTGTGGTGAGGACGACGCCGAGGATGCCGGGCTCGCGGTGGTCGAGAG
>JBAUTX010000368.1:0-5501 GCA_049582405.1 Occallatibacter sp. | reverse complement strand
CCAGCCACCGTCACGGTGGCCCAACGTAATCGGGGCCGCGTTAGCGACCCCGCTCAAGCCGCTTTGAGCGGCTCACACCGTAAGGCCCCCGGCTCTGCCGGGGGATACTTACTTCCTAATAGGGAATGGTGCAAGGCGCGCCGCTCCAGGCCGCGCCCGCAACCACACAGGTTCAGTCATTCAAAGGGAGATTCAGCATGAAAGTCGTACTCTACGGTGCATCTGGCATGATCGGCAGCCGCATTCTTACAGAGCTTCTCAACCGCGGTCACGAAGTCACCGCCGTCGTTCGCAATCCGGAGAAGGTCAGAGCCGCCGGCGCAACCGTCATCAAAGGCGATGTCACCGATGTCTCCAGCGTAGCCGCAACAGCGCGCGGGGCCCAGGCCGCCATCAGCGCCTACGCTCCGCCTCAAGCTGCGGTCACCCTCGTGCACGATGCCACGCGGGCTCTTCTCGCCGGCCTGGAAAAAGCCGGCGTCAAGCGGCTCATCGTGGTCGGCGGTGCGGGCAGTCTGGAAGTCGCTCCGGGTGTGCAGCTTGTCGAAACACCCGAATTTCCTGAAGCGTGGAGGCCCATCGCTGTTGCCCACCGTGACGTGCTGCCGATTCTGAGAGCATCCTCGCTCGACTGGACCTACCAGAGCCCGGCGGCCTTGATTCAGCCCGGCGAGCGCACCGGCAAGTTCCGCCTCGGCGCCACGCAACTCGTCACCGACGCCAAAGGCGAAAGCCGCATCTCGGCGGAAGACTACGCCGTCGCGCTCGTGGATGAACTCGAGCATCCCGGGCACGTTCGCCAGCAGTTCACCCTGGCGTATTGAGCAGGAGGCCGGACCCCTGCAAGCCAACTCCGCTTGAAGACAGCTCTACCGGAAGTGCTCCCAGCCCTGCGGCTTGAGCGGCTGGGATCCCTTCGCGGTCACCAGCGTAATGCGCGCCCGGTCGCGGTGGCGGGGAATCATCCGCCCGATTCTCGTGACCAGCACGTCGGCAATTCTGGTCGGCATCCGGGTCTCCGGCGCAGCCGTGAACAGCAGTTCATAGTCTTCGCCGCCACGCAGAGCCTGGGCCAGCGTCGCGCCGGAATGAATGGGCAGCGCTGCCGCATCCACCTCAGCCGCCAGCCGCGACTCCTCGCACAGATGCGTCAGGTCGGTCGAGAGCCCGTCGCTCAGGTCCATCGCTGCCGTTGCTGCCTGGCGCCGCAGGAGCCATTGCCCCTGCGCGATGCGCGGCTCGGGGTAGAGATGCGGCGCCAGCGCCGACCGCATGGTTGCAGGCATCCGGCCCAAAGCCTCTGCGGGCTTCGCTCCTTGTTTCTTGCCTTTTGCCATGCTTCCCAGCAGGGCAAGTCCTGCCGCCGCTCCACCCAGCATGCCTGTCACGTAAATCAGGTCGCCCCGCCGGGCTCCACTGCGGAGCAGCGCACGGCCCTGAGGCGCCGCGCCAATCAGCACAATATCCGCCAGCGCCACCGGCGACTCCGCCAGATCTCCCCCCGCAAGGGGCGTCCGATGCTCCCGCGCCAGGCGCAGCAGCCCATCCAGAAAGCGGTCCACCCACGCTCTTTGCCGGCCATTCGCGACGGTGAGCTCCGCAGGCATCCCCAGCGAAAGAAATGCAGCAACAGGCCTCGCTCCCATCGCTGCCAGATCGCTCAGCCCGCGCGCCAGCACGCGGTGACCCACAGCTTCAGGCGGGTGCCAGTCAAGCCGGAAGTGCCGCCCCGCAATCGAAAGATCGGTCGTCACGCACAGCTCTTCGCCGGGGCGAGGCAGAACCAGAGCGCAGTCGTCCCCAATGCCCAGGCGCACCCCTCGGCTGCGCTGGCCTGACGTTCGTAACCGAATCAGCTCCAGCAGGGCAAGTTCGCCCCGTTTGTCTCTGCGTGTTCGCGGCTTGCTCTCTCGCATCTTATAGATATTAAAACAGGTTGGCTCTAGAATCCGAAAGGGCGCTGAATTCCCATAAGGTCATTCCCAAAATGGGACCGCGCCTTGGAACGGCATATTTTCCAACACCGCTGCGTTGACCCGCTACAGCCCCTTTGTTAGCCTAGTTGGAACGTTCCATGAAGGGTGCCTCCGAGAGGCCCTGCAATGGGTTCAGGGCTCATCAGGGAGCCTGTACGTAAGTTCATTTCACTTGTATTTGTGGCGAGTTGCAGCCTTCCCCGGTTGCGGTTGCTGGGATGGATGAGGTTCATGCTGCGGAAACGCTATTACATTCTCTTTGTCGCCAGAGACGAAGACGGGCGTGTGCGCAAGATCCCCTTGCCGCTTCACTATGTCTACGGCTTCGTCTGCGCCGCTCTAATCGGCACATTCACCATCGTTGGGCTGGCGGGCTCCTACACCCGGATGCTTCTCAAGACTGAGAGCTTCAATCAGGTGCGCCAGGACCGCGAAACCCTCCGGAAGAACTACCAGCACATGGCGCAGATTGCGCATGATCGCGATGTGCAGGTCGCCTCGCTTGGCGCGCTGGCAAATGAAGTCACAACACTCTACGGCCTTCGTCAGCACAAGCTCCTGGCCGGCAAGCAGGGCGCCGCTTCTGCCGCTGCCGCGCCGACACCTGCCAGCCTGACCGCGAAGGACGACCTGAACCAGCAGGATGTGACGCTCACCCTTGACCAGTTCTATGCGCTCCGTGCGCAGGCTATGTCCGGCCGCGTGACGCGCGCCCTTGAGGGTGGCCTGACCTCCAGCTTCACCGGTGACTGGACGCAATATGCCGATGCGCCTTCGCTCTGGCCCATCGAAGGCCGCGTGACCTCTGCCTTCGGCGAGAGAGAAGATCCCCTCAACGGCGAGGGTGCATTTCATCCCGGCATCGACATCTCCGCACCCTGGGGTACCCCCGTGCGCTCCGCCGGCGACGGCGTCGTGACAGGCGCTTCCATGGGTTCGGGTTACGGACGCCAGGTGGTGCTCGACCACGGCCATGACCTTGTCACCGTCTACGCCCACATGTCGTCGGTGGCGGTGTTGCCAGGGCAACATGTCACTCGCGGCCAGATTATCGGCTACGTCGGGCAAACGGGCAGATCCACAGGCCCGCACCTCCACTACGAAGTGCGCGTCCACAACGTCCCGGTCAATCCCCACAAGTACCTGCGTACCACCTACGAGCAGGCTGCGCTGGAAGGCGGCGCAGGCTCCACGAACGCGGTCGCCAGCCGGTAAGCAATCGATTTCAGCAGCAATGCAAGCGGCTCCCCTCAGCGGGAGCCGCGCCGTTTTTGGGTCCAGATGGAGCGGGCCGCACAGGTCGCTCCCGGCTCTTGCGAAGTGTGCGACCGAACGGTTGAATCCGTCAGACGACAAGCTCGCCGCGCGGAGTCGCAGGAGCATAGGCTCCCAGATTCAGAGAGAGGTGCCAGCGTCGAATGGAGGTGGATCCGCGCAGCGAGTTCGGCAGCAGAGCGGTGCCGTCCGAAGCTCGCAGCCCATCCGTTCTCAGCTTGCAGGGATGGAGCTTCGGCGGCCTTCTCCCGCAGCAGTGTGGAACGATGCTCAGGGAAGCGCGTTGGTCTACTTCGATGCGTTCTCGCCGCTTGGAGTTACCTGCTCCGTTGCATTTTCTCCAGCGGCGATGGCCGCCAGGTCGGCCGAGTGCAACCGGGCCGTCACCACCACCCGGTCGTTCTTTTGGACCACTTCGGTGGTCGCCAGCAGTTGCTTCAGAGCGTCATTCGCCGGGTTAGGACCCAGCGGGGCCGTGAACCCTTTCGCCATATTCAGCAGCAGGTTCAGAGACGCGGCCTGGTTGATGGCTGTCTGCTGGCCCGGTGCAATCTCCTCCACCCGCAGCCGCAGTTCGCCATTCAGTCTCAGCATGGGTGAAACGCTCGCAATCAGAGTGGTCCCATCCTCCAGCGGCAGCTTGAAGCCGAAGATCTGGATCGCGCCACTCTCTGAGAAAGGCAGCCCAATCTGTCCCACGCCCCACGCCAGTGCAAGCAGCGGTATCTCGTGATAGTGGTGCGCCAGCAGCGTGGATCCTGCAAACGGCAGCGCCGCCGTACGCCGCCTGTCGATGATGGAGTGGATCTGCTCCGGCGTCGGCGCATTTGAAATCGCCACCATGTCATAGCCGATCTGCGCCACCCGTACCGTGCGGCCTTCCGAGGGAATGTCGTAGATCGTCCGTCCGGCGTAAGTGTCCTCGCTTGCCGCATGAGCTGCCAGCCACGCTTTCAGCCGGTTGCCGTCCACCTTGCCCACCAGCACCAGCGAATAGGCCACGGGCCCGTTCGGCCCACTGGGATTCGCCATGCGGTGCAGCGCAATCGCCGCCTGATCCAGGTCGCGCTCCCAGTCGATACCCGTCGCGTCGACAAATTGCTGATAGTCGGGCACGCGTTGCGGCGGCTTCATGTCTTTGTGCAGGAAAGCGCGCACCGGCCTGAAGTTGATGTAGAGGATGCCGTCTGACTCCGGCAGCAGTCGCGCTGCTTCCGGCGGAGCCTTCGACCGCAAAAAGACCGCCACGCCCAGCAAAACCAGGACTGCGGCGACCACCATGAGCGTTCTGCGTGTGCGTCGGTGCATGCGTGACGGTGCATAGGCCGTCACGAACTACGCTAACACTTCGGGCCGGTCCCAGAATGATCATGACGCCAAGGCGACAAACTATTGCGTCGCCTGTTGTTGCAGTGCTGCGGCAACATGCACATTTCCGCCCGTGACGTTCAGCTTCCGGCTCCAATCGGCAAATCCCTGTTTCTTGACCAGAATTTCGTGACTGCCCGTCGCGACACTGACAGTTGAAGGAGTATCGCCCACAAAGTTGCCGTCTACTTCGATGTCGGCGTCGGGCGGAGTGGAGTCAACCGTCATACTAGCTTGCGCCGGAGCAGCTGGAGTGGTGCCCGCCAGTGTTGGGGAGGAACTCCCAGGAGCAAAACCGGCAGGCTGAAACCGCGCCATGTCCAGATGCATGTCGCCATCCACGAATGAAGTGATCTCGGTTCCCTGCGGGATTGTAATGTCTTTGCCATGAACAAAAAGGAAAAGGGGTGCCGCCGGAAAGAAGATAATCGACGTAGCTACGATTGCCCCTGTCATCGCGCCAACGTGCCCGCCGCCTTTCGCTTCCTTAACCGCGCGCAATGCGAGCTTTTCGTTATCTGCCAATCGAGCATAGGTGATATTCACGTTCAGTTTTCCAGCTCTCCCCATACTCTTCTTGTGCTCAGCCTCAGTGACCGTTGCGATTGCCGTCGCACCTTTCGGAAGCACAACAACATCGCCCACTTTCAACTCTTCTAGTACTTCGAAGGGGACCTCTTGACCAACTTTGGCGTCCGCGGAAGAAATTGTCTGGCTGAGGCGAAGTTTGACGGGTGTTCCATCAAGGAGGGTGTTGGCTGCCGGAAGCGACGCTGCGCCCGCTGGGGGTGCTGCAGCTGTGCTCGATTGAGAGGCTGGAGTGCCGGTTCCTGATCGGGTTGTTTGCGACACCGCAGGGAGCGCGAGAGGTAACACAAGTAG
>JBAUTX010000367.1:0-29489 GCA_049582405.1 Occallatibacter sp. | reverse complement strand
GCTGTTACTGTTTTTATCTAGTCAACCCAATCCTGGGCTGACGTGTGTGTCTCGACTGCTGGATGGCAAATGACCTTTTCCGAATTTGCGGTATGGCGGGCGCCAGAGAGGGCGCTTGCGCGTGAGTCAAGTCAGGTCCGGTGGGTGGCATTGGTCTTCTGGTGCGATGGAATCTCGAGCCAGCAAACCTTTGCGGCCCATTTATTCCTGCCCCAAGACTCGTCCTCAAGCATAAGGACGAGCAAGCAGAGGCCTGGAAGATCGGCGCTACACAGACAAGCAGCGTAGCGGAAACCGCCCCGTCGAAGTAACCGTTTGCTCAGGAGGCAAACCATGATTCATCAATCGTTCCCGAACCATCGCGCCTTCAAGCGGCCGTCCTGGAAGCATCCCTTGCGGAGCTCCTGGAAGGCGGGCTTCGCGCTTCTCGCCTTGCTTCTGGCACTTGTGCCCGGGGCATGGGCGCAGGAGAATGCCACGATCACAGGCACCGTGACAGATACCACTGGAGCGGTCGTGCCGAACGCGGCGCTGACTCTGACAAACCCTGCCACTGGTCAGACAAGAACGGGCCTTTCCAACGAAGTTGGGGCCTATCGATTTGCCAACCTGGCCATCGGCTCGTACACGCTGAAGGTGACCGCAGCGGGCTTCCAGACAACCACCAGAACCGGCATTGTGGTGAATGTGGCGCAGACAGTTACGGCGGATGTCTCGCTGACGGTCGGCAGCCAGGCGCAGACGGTGACGGTCGCGGCCGATGCTCTTCAGGTGCAGTCGGAGACGAGCGAAGTGAGCACGCTGATCAGCGGCGAGCAGGTCTCGCAGATTGCGACCAACGGGCGCAACATCACGTCGCTTGCGGCTCTTGGTCTTGGCGTTTCCAATACTCTGCCTCCTTTTGGCGGTGTGAACGCGCTGACCTCATCTAACGGCATCAGCTTTAACGGAACCCGTACGACGCACAACATCTACATGATCGACGGCGGCGAGCAGAACGACCGCGGTTGCGGCGGCTGCTTCATGAACCTGCCCTCACAGGATGCGATTGCCGAGTTTCAGACGCTGGACAGCAACTACAGCCCTGATTACGGCATCGGTTCGGGCGGTACCATCCTCATGGTGCTCAAGTCCGGTACGCGGCACTATCACGGGGAGGTGTATGAGTTCAACCGCAATACGGCTTACAACGCGAATGACTACTTCCTTAACAGGAGCGGAAAATCGCGGCCCACGTTCCAGTTGAACGAGCCCGGCGGCAACATCGGCGGCCCGCTCTGGATTCCGCATGTCTACAACGAGTCGAAGACCAGGACGTTCTTCTTCTGGAATGAGGAGTGGCGCAGGCTGATTCAAGGCAGCCCACCGTCGATTCAGAACGCGATTCTGGAACCTAACTTCCCGACGGCAAACACGGCTCTGAATTACACCATTCCGACCGGTGGCACGGTTCCCATCGTTCCTGTCACCAGCGATCCGGCCAAACTTGCGCTGTACCAGGCGGACGGCTTGACGGCCGGACAGCCATTCCCGAACAACGTGATTCCTGCGAATCTGATCGACCAGAACGCGGTCCTTCAGTTGAATGCCGGGACGTTCCCGAAGCCGAACTACAACAACGGAACGCAGTACATCGCGTCGATTCCGCAGCCGACGAACGTCCGTGAGGACATCGTTCGTATCGATCACACCATCACGAGCAAGTATCAGTTGATGGGCCACTATCTGCACGACACGCTGGATCAGAAGTACTTTCCGCCGCTCTGGGGCGACAGCACGTATCCGACGGTCGGCACGATCATGACCAACCCGTCCTACTCGGCGGCCATCAAGCTGACGCAGACGTATTCGCCCAACGTTCTCAACGAGACCGCGTTCTTCTACAGCGGCAACAAGATTACCCTGACCCCGACCGAGGGACCGGGCGGCGGTCAGTTTGTCCAGCCTACCGGATGGAATGCGACCAGCTTTTTCCCGCTGGATAACAACCTGATGCACCGCATGCCTGAGGTTCAGCTGCAGGGTTCACCCATCAACGTGACCTGGAGCCCGAGCTACTATCCGTGGAAGAACGGATATGAAGGCTTCGATTATCGCGACGATGTGTCCTGGACTCGCGGCCGTCACCAGTTCAAGTTTGGCGCGGGCTGGCTGCACACCTATAAGAACCAGCAGCTGCAGTACAACACAAACGGAGTTATCGCGTTCAACTCGAGTCAATTTTCCGGCGACTCGTATGTGAACTATCTGCTTGGCATGGCGTCCAGCTACTCGCAGCTGGAGTATCTGGCGGGTAAGCACTGGGTCAATAACAACTACAACACCTATGCCATGGACAACTGGCATGTCTCGCCGAAGATGGTCCTGAATCTTGGGCTCCGCTTTGACGGCATGCCGCACGCGTTTGAGCGGTATGACAAATTTGCGAACTTTGTCCCGGCGGATTACAGCTTTTCCCAGGGTAATCCGGTCCAGCCGGACGGCACTTTGATTCCGGCCTCGCTGTCCACTTTCCCGGAAACGGGCGCCGAGCAGTTCTACCTGAACGGCATTCGGGAAGCGGGCGTCAATGGCTTCCCGCGTGGCGTGGTGCAGAACCATTACAACACCTTCCAGCCGCGTGTCGGTTTTGCCTATGACATGGGCGGGAATGGAAAGACAGTGCTGCGCGGCGGCTTTGGTCTGTTCTTTGAGCGTGTTCAGGGCAACGATGTCTACAATGCTGCTTTGAACCCGCCCTTTGCTTACATTCCTTCTGCGACCAACGTGTACTTCTCCAACCCGAACACCAGCGTGCTGACGGGACAAACGACGCTCAACCATTTCCCGTCCAGCCTGACCAACATCAAGTACGACTACATGCCTCCGGGAACGGCGAACTTCAGCCTTGGCGTCCAGCGTGCGCTTGCCCCTTCCGTCGTGGCGGTGCTGCAGTACGTTGGCTCCAGAGGCTTCGACCAAAACAATACCCGGCAGATCAACACGCTGCCGCTTGTAGACCCGCTGTATTACACAGGTGGCGCGACGGGCGCAACCAGCCCGTATGACAAGCGTCAGGGAGTTGCCACCGGCAAGCTGAACCCCAACGAGTATCGAAACTTCCCAGGCTTTGCGGCCATCAACCAGGAAGAGAACGAGACCAACTTCAACTACAACTCGCTGCAGACAGGCGTGCGCATTGAGAACCGGTGGGGACTGACCACGCAGGTGGCCTACACGTGGTCCCACTTGATGAGTGAAGTAGCGAACGATCTCAATGCGATCTCCAATCCGTTCAATGCGAAGTATGACTACGGCTCGGACACCGGTTTCGACCGCCGTCAAATTCTCAACGTCAGCTATGTGTATAACCTGCCGTTCTTCAACAAGAGCTCGAACACGGCAGCTCGCACGATTCTCGGGGGCTGGACGATCTCGGGCATCACGTTTGCCGAGAAGGGCCTGCCTCAGTTCATTCACTACAGCGGCAGTGACGTTCTCGGTCTGACGGCCGGAAGCAACCGCCCGAACCTGGTCTCCAAAGTCAGCTATCCCAAGACGGTCAACCAATGGTTCAGCACGAGTTCGTTTGCTGATCCCGTCGCGCCGTGGAATGGCGGTCCGAACCAGGGCTTTGGCAATGCGGCCAAGGACTCGGTTGTGGGCCCGGGCATCAACAACTGGAACCTGTCTCTGCTCAAGAACATTGCGCTCACCGGTCATGAGGGACCGAGCATTCAGCTTCGCTTTGAGTCCTTCAACACCTTTAACCACATGAGCCCGCAAGGCGTGGATACAAACAACCACGATGGGAACTTCGGACAGATCACAAGTGACTACGGACCTCGCACCCTGCAGTTGGGCGGCAAGTTCATTTTCTGAATTGTGACCTGCCTAAGCCTTGGCGCGCCGGGAGCACTCCCGACGCGCCTTCTTTTTTGTGCAGGTCCGGTTCGGTTGCGTGTGCCGTATTTGGCAAGGGACAATAAAGGGAGACATGGAAGGGAAGTTTGTAGTTCGGCTGGGCGCCACGTGGGGTCTGGCAATCGCGATATGGGGTGCTGGTTGTCTGGCGCAGTCCGCTTTGCCCGCAGGCAATGAGCGGGAGCAGGCCTATGCACTGGAGCAGCAGGGAAAGCTGCCAGAGGCAGAAGCGATGTGGCGTGCAGCTCTGAAGACGTACCCGAATGACGCGGAGGCTTATGCGCATCTGGGATTTCTTGAGGCGCGCCAGGAGCGCTACCAGGAGGCAATTCTGCACTATCGCAAGGCTCTGGCGCTCAATCCATCGATGCCGGGATTGCGGCTGAACCTTGGTCTCTCTCTGTTCAAATCGGGAGATTTGAAGGAGGCAGTCGCGACCTTCACTCCTCTGCTGAAGACCGAACCAGCGGGCTCGCCGCAGGCGCTGCGCCTCGCCACTTTGATTGGCATGGCAGAGTATGGGCTCGGCAACTATGGCGAGTCCATCTCCTATCTGAGAACCGCCACTGCCGCTGATGCGCAGAACTTGCCGTTACGCCTTCTTCTGGCGCAAAGCTGTCTGTGGTCGAAGCACTATCAGTGCGTTCTCGATGTTTACCATGAGATTTTGACCCTGAATGCCGATTCTGCTGAAGCGGACATGCTGGCAGGCGAAGCGTACGACGAGATGAAGGACCGTGCGGATGCGGTTCTGCAGTTTCGCGCCGCGGTGAAGTCGGATCCGCGTTTGCCCAATGTGCATTTTGGGCTGGGCTACCTGCTTTGGAACCTCATGCAGTACGAGGATGCCGCCAGGGAGTTTCAGGCAGAACTCGCCAATAATCCCGATCATGCGCAGGCGATGACCTACCTGGCCGATACCAACATGAAACTGAACCATCCTGAGTTGGCGACGCCGCTGCTGGAGAAGGCGATTCGGCTTGATCCGCGGCTTGAGCTTGCGCATCTGGACCTGGGCATTCTCCTTGCGGATGCAGGGCGCAAGGAAGAGGCGCTGAAAGAGTTCAAGGCTGCTGCCGCGCTGAGCCCGGACGATGTGAATGTGCACTGGCGCCTTGCCCGGTTCTATCAGTCGGTTGGCGAAAAGGAACTTGCAAAGGCTGAGTTTGAGAAGACCCGCGGATTGCAAAAGGCTGCGGATGCAACGATCTTCTCCAAGCTGAAGGCGGCTCAGGAAAAGGGCAAGCCGGCCGAGACGGATCCGGACGCTCCACTGGGCAAATAGCCACGCAGGGCTTGAATTCTCTGTGCCACGGCTGAGCGGGATGGTCCGGTCTGGTGGCGTCGCATGAAGAGGCATGCTTCCGTTGAGTGTTCCAAGTGGCACCCTGGTGGTCTGCGCGGCGTGTAAATCGTTGCAAAACCTGGTATTGGCGCATTCCGGAGGGGCCAGTCCGCTGTTTGACTGTTCCATGCGCCGGGAAAGCTACGGCGCGTGTTCTCAGCCTGGCCTTTATGGTCCCCGCTGTTGAAGGTGTGGGCCCGCAGGGTTTGCACCGGTTGCGCTATCATTGCGTCTATAGGGTATGAGCGGCCCGCTTCCCTCGGGGCTGCGTCCCGGTGGTGTGCGTGTCTCGATTCTTTCAGCGACTGGTCTTCGTTCTGGCAGTAGCGGTGTTTGCCTCCCTTGGCCTGGGATTTGCTCTTGGGCAGTTCGGCAACTTTGGCGTTCATGCGGGAAGCGAGCAGGATGGCGCCTACCGGCAGATTCATGTGTACGCCGAGGTACTGAAGCGCGTCCAGAGCGACTACGTAACGGTGCCCAACCTGAGTGATGTGACGACGGGCGCACTGCACGGGTTGCTGGAGTCGCTGGATGCGGATTCAAGCTATCTGACGGCGACCGAGTACAAGATTTATAAGGATCGCCCGACGGAGGGCGTGGCGCAGGTGGGCATCATGGTGTCCAAGCGCTATGGATACGCAACGGTGGTGAGCGTGGCCCCCGGTTCGCCCGCCGAGAAGGTGCACCTGGAAGACGGCGATGTGATTGAGTCGATCGGCGACCAGTCGACGCGGGAGCTTTCGCTGGCAGTCATCCGAATCATGCTGGAAGGCAAGCCGGGAACTACGGTGACGCTGTCCGTGGTGCGTCCCCGGAAGGCCGACCCGGACAAGCTTACGCTGATACGGACGGTGACGCCGCAGCCGCCGATGAGCGAGCAGCAATATGAGAATTCTTCGATTCTTTATCTGAAGCCGGGCGACCTGTCTGCGGCGCGGGTGGATGCGATTGCAGCGCAACTGAAGGCAGCTCCGAAGAATGAAAAGGTGCTGCTGGACCTGCGCGACTGTACAGGGGGAACGCCAGCGGACGGGCTGCGACTGGCGAACCTGTTTATCCAGCAGGGTACGCTGGCAACGCTGACTGGGCAGAAATTTGCGACGCAGACCTTTGCGGCGGATCCGGCAAAGTCCATCACCAGCGCGCCGATCGCGGTGCTGGTGAATCGCGGCACGTATGGTGCTGCTGAGCTTGCTGCCGATGCGATTGAGGGCGACCATCGCGGCGACGTGGTTGGCGAGCGGACCTTTGGCGGAGGCAGCGTCCAAAAGACGATTGAGCTGCCGAGCGGCGCGGCGCTGCTGCTGACCGTGGCCAAATACGAAGGGCCGGATGGGAAGAAGATCCAGGACGAAGCAGTGACGCCGAACGTGCTGGTCGACCGGTCGGATGAAGATGCACTGGATGTGACGCCGGCAAAAGGCGATGAGACGCTGAACAAGGCGCTGGAACTGTTGAAAGCCAAAACGAGCTGACGCAACGCTGCTTAGAATGCGGTTTTTCTGCTTCTTGTACGGCGTGGTTCGCGAGGCACCTTCGTCACGCGACCTGCGATGGAAGCCGTGCTAGCCTGAGGGTGTGAGGCATTGCGCCGCGACAGCGCGCGCCGTGCCCGCGAGGCCAGAAACCCTTGGGTACCACCCCCCACCAACCTACCGAGAAGCGCGGCCTTGGCCGGACCCACCTGCTTGCACCTAAGCAGCCGGGAGAGCGGAGTGCGCGTTTTCGCAAGTGGAAGATTACAGGACGGGTAGCCTTTGCGGCGCTGGTGCTGGCAGCCGTGGTGACTGGCTCGCTTGCCGGCCTGATGCTGATCTACTCCGTTGACCTGCCGCAGATTCACGATCTGGAGCGGTATCGGCCTTCCACCACAACCGACTTGTATGACCGCAAGGGGCGCGTGATTGGATCGTTTGCGCTGGAGCGGCGCGTGATGGTGGGCTACGACGGTTTTGCGCCGATTCTGCGCGAGGCAGTTCTTTCCATTGAAGACAAGAGCTTTGAGCGGCACTGGGGCGTGAATGTGCTGCGGATTGCCGGCGCGCTGATCCATGACCTGCGCGGCCATGGACGCGCGCAAGGCGCGTCCACGCTGACGATGCAACTGGCACGGAATCTGTTTCTCTCTGACGAGCGAACGATGACGCGCAAGATTCAGGAGGCATTTCTTGCCATCCAGATCGAGCGTGCATTCACCAAGGAGCAAATCTTCACGTTGTATGGGAACCAGATCTACCTGGGCAGCGGGATGTATGGGTTCGAGGCGGCTTCGGAGTTCTATTTCTCAAAACATGCGAAGGAACTGAACCTGACGGAGGCTGCGCTGCTGGCTGGTTTGCCGAAGGGGCCGGTGGCGTATTCGCCGCTGCTGAATCCCGAGAAGTGCACGAAGCGGCGGAACCTGGTGCTCAGCGAGATGGAAAGCGACGGGCTGATTACGCACCAGCAGGCGGAGCAGGCGCGGCAGGCGCCGCTGGGGCTGCATTTGTCTGAGCCGTATCAGTCCGTGGCGCCGTGGTTTCAGGAGGAGGTTCGGCTCGAGTTGGAGAAGCAGTTTGGTCCCGAGGATGTGCACGAGGCCGGTCTGCGCGTGGAGACAACGCTGGACCTGGACCTGCAGCAAACGGCCAACCGTGTTGTCCTGGACGGGCTGGCTGCCTATGAGCGGCGGCACGGATGGAAAGGCAACCTGGAAAATGTGCTGAGCGAGGACACGACGCTGGCGAGCTACCGGCATCCAGACTGGGCGATGACCAGCCACGCGGGCGACTATGTGCATGCGCTGGTGACGCGGGCAATGCCGCTGACGATTCTGGCGCGGGCAGGCGATCAGCGGATTGTGCTGTTGCCGACGGACTGGCAGTGGACCGGGAGGAGATTGGGCGATGCGCTGGTGAAACCGGGCGACATCATTTATGTGCACCTGTCGGATGCGATGGAGGGAAGCTCGCGGCGGGCAACGCTGGAACAGGACTCCGGTGCGCAGGGCGCTCTGATGGCGATGGATAACACGACGGGCGACGTGTTGGCGATGGTGGGTGGCCGGGACTTTGCGCTGTCGCAGTTCAACCGGGCGATGCAGGCAGAGCGGCAGGTGGGTTCGAGCTTCAAGCCGTATGTGTACACGACGGCGATGGAAGAGGGAGCCGAGCCGACGGACATCATTGTGGATGCGCCGGTGAACTTTGGCGGGTACGCGCCGCATAACTATGAGAACGACTTCAAGGGAGCAATGACGCTGCTCAATGCGTTTGCGGAGTCGCGGAACGTGCCGGCGGTGAAGCTGGCGGCGAAGGTGGGGATCAAGAAGGTGATTGACCTGACGCACCGCTTTGGAGTGACGTCGGAGATTCCGGCGTACCTGCCGATCGCGCTGGGAGCAGCGGGGATCACGCTGGAGCAGCAGGTGGACTCCTACTCGGTGTTTCCGAATGACGGAATCCGGGTGGCGCCGCGGCTTATCCGGAAGGTACAGAACTATGACGGGATCACGCTGTGGCAGGACAGGCCTGAGATCGATGAAGTCATCAGCGAGGAAACGGCACGCAAGATGATGATGCTGCTGCAGGCGGTGACGGCGCACGGGACGGGCGCGGCCGTGGTGCAGATGCATCACCCACTGGGCGGCAAGACGGGGACGACGAGCGATTTTACGGATGCGTGGTTTCTGGGTTTTTCGCCGTCGGTGACGTGTGGTGTGTGGGTGGGCTTCGACAATCAGCAGACCCTGGGCGAGAAAGAGACCGGTGCGCGGGCGGCCCTGCCCATCTGGATGGCTTTTATGAAAGTGGCGATTGCGGACAAGCCGGACGAGCGATTCCCAGGGGACGAACCGGACAGTCTAACGGCGAACGCGGGCGGCCCGGCGAAGCCGAAGGCAGTCAGCGCGGTAAAGCCAGGCGGAAGTAGCGCTGCGCCCGCGCTACATCCCTGAAGATCTGGGCTTTGAGGGCTTCGGGTGAGGGCCAGGCCATCTCAGGACGAAGGCGGTGGAGGAATTCGAGCTTGAGGGGTGTTTCCGCAGTGAGATCGATGGGCTCGAAGTCGAGGATGTAACTCTCCACACTGAAGCCTGCACCGGCGAAGGTGGGGCGGTTGCCGACATTGGTGACAGCCTGAAAACGGCGGCTCCCGATGGTGAGGCAGGTGACGTAGACGCCGAAGGCCGGGAGCTGGCCGTCGTAAGGCGCGAGATTGATTGTGGGAACAAGGAGCTGCGTGCCGACGCCGCGGTTGCGGACAGGCGTGGAGCGCACGACAAAAGGACGGCCGAGCATCCAGCGGGCGCGCTTCATGTCGCCTGCGGCCACGCGCTCGCGGATGGCGGAACTGGAAACCTCAAGGCCGCGGACGTGCACCGCCTGATGGACGTGGAGGGTGAAGCCGTACTCCGCGCCGAAGCGGGCGAGTTCGGCGACGCCGGCTTCGGCGCGATGGCCGAAGCGGAAGTTGGCGCCCTCATGCAGGCCACGGACGCCAAGGGCATCCACGAGCACGGTGCGGACGAAGTCCCGCGCGGACAGGCTGGCCAGAGCAGCATCGAAGGGCAAGAGCAGGGTGGCGTCAATGCCGGTTTCGGCGAGCAGGCGCAGGCGTTCTTCTGTGGGCGTGAGCAGCAGTGGTGCCTGTGCGAGCCGCAGGAAGTGGTCCGGGTGGGGCTCGAAAGTGATGGCGACAGAACGGGCACGGAGAGCGCGCGCTTCGGCGATGGCGGCGGCAAGAATCTCCTGGTGGCCGCGGTGAACGCCGTCGAAGTTGCCGATGCTGGCGACGGTGGGGCCGAAGTCCGGAGGAAGCTCGGCGAGCGAATGGTAGACGGCCATCTGGCCGCGGAGCATGCTCATCGGATCAGGCGGAGAGTGTCACGGCAACGCTGAGGCCGTCGTAGGCGAGCGCCATGCCGTCGGGGAGCGAACGGTTGGTCTCGGCGTGGGGAAGCTCGTGCGCGATGTGGGTGAAGTAAGTCTGGCGTGCGCCGATGCGGCGGGCCCAGGCAACGGCCTGGTCCAACGTGGCATGGCTGGGGTGCGGCTTGTGGCGCAGCGCGGAGAGGACGACGCAATCGAGGCCCTGAAGCAGGGCGAAGCTCTCCTCAGGGATGAAACTGACGTCGGTGAGGTAGGCGACGCGGCCAAAACGGAAGCCATCGATGTTCTGAACGCCGTGGCGCACGGGAACCCGGAGGAATTCGACGCCATGGATGGAGATGCGCTCTTCGAGCGGCAGGATCTGGACGCGGGCGCGGTTGGGATAGGTGGCTGAGGGGGAAAAGGTGTAGTCGTAGACACGGGTGAGGACGGCGGCGGTTTCGTCGGAGGCGTAGAGAGGGATGACGCCGCCTTCGCGGGCTACGGTGAAGCTGAGCGGGCGCAGGTCATCGAGGCCGAGGATGTGGTCGGCGTGGTTGTGCGTGTAGAGCACGGCATCGATGCGGTGAAGGCCGCTGCGGAGAGCCTGCTCGCGAAAGTCGGGACCGGTGTCAATGACCACGACGCGCTCACGGCCGCCGCCCTGCCAGCGCAGGAGGATGGACGGGCGGAGCCGGCGGTCGTGGGGATCGGATGAGGTGCAGACGGAGCAATCGCAGCCGAGCGTCGGCACGCCCATCGAGGTTCCGGTTCCAAGAAACGTAAGCAGGCCTTGCATGCGTCAGCGCTTGCCAGGCGGTGGTGGCGCCTGAACCCCCTGGAGCGTGATCATGTTGGTGAGTTCGAGAAAGGCCATGCGCGCGTCAAAGAGGACGGTCTGGAGGATGCGGTCCTCGGCTTCCGTGAGGTTGCCCCTGGTCTTCTCAGCCAGGACACCAAGCAGGTCGATGGTCTGCCGGGCGCCGAGGATGTCGACGCGGGGACGCTGGCCCTCCTGGGTGCCTGCGCCCATCTGGATCATGGCGGAGAGATAGAGCTGCTGGACGAGGTTGTCAAAACCGACGGGAGGCGGCGCGCCCATGGCTGGATTCTGCGCGCGGACGATGTCTTCAAGCCGCTGCGCAGAGGCGTCGTAGGCGGATTTCTGCTGGCGGCTCTCTTCCGCGGTGGGTGCGGGCGGCATCTCGGGCAGTTCAGTCTCGGCTGCAGCGGCCACCTCGGCTTCCGGCTTGCTTTCCGGCTCCACGAGGCGCGGGCCTGGGGTGGGCTCCGCGGCGGGCGCGGCCGGGGTTTCGGCGGGCGGTGCAGGAGCCTGGGTTTCTTCGGCTGCCTTGGCCTTGCGGCGGTCAATCACTTCAAACTTCGGGTTATCGCTCATGCTCGGTCTTTCCCATTCAACATGTTCAGAAATTCAGGGTTAAAGGCTCGGTGGACCGGCCAGGATGCTGGCGGTCCCTGTGGCATCCCCGGCGGCGTAAGCGAGAGGAGCCTTGCTTGATTGCGCTTCCGTCTTCAGCATGGCGAGCGCGAAGATGCGGGTGCTGCCCGGCAGCTTGAGTTCGGCTGCACTGGTGATGTGACCGGCGGGTGCACCGGCCTGGGTGAGTTCCGTGCCGGGTGCCGGAACAGCCCCGGAAAGCTCCAGGGCACAGAGGTTACGGTGGACGTTGCCACGGGAGCGAATGCGCTCGACGATCTCCTGCCCGAGATAGCAGCCCTTCTTGAAGTGCAGCGCACGCGTCTGGGAGGTTTCCTGGGGCAGGTCGCGCTCGACGATGTCGACTCCATAGGAAGGGATGGCCTCCGCGATGCGGAATACGTCGAGGGAGGCCCATCCTGCCGGGACTGCGCCGCCGGTGCAGAGATTGCGCCAGAGCCGGGTGATGCCGGTGATGGGCGTCCAGAGTTCGTAATGGTCCGCGAGCGCACCGTAGTTGCGCAGGATGCGGAGATCGAGGCCGTTGTACTCGACGCGGGTGGCGGTCATGGGCTCGGGCAGCGTGGGCAGGCCCATGCGGGTGAGCACCTGGCTTGCTTGCGGGCCGGTGAGGCCAAGGGTGGTCTCTTCCGCGCCCGGTTCCTGGCCGAGCGGGATGAGCTCGACGTCGTCCATGATGATGAAGTGATTGAGATGAGCGAGGAGCCGGTCGTACTGACTTGCGTCGATGGCGATTTCAAGGGCTTCCCCGTCGCGCCATACGGTGAGATCGCCCAGAATGCGGCCCTGGGCATTGAGAACGAGATTCCAGGCACCGGCGTTGGGGGCAAGGTCCAGAACGGTGTTGGTGACCATGCCGCTGAGCCAGCGGAAACGGTCTTCGCCGCGGACGGCGACGCGACGGATCCAGCCGAGGTCATGGACGGCTGCGCCGTGAGCCAACGCCTCTATTTCGGCTTCGGGGGCGTCCAAGAGACGCGGGGAGCCGACGGCGCGATACTCTGCGAGTGGTGTCTGCTTGCCGGCAGCGATGAAATGGGCTGCGAGCGGGGTGGGCTGCAAGGTTGCCGCGACTGCCAGTTCGGTCATAAGAGACGACATCCACAGCGAGGCGCGGGGAATTTTGATTGATGCATCGCGCACAGCGCCGCACTCTGATTATAGCCTTGAGACATGCCTGAGGAACGGGCGCGGGGCAGGCGGCGCCGCGAGGAGAGGGAATGAGACGGATGCCCGGCGGGAAGACGCTGTTGCAGCGGTGGTTGAGTGTGGGTCTGGTTGCGGGCCTGTGGTTCGTGGCGGCCGCTCGAGCGGCGCAACAGCCGGGCGCCTCAGCGAGCCAGCCGCCGGCAAGTCAGCCACCTCAGGTGCAAAGCAAGAGCGGGCCTGGGGGGAACACGCACATCACGCCGGAGCAGGCGCAGAAGCTGTTTGGGCTGGTGGACGAGCTGCTGAAGTTTTCTTCGGAGGAGACAGGGCTGCCGATCAAGCGCGACGTGAAGCGGCAATTGACGACTCGCGCGGCGGTGGCGAGCTATCTGCGGGAGAAGTTTGACGAGGACCAGGACGCCAAGCGGATGGAGCGCAGCGAGATTGTGCTGAAGAAGTTCGGGCTGCTGGACCGGGACTTTGACCTGAAGCCTTTTCTTCTGCAGCTTCTGGGCGAACAGATTGAGGCCTACTATGACGCGAAGACGAGGACGGTAAACCTGCTGGACTGGGTGAGTCCCGATGAGCAGAAGCCGGTGCTGGCGCATGAGCTGACCCATGCGCTGCAGGATCAGCGCGTGGACCTGGACAAGTGGAGCAATCAGTCGCCGGATGACGTGTCGACGCGCGCGGCCGCGGACACGGAACACATTGCCAAGGACGAGATGGACACTGCGCGCGAAGCGGTGACGGAAGGACAGGCCACGGCGGTGATGATGGACAACATCCTGAAGCCGACGGGGCACAGTCTGCTGAAGGACCCGGAGGTGGTGGAGATGATCAAGCAGCAGATGACCGGCACCACGGACTCCCCGGTGATGGCGCGCGCGCCGTTGCTGTTGTCGGAGTCGCTGCTGTTTCCGTATCGCGAGGGATTGAGCTTCGAGCAGGATGTGTGGATGGATCAGGGACAGGAGGCGGCCTTTGCCGGGACGCTGGATCGTCCGCCCGCGTCGACGTGGGAGATTATGAATCCGCGGGAGTACGAGAAGGGCCATCTGGCGCGTATTCCACTGCTGCCGAATATTCATCCACTGGTGGATGCCCTCTACAGGCCCTACGACATTGGGCAGGTGGGTGAGCTTGATGTGCACATCCTGGCGAAGATTTATGCGGATGACCATGCGTCGCGGGATCTGACGCCGGCCTGGGATGGGGGGATCTACTGGGCGGGGCAGCTGCGCAGCGCGACGGCGGAAGAGCAAAGCAGCACAAAGTCGATTGCGCTGCTTTACCTCTCAATCTGGAAGAGCCCTGCATCGGCGCAGCAGTTCGCGGCGATGTATGCAAGGGAACTGGGACGCCAGTTCTCCGGGCTGAAGGCGGATAAGGAAGCGGAGAAGACCTCGCCGACGACGGAGGGCGAGAGGGAACAGGTCTATGCAACCACTGAGGGGCCGGTGGTGGTGACGACGCGTGGACGAATGGTGTTTGTTGCGGAGACATTTAATCTGACCCTGGCGCGAAAGCTGGCGGCGCTGCTGCTGGACGCGCAAGGCACAGGGGCGATGCAACTGGCATTTGCGGGGCGCGGCAGGCAGCCCGCGGCTGCGGTGGGGATGCAGCCGCGCGAGATGCTGACGGGAAGCCTGATGCGCTTCCTGATGGGTAGCGGCGTGATGAAAGCCGCGGTGGATCCAATGGTGCGAAAGGCGCGCTAAGCCGCGCGGGCGAGCAGAACGTTGAACCAGGCGGCAGGGTCGGTCCAGGTGGCTTCAGGACAGAAAGCTGCGGAGGAGAGCAAGGCTTCGGCTTCGCCGGGACGGTACTTGTAGCTGTTCTCGGTGTGGATGCGCTCGCCGGGGCTGAAGCGGATGGTGAGATTGAGCGCGCCGATGCGAACAGACTGCGCGGCAAGGCTCTCCAGGTGCATTTCGATGCGGGAAGCTGCGCCGTTCCAAAGGGCGCGATGGGCGAAGGCCTCCGGTCGAAAGTCGGCGTCGAGCTCGCGATTGAGACGGACAAGCAGGTTGCGATTGAAGGCGGCGGTGACGCCGGCCGGGTCGTCGTATGCGGCGAGGAGGGTGGGTGTGTCTTTGACCATGTCAACGCCGAGGAGAAGCGCGTCCCCGGGCGCAAGCGCGGCACGGATTTGAGAGAGCAGATGGGCGGCTGCTGCGGGTTCAAAGTTGCCGATACTGGAGCCGATATGGAGGACGAGCCAGCGTTCGCCGGGCGGGAGCGGGTCGAGTGCGAGGTGGTGGGTGTAGTCCATGACGCGGGGAGCAACCGTAACGGCGGGCATTTCGCGCGCGATGCGCGAAGCGGCGAGATCAAGCGCGGAGGCGGAGACGTCGACGGGCTCGTAGTGGACTGCGGTCTGCTTTGCTACGGCCGCGGCGAGGAGAAGGCGTGTCTTGTCGGCTGAGCCGGCGCCGAGCTCGGCGATGCGCACACGGTCGCTCTGAGCGGCCTGAGCCAGGATGGCCGGTGCGTGGGCAGCAAGGATGGAGCGTTCTGTGCGGGTGAGGTAGTACTCGGGGAGCCTGGTGATCTGCTCGAAGAGGTGCGAACCGGCTTCGTCGTAGAAGAGCCACGGGGGCAGGCTGCGGGGATGGGTTGCTAGCCCATCGCGCACCGCGGAGGCAACGCGTTCGCTGAGAGCGGCTTCGGCACTGGATGCGGAACGGGGCATGTGCTCGATTGGATGTGCGAGGTTGGGCGAGCGTTACATTTTCGCCAGGCGGATGCCGGAGAACTGCCAGCGGGTTTCCGGAGCGAAGAAGTTGCGGTAGCTCCTGCGGATGTGGGCGGCGGGGGTGACGCAGGAGCCGCCGCGGAGGACCATCTGGCCGCTCATGAATTTGCCGTTGTACTCGCCGAGCGAGCCAGGGAGCGGGCGGAAGCCTGGATAGCCGAGGTAAGCGCTGGCGGTCCACTCCCAGCAGTCGCCGAAGATCTGCTGCGGGATGATGTGGCCTGGGTCCGGTGCGGGTGTGGGCTGCGGAGCGAGATGGCCGGAGTCGAGAAGATTGCCCTGGACGGGGGTGACGGAGGCTGCGGCTTCCCACTCGAACTCGGTAGGCAGGCGATGGCCGGACCATCGGGCGTAGGCGTCGGCCTCGTAGAAGCTGACGTGGGCGACGGGCGCCTGGGCGGCCGCCGCGAGCGGGATGGAGCCGCGGAGGGTGAAGAGCCTCCATTGTTCGTCGCGGTCGGTCCAGTAGAGCGGAGCGCGCCAGGCGTTCTGCTGGACGGCATCCCAGCCCGCGGAGAGCCAGAATTCAGGACGCTGATAGCCACCGTCGGCGATGAACTGGGCGAATTCAGCATTGGTGACGAGGCGTGAGGCTAGGGTGTAAGGAGCGAGCCAGACCCTGTGGCGGGGGAGTTCGTTGTCGAAGGAGAAGCCGGATCCCGTGTGGCCACACTCAACGAGGCCGCCGGAGAAGGACAGGAAACGCAGTGGCTCTGCGGACGGGGCAGGGACTTCTGCGGCGGGCAGGTAGGCCGGGTGCAAGGGATTGGCGTAGAAGGCGTTGAGGATGTCAGTGAGGAGAAGCTCCTGGTGCTGCTCCTCGTGGTGGATGCCGAGCTCGATGCGGTTGAGGGCATCGGCTGGCGGGGTGGATTCGAGCAGGCGGTCCATGGCGGCGTCGACGTGGGCGCGGTAGCGGAGAATTTCGTCGAGAGCTGGGCGAGAAAAAGAGGCGCGGAGGCGCTTTTCAGGAAATTGCGCAAAGCTGCGGTAGTAGCTGTTAAAGAGCCAGTGGAAGTCTGGGTGAAAGGGTTGGTAACCGGATGAAAACTCGCGCAGGATGAAGGATTCGAAGAACCATGTGGTGTGAGCGAGGTGCCATTTGGCGGGCGAGGCTTCCGGGCAGGACTGCACCATCATGTCCTCTGGCGTGAGCGGCTTACAGAGGTCGAGGGTCTGCCGGCGGGCGTGCCGGAAGCGGGCGGCGAGGCGGCCTTGCGAAAAGGAGGGCGTGCTGGTGCTCATCTTTCGGCGTCCGGGGTCTGGTCGACGTGGGTGCAGATTGCAGTGTATTGGATGTGGGCGCATCGGGCTTGGGCTTATAAAAGACCTGGCCTTATGCAAAAAAACATTCGGATGCGCTTGACGATGCAACCGAGAACGGTGGTCTAATGGATGCGGACGATTTTTGATTAGCTCATCGCCCAGATTCCTTCGCGAGGAGGGAATATGAGCAGAGTGAAGGTATGGCGGATGCTGCCGGTTGTCACAACCAGTGCAGCATTTTTCTTTGCCTGTTGCTTCTCAGGTTCGAGTGCCCAACCTGTGACGCCGCAAGAGACTCCCGCACAGGTTGCCGCGTCGGCTTCGAGTCAGATGTCCCTGGAACAGGCCGCAGCAGAGAGTGCGGAACCGGCGGAGGAGGCGCGTGGCGATGTTCTTGTCGCCCGCAAACGGTACCAGGCTGCGATTGAAGCATACAAGAAGGCGCCGCGCGACTCAGCCTCAGTGTGGAACAAGATGGGGATTGCCTATCAGCTGATGATGGACGAGAACGACGCCGAAGCGTGCTATCGCAAATCTCTGAAGTTAGATCGTAAGGATGCCAATGTCCTGAATAATCTGGGGACCGTTTACAACGCGGAAAAGCGCTACGGGGACGCGGAGAAGATGTATCGTGCCGCGTTGAAAATCAATCCGAAGTCCGCCGTGATTCGCAAGAATCTGGGCACAACGTTGCTGGCGCTCCATAAGTACAAGAAGGGCTGGGCGGAGTATCAGACGGCTCTGACGATCGACCCGCATATCTTCGATGGGACGACGGGGCCCACAGTGATGGACCCAGCTTCGCTGCAGGATCGTGGCGCGATGAACTACTACATGGCTCGCGGGTGTGCCCAGGCGGGGATGACAGAATGCGCAATCAACTACCTGCGCATGGCCATGATTGAAGGCTACACGAATCCGAAGAAACTGGCCGCGGATTCCGAATTCGCCCGCTTGCGTGAGCTGCCTGCATTTCAAGAGCTGATGCAGTCGCAGAAGAATCCCTGAAGCGGCAGGTGTGGTGAGCGCGGCCGCTGCGGCTACACTGCGAATGGCGTGACTTCGCCGATGTGGAGCCTGCATGAACTTGCGCATTCTGCTGACTGCAACCCTGCTGACGGGCTGGCAACTCACCATCGCTCAGACTTCATCCACCACGCAGCAAAGCGCTTCAGAGAATACACCTGCGGCACAAGCGCCCACGGCCAGTGGGTGGCACCGGCTTGGCGATGAGGCGAATGGGGTGCTGGGGACCGTGACGTCGGTTGCCGCGGATCGCTTTTCCGTGAAGACAGAAAAGGGCGTGCGGGCCACAGTGTACTTCAGCGCGAACACGCGTTTCTTAAAACAGGTGATGCCGCCGGGGGCGGGGCAGCCGAAGGACTGCACTGCGGATCTGAAGATAGCGCGCCTGCCGGGCACGCTGGAGCCATGGAGAGCGGACGGCATCGTGCGGGGCGCCGTGATTGCCGCAAGCGGCCGGGTGACGGAGGCCCAGCGCAACGTGGGGGCCGTGGTGATTGTGCTGCTGGACCCGGCGTGTGCGAAGCAAGCGAGGAAGCTGCTGGCGGATTATGGCAGCAGTTGGCTGGCCGGACGAGTGATCGCCGTGGATGGCGATCGTGTGACCCTGGCGAGCGCCATCGACCAGGGAACACGGGTCGTGGTGCTGCGCAGCGACACCGTGGTCATGCAGGCCGGAACCGGAACGAAGGCGGATGCGGTCCATGTGGGTGAGATGTTGCGCGTGGAAGGCAAGCGACGGCATGGAGCCTTCGAGGCGAAGACGGTGCATGTGCTGGTGCTGCCGCGTCCACGTGGCGGGCCGAAGCTGCCGCCGGGCAATGCGCCGCGCCAGTAGGCCGAAATGGGCGTTCGGGCTGGGGTCAAGGTGCGGCCCGAAGGGATGAATTCAAGAAAAGCGGATGCTCCAGCTAGGCGGCGGCGCTCAGGGTTTTGTTGGCCCAGGCGACGGCGTCTTTGGCGCAGCGTGCAAGGTGGTCAGCGTCTACACCGCTGTGGCGGGCCATGCTGTCACAGCGGCTCCAGTCCGCCTGCTCCCAGGCCTCAATCCAGCCGAGGGGGCAGCGTTCGTGATTGTTTGTACCGAGGAGGGCATCGCAGATCTCCGGGCGCAGGGGGAGCGAGGGAACGATCTCGCTCATGGCGATGCGGAGCATGGCCGGCAGGAGGCTGAACATGCCGAGGAGGTACTGCTCAGTGGGGTCGAGCGCGCAATGACCGGCGACGAGCTCGCAGAATCGGGCCCGGACGAGCGCCATGCGCATGAGTTCGCTGGTCTGGCCGGAGGTGAACTCGCTGGTGATGGCGAGCGAGGCGAGATGGCGGAAGGCATCTTCACCGACCGCGCGGATGGCGGAGCGGATGGAACTGACCTGCTGTCGCACGGCGTAGAGCGGCGAATTGACGAGGCGGAGCAGGCGGTAGGTGAGAGCTGCGTCGTGCTTGACAATCTGGCTGACTTTGGCGAGGTCGAGGGGCTGCTCCTGCAGCAACTTGAGGAGTTCCAGATAGGCGCGGTCGTTGGCGGGGATCTTGTGGCTCCGGAGCAGCGTGGGGCGGCAGAAATAGTAGCCCTGGAAGAGTGTGAAGCCTTCTTTGAGGGCTTCTTTGTATTGCTCCTGCGTTTCAATCTTTTCAGCCAGAAATGTAACAGGACGCTTGACCCGGCGAAAGAGCTCCTTTCGCTCGGCTGGGCCAGAGAGCGTGAAGTCCACCTTGACGTAGTCGGCAAGCTCGAGGAGAGGATCGTAGCGTGGGGCCCAGACGAAGTCGTCGAGCGCGAGCTGGTAGCCGAAGGACTTGAGTTTGTGGCAGGCGGCGAAGAGAGCGGGGGATGGCTCGACGGTCTCAAGAATCTCAAGGACCGTGAGGCGGGGTGGGAACAGTTCGACGAGCTTGCCGGTGAGGGAGTCGAGGGTGCAGTTCACGAAAGCGGGCAGGCCGCCGGTCAGGGTTTCCATGCCGAAGATGACGGTGTTGTCGAGCATGGTGCGGGTTGCCTGGTCCTTGTCCCCGCGAAAAACGGACTCCGGACCACTGCGGAAGAGCAGCTCATAGGCATGAACCTCGCCGGATGCGTCAAGGATGGGCTGACGGGCGACGTAGCGCAGAGCCTCGGCTGGTTCTGCCTGAGCAGAGCGGGGTTCATCCGAGGTGGAAACGGCACGTGGAGACATCAGACTACCCCACTTTGACCATCGTACGCCGGAGAAAGCAGTTAGGCCACCTTGATTGCATACGTTTCGCGCAGGATACAAAGTGCCGTCAGGCACCCATGAACATGCCGCCGTTGACGTCGAGAACATGGCCGGTGATGTAGGCCGCCGCGTCGGAGGCGAGGAAAGCGACGGAATGAGCAATGTCTTCGACGGTACCGGGACGGCCGAGGGGGATGGCGGCCATCATCGCCTCACGCTGCTTGTCGTCGAGGACAGCGGTCATGGGGGTCTCAATGTAGCCGGGGGCGACTGCATTGACGGTGATGCTGCGCGAGGCGACCTCGCGGGCAAGCGAGCGGGTAAGGCCGATCAGGCCGGCCTTGGAGGACGCGTAATTGACCTGGCCGGCCTGGCCGGTGCGGCCTACGACGCTGGTGATGTTGATGATGCGGCCCCAGCGGTTCTTGAGCATGGCAGGCAGGAGGGCCTGGGTGAGCAGAAAAGCGCCGGTAAGGTTGGTGTTTAGAACGTCATCCCAGTCGGCGCGTTTCATGCGCATCATGAGACCGTCGCGGGTGATGCCGGCGTTGTTGACGAGGATTTCGACCTTGCCGTAGCGTTCGAGGACAGCTTTGGCGCCTGATTTGATGGATTCTTCACTGGCGACGTCGAGGGTGAAGGCGGCAGCCTGGCCTCCGGCAGCGGCGATTTCATCGGCCAGGGCGGCGAGTTTCTCAGCGCTGCGCGCGGCGAGCGCAACGGTGGCTCCGGCGCGCGCGAGTTCAAGGGCGCAGGCCCGTCCGATTCCCTGGCTGGCTCCGGTGACCAGCGCGATTCTTCCCTGCAATGCAGCCATGTCTTGCTCCCGATCTGTCGATGCGCAGAGGCGCGAGATTCCGGATTTGATTATATGGGGCGGAAGCAGGGGAACTGCGGGTTAGCTGGACGGCGCGATGGCGATGGAGGTGCTGCCCGCGGGGATGGCGCGACGGACCGGCTCAGCCGGCCAGACGTAGACGGCAAGGCGACGGGAGTAGTGCAGGACGGGGGGGATGTCGGGCAGGGTGACGCCGATGGATGCGGGAAGATCGTTGCGGTGGATCTCCGCTTCGGCTTCCTCAAGAGGCCAGGGAACGTGGTGGATGTTGGCGCGGACGAGGCTTCCTGCGCGGTCGTGCGTGAAGAGGCAATAGCGCTCGGTGAGGAAATGCTCCAGCGAGCCGGGGCGGCTCTCGGCGAGGCGGCGCGTGGGGCCGAGGCCGCGGTAACGCGCGATGAAAAGCACGGGGCGGCTCGCGAAGCGGCGGCGGCTATAGTAGGAGAATTCGCGGTCGGAGCGCTTCTCAATGCGCATTTCAGCCCAGTAGTAGGGCAGGTGATAGAAGCCTCTTGCGATGGCTACGGCCAGCAGGCTGCCGGCATCGAGCGAGAAAAAGTAAACGCCCTGCGTTCCGGTGCGCGAGTCGCGGACGTAGGTGCGGAGATTGAGTTCCGCGAACTGGCGCGCGGTGGGGACGGGCGGGATGCCGCGAATCTTGATGCGGTCCATCCAGAAAGGAACGATGCCGAGCCATGCGGAGCCCTGGAAAGTGTCGACCTGAAGGCCATCTGGAAGATGGGGAGTGATTTGAGCGGGGTGCACAGGCCAGTGCGCAAATAGGAGGTCGTTCCACCGCTGGGTCATCATCCAGCGCCCTGAAGGTAAAGGCCGGGGTCGCTGAGACGTGCGCACTTTGATCTCCCGCATGAGGCCCCTTCTTCCGTCCGCAACGATAGGACGCGTGCGGTGCAGAAGCCGACTCAGGAAAACATCGGCCCATCCATGTCGTATTCTGGTCGCGAGCCTATAGACATGTCCAGTAAATCCTTTCAAATCGGAAACGCACGTAATCAAACGGAAGTCTATGCCGTGCACGGAGCCGACCCTGAAGTCCTGGCCTATGCAATGGCGAAGTATTCGCGCTCGGCACTGTCGATGCGGGAATCCCTGGCCGAGATCAGTGCCCAGCGGGCCGAGCAATTTCTGAACACCTTTTATTTTCAGTATGGGCATCGGTCGATTGCCGATCTGGCGCACGTTGCGTTTGCCGTGGAACGGCTGAGCCTGCTGGCGGCGATTGTGCTGGTGGATGAGCAACGGTGGGACGGGCAGGAGCGCTCCACGCGGTACCAGAATTTTCTGAAGTCGGGGTGGTATTTGCCTGATTTTGGGACGGATGCGGAATCTGAGGGGTTGTACGGGCGGACGATTGAAGATTTGTTTGCTGCCTATGAGCGCACGGCGGCAGCCGTGTATGGCGCGCTGGAGCGGCGCGTGGAGCGGCCGGAAGCGGTGAAGCCGGAGGCCTATACGCGGACGCTGAAGGCTCGGGCTTTCGATGTGGCGCGGTATCTGCTGCCGCTGGCGACGAACACCTCGCTGGGGCAGATTGTGAATGCGCGGACGCTGGAAACGCAGGTGTCGCGGCTGCTTTCGCACCCCGCGGCGGAGGTACGCGAGCTGGGGCTGAAGCTGCGCGAGGCGGCGACAGGGCCGGCGTGGAATGTGCAGGCGCAGGCCGGGGCGGCGCTTGTGGAGAAGCTGGCCGGGCAGCCCGAACTGGCGGCCGAGGCGGCGAATCTGCTGACGCGCGAGGTGAAGACCGCGCCGACGCTGGTGAAGTATGCCGAGGCGAACCCCTACCTGATGCAGACGCAGGCAGAGCTGGCGCAGGCGGCGAAGGAATGTCTGGGCGGGGCGGCGATTGCCGGGGCTCCGCTGGTGGACCTGGTGGAGCGGACGGAAACGCTCGAGGTGGAAGTGGCGGCGACGCTGCTGTATGCAGCAAGCCATTACCCCTACCGGCAAATTCGCGACGTGGTGGCGGAGTGGCCGGCGGCGCGGATGAACGAAATCGTTGAGCTGGGCCTGAAGCATCGCGGCAGGCATGACGAACTGCTGCGGGCGTTTCATGCGGGAGCGGCGTTGCGGTTTGATGTGCTGATGGACATCGGCGGCTTCCGCGATATGCACCGGCACCGGAGGGTGACGCAGGTCCTGCAGGGATTCACCGCGCTGCATGGGCATGAGACGCCGGTGGCGGGTGATCTGGGGCCGGAGGTGAATCTGCTGGCCGAGGCCGGGGCGCTTGCGGATTTTCAGCGATCGGTGGAAGCGGCCCACGCGGCCAGCGCGCGGATTGAGGCCGGAGCTGCTCCCGAGGCGGCCCAGTCGGCGCTCTATGTGCTGCCACTGGCGACGCGGATCCGGTGCCTGTTCAAGATGGACTTTGCCGAGGCGCAGTACATCAGCGAGCTGCGGTCAGGGCCGGCGGGACACTTCAGCTATCGGCGTGTGGCATGGGAGATGTACCGGGCGCTGGAGCGGCAGCATCCCACGCTGGCGCGGCATGTGCGCGTGACGGACTTCACGAAGCCGATTGACCTGCTGCAGCGATAGGTTGGCGCGTTCGATTCGTTCGCTCATGGGGCCGAGGAGGTGAGGCAGCGTGAAAGTGAGAGTGCCGCTCGTTGCAATCTGTGTCCTCGCGTTGCTGGAGGGAGCGGCCGGTCTTCATGCGGCTCCTCGCAAAGGCTATGCAGTCGCCGAGATTACGGTGACGAACCCGGTCGCCTACAAGAAATACCTGGCCGCCGTGACGCCTGTGGTGGCTCAGTTTGGCGGGAGATATCTTGTGCGCGCCGGACACGTGATTCCACTCGAAGGCCAATCTCCGACGGGGCGCTTTGTTGTGATTGAGTTTCCAAGCCTGGCGGTTGCGCAGCAGTTTGAAAATTCCTCCCAATACATGGCCATTGCGCCGTTGCGAAAGAAGGCCGCGCGGACGCGGCTGTTTCTGGTTGAAGGCGCTGCCGAAGATCCGGCGGGCCGGTAGAGAGCGCGGGAAATGCGCGTGCCGCATTCTACGAAGCCGATTGATCTGCTGCTGAGGCAGTCGCGGGGTAGCCCTAGCCTTCGGCGGCGACTTTGAGGGGTTCAGCCTGCTGCGGGCGGAGCGCCGCGGAGGTGAGCTGGTCCACCTGGCGCAGGCTGGGAAAGAGGCCGGCCCAGACGGCGGCCACGACGAGCGCGCCAACACCGCCGAAGAGGGTGGCGCGGACGGCTCCCCACCACTGCGCGGTAAGGCCGCTCTCAAACTCACCGAGTTCGTTGGAAGCGCCAATGAAGAGCGAATTGACGGCGCTGACGCGGCCGCGCATCTCAGGGGGCGTGGCGAGCTGGAGCATGGAGCCGCGGATGATGACGCTGATGGTGTCGGCCGCTCCGGCAATCGCAAGGGTAAGCAGGCTGAGCCACAGGTTGCGCGAGAGGCCGAAGAGGATGGTGGCCACGCCAAAGATGCTGACGCAGACAAACATGCGGCGGCCGGCGCGGCGGCCGATGGGAAAGCGCGCCATGACGAGGGACATGGAGATGGCGCCGAGAGCAGGTGCGGCACGCAACATGCCAAGCCCACGCGGGCCGGTATGGAGGATCTCACTGGCGAAGATGGGCATGAGCGCGACGGCTCCGCCGAGGAGCATGACGAAGAGATCGAGCGAAAAGGCGCCGAGGAGCAGGGGCATGCTCCAGACGTAGTGGAAGCCGGCGAGAAGCACTTTGAGCGAGATCTCGCGGTGTTCCATGCGGCCGGGGCGGACCTTGAGGCTGCCGACAAGAGCGAGGAACGAGAGCTGCGTGGCAATGGTGAAGGCATAGACGATGCCGCCGCCCTCCATGCGGGTGGCGGGCCACCAGCGGTCGATTGGGAGGGTGAAGAGGATGCCGCCGAGTGCGGGGCCGGTGATGTTGGCGAACTGGAAGATGGCTCCGCCCCAGGTGACGGCGTTGACGAAGTGCTTTTCTGGCACGAGGTGGGGAATGAACGCCGAGCTTGCCGGACCGGAAAAGGAGCGGCCGGTGCCAATGAGAAAGAGCACGGCGTAGATGGGCAGGACAGTCTGCAGTCCGCTGCGGGCAAAATAGAGCAAAAAGAGGGTGCAGAAGACCTGAAGCCCGTAGCAGATGAGGATGACCTGGCGGCGATCGAAGCGGTCGGCAACATGGCCCGAGGGGAGCAGGAAGAGCAGGCCGGGCAGAAAGAGCGCCAGGCCGGTGTAGCCGAGGTCGAGGGCGCGGTGGGTGATGGAGTAGACCTGCCAGGCGACGGCGACAGCCTGGGCTTCAGCGCCAAGGATGACGGCGGCGCGGGCGAGCTGGTAGCGCCGGAAGTCGCTCGATGCGAAGGCCTCCATGCCGCGGCGGGACGGCTTTGCGGGTGGGGGCTGCTTGGGGGAAGACGGGCCCATTTGTATCAGGGTATATCGGCAGGGGTGCACATGGCGGCATGACGGCGCAAAGGCTGCATTATTCTGAACATTGGCTTCCACATTGCAGACCCGAACAGCACCGAGCCCATGGGCGGCTGCCGCCGTGGCGCTGTGCGGGGTGTGCGCGTTCCTGGAGCTCTACTGCACGCAGCCGCTGCTGCCCATGCTGGAGGGCATCTTTCATGCGTCGGAGACGGCGGTTGGGCTGACAGTTTCCGCAGCGACGCTGGGGGTGGCGCTCTCTGCGCCGGTCTTTGGAGCGCTGACGGAGCGGCTCCCGCGCAAGCGTGTGATTGTGGTGTCGTTGCTCGGCATCTGCGTGCCGACGCTGCTGGCGGCCACGTCAACATCGCTGGCGCAGCTGGTCTTCTGGAGATTCCTGCAGGGCATCACGGTGCCGGGCGTGGTAGCCCTGGTGGTGACCTACATTGGCGAGGAATGGCCGCCGGAGCGTGTGGCGCTGGTGATGAGCTTCTACGTGAGCGGGACGGCGCTTGGCGGATTTACAGGGCGTCTGGTGGCTGGGCTGATCTCGGACTGGCTGAACTGGAGGATGAGCTTTGTGGCGCTGGGTGCTGCTGGACTGGCCGGAGCTGGTGCGGTGGCGGCGTGGCTGCCGGCGGGCCGTCATGCGACGTCCCAGGCAAGCCGCGGCGGGAGAGGACTGCCATTCCTTCCGCAGGTACGGGCGCTGTTGCGGAATCGCAGGCTGGTGGCGACGTTTGCGGTGGGGTTCAACGTGTTGTTTTGCCTGGTGGGCGTGTTCACATGGATCACGTTTCACCTGGCTGCAAAGCCATTCGGACTGTCGACGGCTGCGCTGAGTTCGCTGTTCTTTGTGTATCTGATCGGGTTTGTGGTGACGCCTCTGGCAGGGTATCTGATTACGCGTGTTGGGCTGCGGGCGGGAATCGGCGGCGCGATTGTGTGTTCGATTGCGGGTGTGCTGCTGACTTTGATTGCGTCATTGGCGTGGGTGATTGCGGGGCTGGCGCTGGTGTGCAGCGGCGTGTTTATAGCGCAGACTGCCGCGCAGAGCCACTTGCGCGAGGCGGCGCCTGCAGAAGCGCGCGTGACGGCAGCGGGGCTCTACATGACCTGCTACTACGTGGGCGGGACCGCGGCCGGCGTGGTGCCGGGGATCTTCTGGGCGCTGGGCAAATGGCCGGCGTGCGCGGCGTTTATTGCGGTGATGCAGCTGGCGGCGTTGGGAATTGCGTGGGTGGGTTGGCGTGTGCCGCGGCCAGCCGTCGTGGAGTCTCCCGCAGCGTAGGACGCCGCCAAGAATCGATGAACCCTAACCTGAGGCAAGGGAATCTAAACTGGAGTTAGCAGTTCCTGCGAAGTTTGCGTAGTGCTATGCGGGGAGGCAGTTTGACTGCCCGCATAGCACCATGTCTTCTGTATTTGCAGCCCCACAAACAGAATCGGTTAGCAGAGTCTGGACAGACGCATGAAGGAGTAGCTTTGCCCGAGACGCAGACCCTATCGCCGGGCGGCGGCGAGGCCCGCACGAAGCGGGTGGACAATCCGAATCCAGTGGACCTGCACGCGATGTGGAAGCCGCGTGTGAATCCGTGGCTGATTGCCATGACGGTGGCGCTGGCGGCATTCATGGAGGTGCTGGACACGTCGATTGCCAACGTGGCGCTGCCGCATATTGCGGGCAGCCTGGCGGCGAGCACCGACCAGGGCACCTGGGTGTTGACGAGCTACCTGGTGTCGAACGCGATTGTGCTGCCGCTGGGCGGGTGGGCGTCGAGCCTGATGGGGCGGCGGAACTTTTTCGTCTTCTGCATCTCGGTGTTTACTGTCGCGAGCTTTTTCTGCGGAGTAGCGCCGTCGCTGCCGTTGCTCATCGTCTTCCGGGTGATCCAGGGCGCGGGCGGCGGCGGTATGCAGCCGATGGCGCAGGCCATCATGGCGGACTCGTTTGAGCCGCACAAGCGCGGGCAGGCGTTTGCGCTGTATGGGCTGGTGGCCGTGCTGGCGCCGTCGATTGGGCCGACGCTGGGCGGGTGGATTACGGACAACTTCTCGTGGCGCTGGATCTTCTTCATCAACATTCCGATTGGCATTCTGGCATTCTTTCTGGTGACGCGCATGGTCGAGGATCCGCCGTGGATCAAGGCAGATCCGTCGAAGCTGCGCAACATGGATTATGTGGGCCTGGCCCTGCTCACGTTGTCGATGGGCGGGCTGCAGATCATGCTCGACAAGGGCGAAGAGAACGATTGGTTTGCATCGGGATTCATTCGCTTCTTTGCGGTGCTATTCATCGGCGGACTGATCAGTCTGGCGGTGTGGGAGTGGCGGCACAAGAATCCGCTGATTAATCTGAAGCTGTTCCGGTTCCGCAACTTTGCGATCTGCTGCTTCCTGATGATGCTGGTGGGCGGCGTGTTGAACGCGAATACGGTGCTGCAGCCGCAGTTCATGCAGGAACTGCTGGGCTATAACGCAACGACGGCAGGCCTGGCGCTGACGGCGGGTGGGTTGACGCTGGTGGTGGTGATGCCGCTGGCGGGTATTGCCACGGGCAAGTTTTCAGCGCGGACGCTGACGCTGATTGGCTTTACCATGCTGGTGCTGACGTTCCGGTATGCGGCGGCGGTGACGAATCTGCAGATGAGCTTTGCAGAGGCTTCGTGGCTGCGCGTGATACAGATGCTGCCGCTGCCGTTCTGCTTCATTTCGATCACGAATGCGGCGTATATCGGGATGCCGAAGGAAGAGAGCAACCAGGTAGCGGGGTTGATCAATTTTGTGCGCAACCTGGGTGGCAGCATTCTTATTGCGATTACCAACGCTCAGGTGACAAGCCGGACGATGTGGCATCAGCAGCATCTGCAGAACGCGATGCAGTCGGCGTCGATTGCCTTCCAGCAGCAGACGCAGGCGATGACGGGCTTTTTCGCGAGCCACTTTGGAACGGCCAGTGGTAAGGCGATGGCAATGGCTTCGATTTATGAGCAACTGAACATGCAGGCACGGATGCAGGGATATCAGGATGTCTACATGCAACTGTCGTGGATGTCGACTGGGCTGATTGTACTGTCGTTTATGCTGAACAAGAGCAAGCCAGGCAAGGCGCCGGAGGGTGCGGCGGTGCACTGAGGCGCTGGATGCAACAAGGGCCGGACTGGAAGCAGTCCGGCCCTTTGTCTTTGGTGCAAAGCTTCAGGCGAGTGCTTTTTCCCAGCGCTTGGGGCGCCGGTTGGCCTGCAGGATTTTCTTGCGCAGGCGGAGCGACTTGGGCGTGACCTCGACGAGTTCGTCGTCGGCGATGAACTCGATGGCCTGCTCGAGATTGAGCGCTTTGTAAGGGACGAGGCGGATGGCTTCATCGGCTGAGGAAGCGCGCATGTTGGTCATCTTCTTTTCGCGGACGACGTTGACGTCGAGGTCGTTGTCGCGCGAGTGCTCGCCGACGATCATGCCCTCATAGACATCAACGCCGGGGCCGACGAAGAGGATGCCGCGCTCCTGGAGGCCATTGAGCGCATAGGTGGTGGTGGGCCCCTGACGATCGGCGATGAGCGCGCCGGTGGGCCGCTGTGGAATCTCGCCCTGGTAGGGGATGTAGCCATCGAAGAGCGCGTTCATGACGATGGTGCCGCGTGTCTCGGTGAGCATCTCGCTGCGCAGGCCGATGATGCCGCGGCTGGGCACGCGGAACTCCATGCGGACGCGGCCGGAGCCGTGATTGTGCATCCTGGTCATCTCGCCCTTGCGGGGGCCGAGCTTTTCAATCACGACGCCGGTGTGTTCCTCGGGCACGTCAATGGTGAGGTGCTCGACGGGCTCCATGCGGGTGCCGTCCACCATTTTGGTGACGATTTCGGGACGGCCTGCCATGAGCTCGTAGCCCTCGCGGCGCATCATCTCGATGAGAATCGCGAGCTGCAACTCGCCGCGGCCGAGGACCTTGAAGCTGTCGGGTGAGCCGGTCTCTTCCACGCGGATGGAGACGTTGGTCAGCAGCTCTTTTTCGAGGCGCTCGCGCAGGTTGCGGCTGGTGACGTACTGGCCTTCGCGTCCTGCGAAGGGGCTGTTGTTCACGCTGAACTGGATGGCGATGGTGGGCTCGTCGATGACGATGAGCGGCAGCGGCGCGGGGTTTTCAATGCCGGTGATGGTTTCGCCGATGGTGATGCCTTCGACGCCGGCGACGGCGACGATGTCGCCCACGGTGGTCTCGGTCGTCTCCGTACGCTTGAGTCCCGAGAAGGTGAAGAGCTTGGTGATGCGGGTCTTCATCAGCGAGCCG
>JBAUTX010000366.1:0-11477 GCA_049582405.1 Occallatibacter sp. | reverse complement strand
TGAAAGCCGAGGCCGCGATTTCCACCTGTGATGAATGCAATCTTTTTCGACATGGGGAAGAACTCTCCTGTGGCGTATTGGATTCATTGGAAGGCCGGGAAGGTGCAACGAATTTGACCCGGCTGCTGAGGCTGAATCGGCGCGCTACAATGGCGGTCATTGCATAAGGAGGAGCGATGCGAGGAATACTTGCGGGTCTGATGGGCCTGATTTTCGGTGCTGCATTGGTTGTGCCCGGAATGGCGCAGGGAGCGCCGCCGCAGGGCCATGCCGACCAGCCATACACGGTGGAGTATTACTACAAGGTGCAGTGGGGCCACCAACAGGAGTTTCTGGAACTGTTTCTAAAGAATCATTATCCGCTGCTGGAGCGGATGGTGGCGAGTGGAAGGATGGTGTCGGTGAAGATTGAATCGCCCGCATATCACACAACGGAAGATGGCCGCTGGGACTATCGCGTGACGATTCGCTACAAGAACTCGACTGTGGCGACGACCGCGAACCCGGAGGAAGAACAGATGATCAAGGAACTTTGGCCGGACCAGGCAACGTACAAGAGGGAGGAGCAGAGACGATTCGAGATTCTCGATGCGCACTGGGACCTGCCCGTCACGGATATCACGCCTGCAAAATGACCGCAGCATGTGACGGTGGGAACAGGGTGCGCGGTGATGAAGCGGTCTGGCCCATCAACGCGGCGGAAATGGGTACACAGGATAGCGGTGCATGCGAGCACGGCGCACGACCTCGATGATGCCAAAGACCACCAGGGCAAGGATGCCCAGAGGGACGAGGAGAAGGAAAAGAGGCTGGATGACGCGGTTGCCTGCAATTGTTGCTGTGTTGGCTGCGCGCACATCGCCAAACATGGCAACGGCATCGTTGCCGATGGAGGCGTTCTCGCCAAGCCGGATGGTGCCAAAGAAGTTGACGACATCATGGCCGATGCTCGCATTGGGGCCAAGACGGACGTCCCCAAAGAAGTCGACGACATCATGTTCGGCCCGCGTTGAGATCTTTGTGCTGCCGAAGAAGACGACTATGTCATGCTCGGCGGTGCCGTCGACCTGAACCGAACAAAAGAAGCAGACGGCGTCATGGATGGACTGCCCTTGCGGGACAACGATGTCGCTACCAAACTGGACGAGATCGCGACTCGCATGGGCGGGTATCGCAGCGGTGAAAACGGTCGCGATCATCAAGAAGAACGCGGGCAGAAAGGTGCGTTTCATCGTGCCTCCTGCTTGACCTACGAAAAAGAGACGGTTTTGGTTCCATCAAAATGGTACGCCCAGATCCGCGCGGAGTGATTGTGATTGTCTGGGGAATGTGCTTCGGCAGGATGGGCACTTCGGAGGAATCAATCAGGGAGCGAGGAGCGGGATAGTAATTTGGCCGGGCTGAGGACGTGGGTCCAGTCTGATGGGGAGTCGACGAGGACATCGGGTGGGACAGTATTGAGGCTGTCTGGAGACAAACCAAAGGTGCAGCCGATGGACCAGGAGCCTGCATTGCGCGCCGTTTCGACATCGACCTGGCTGTCGCCGATCATGACGGTTTCTTCAGGGCTGGCGCTGGCCTCCTGCATGAGTGCGAAAAGGCCTTCCGGGCTGGGCTTCTTGGTGGAAAAGCTGTTCCCACCGTATATGTTGAGGAAATAAGGTGCGAGTCCCAACGCTTCGCAGATCGCGCGAGCGGGGCGCACCGGCTTGTTCGTCAAGACGGCCATGGCACGAGCCGGGGCATCGGGCATGTCATGAACGGTTCTGAGCGCGCTTAGCGCCTCCAGCACGCCTTCATAGGCGTAGGTGTAATCAAGCTTGTGCTCGCGGTAATAATCGAGGAAATACTGGTATGCGGCAGCAAGGGTGTCCTCGCCCACGGGAACCTTGCCATCGCTCGCCAGAGATCGCTGCACGAGCATCAAGGCTCCGTTGCCGATGTAGCCTGCGATGGTCTCATCCGGTAATGGTTCGCGGCCGAAGTGGGCGAGCATGGCGTTGACGCTGTTGCAGAGATCCTGGGCCGAGTCAATGAGTGTGCCGTCGAGGTCAAAGACGAGCAGCTTGATGGACTCGATCGGCAGCGGTCGAAGGATGCGAATCATACATTCCTAGTGTAAAAGCTGCACAAGGCCGCTAAGGCAGTGAACGTCGGGTGCGGTGAGTAGGATGAACATAGTGAGAACCTCAAGGCGAGACCCGGGAAGGAGCGGGAACGCATGACCCGGATGGTGGTTTGCGGAGTTTTGGCAATCGCGACACTGATGGTGCCTGTTGCGGGAGGGGCGCAGAGCGATACTGTGCCCCCGCAGCACGAGGCAGCTTTTGCACCGGTGGCGCAAGGGGAGCACATTGAAAACCTGGACACGCTGAAGCAAGAGGTGCGGCGGTACCACGATTGCACCTGCACCTGCGGCTGCTACGCGAAGGATCTAGACACGCAGGCCGATCGGGCTATCGCTTTTCTGCGACGTCGTACGGCGCATCGCGGTTCGCGGGAGAAACTTGCGCTGGTTCTGGATATTGATGAGACGACGCTCTCGAACTGGGAAGAGATGTCGAAGGCTGGATTTGCGTATGACAAGAAGGCCTTTGACACCTGGGTGGATTCGGCTGCGGCTCCGGCGATCCCGGCCACACTGCGACTCTACAGGGAAGCGGAGCGGCTGAAGGTGCATGTGTTCTTCCTGACGGGGCGACCAGAGACACAGCGTGCGGTGACGGAGCGCAATCTGCGCAGCCAGGGTTTTGCGGGCTGGGAAGGATTGATTCTGCGCTCACCCGAAGAAGCTGCACTGGCTGCGCAGGCCTATAAAGCGGCGGAGCGGGCGGCACTGGTGTCAAAAGGCTACGACATCGTGTTGAATGTCGGGGACCAGTGGAGCGACCTGAGAGGCAAGGCGAAGGCGGAGTACTCGGTGAAGTACCCCGACCCGTATTACTTCATTCCATAAGATGCGACGCCGGCTTGCGGCTGCAGAGACATCAATGGATGGTGATGTCGCCTGATCCCGTTTCGATGCGTACCAGCGGCCCGCCGCCATTTACCTTTCCGGTGGTGTGATGGCGATTCATCGTCCCCAGGGTTGCGATTTCACGATCGGCTCGTACGGTTCCCGAACCAGAGGATGCGTCGAGGGTAAAGCCGGCATTTCCCGGGGTCACGTCGATATTGCCGGAGCCGGTTCCAAGGTGCCAGGGGGCAGTCGGAGCGCCTGTGACCCGAATGTTGCCTGAACCGGTCTGCGCACGGACGCCCCCACGCAGCCCGCGGAGATCGATGCTTCCGGAGCCGGTTTCAGCTTTCACGTCGCCCGCGGCAACCTGTTCCGCCACGATATTGCCGGAGCCAGTGTTGATGGTGAATGCTCCCTGCAATCCTTCGGCTCGAATATCGCCGGAGCCGCTTGAGAGCTTGGCATTCTTTCCGACGCCGTCATCGGTCAAATTGCCAGAGCCCGTGTTGGCATCAAGATTCGCATTGGCAGGGGCCTGGATATCGTAGTCGATGCTGATGTTGTGCAGGTTCATGTGCTGCGTACCGATGCGCACGATATTTCCCGTTTGCTCGATGGAGGGATTCGCAGCAATGGAACGGACCTGCTCCTCGCTTGCCCCCCAGCCTCCGTGGACTCGACCAAAGATGTGAACCTGACTGTCGGAGCCACGGGTGAGATGAATATTGCCCGACCCGGTGGCGACGGTGAGATCCAACGGACCGTTGATGGATAGCGTTCGGTCGAAGGTGGCTTCGGAGGCAAGCGCGGGCAGGGAGCAGAGAAGCATGGCTACGGTTGGTATCCAGACGCGTTTCATGGGTGTCCTCGATTCACAGATTTGAAGAGATGCACTGGGTCCAGCTGGGGCCTATTGCTGCAGGACGACCTGATCGCCTTCTTTGAGACCGCTGACAACTTCTGTTGCGGAGCCGTTGGACAAGCCTACTTTGACCGCAACTTTGCGCATGCCGTCTTTCTGTTTGCTGTCAGGAACATTCACGAAGGCATTCTTCATGTTGTCATAGGTGACGGCATTTTCAGGAACGGTCAACACGCCTTTGTGCTCGTCGAGCAGGATCTCGGCGTTGGCGGTCATGTTGGCTTTGAGTTCGCCGTTGGGATTGTCAATGGAAACGCGGACCTCAAAAGTCGTGACGTTGTCCTTTTCTACGCCTAGAGGAGCAATCTTAGTGACTTTGCCCTGAAAGATGCGGTCGCGGAAGCTCTCTACCTTGATGCGCGCTGGCTGACCCATGTAGACGTGCGCGATGTCCGCTTCATCCACTTTGCCTTTGACATAGACCTGAGTGGTATCGCCTTCCGTCATGATGAGGGTTGCAGTGGAGCCTAAGACGAGAATGGAACTGACCGCATCACCAATCTCTACGTCACGAGAGAGGATGACGCCCTCCATGGGTGCGAGGATGTTCGTATAGCCGAGTTGCTCCTCGAGTTGCTTGAGGCTGGCCTGATTCTGCAGGACCTGTGCGCGCGCCTGTTTGAGCCTTGCCGTGTCCACGCCAATTTGCGCTTTGGCAGCATCGCGCTTGTTGAGGGCGGCGAGATAATCTCGATTTGAGTTATCCAGGGCTTGCTGGCTGACGACGCCTTCTTTCTGCATTTGCAGGGTTCGATCGAGAGTTGTCTTATACATGGGCAGGTCCGGTGCTGCAGCATTGACCTTGTCCTGTTCGATGTTGGCCTCATAGGTGGATACGTTGGCTTCGGCAGCAGCGAGTTGCGCACGCTGTGCCTCGACCTGGGCCTGAATTTCTTCCTGGTCAAGCTGCGCCAATTCCTGCCCTTTGTGCACACGGGAGTTGATGTCGACGAGAAGCTTTTCAACAATACCCGAAGCCTTCGATTTGACTTCGACTTTTGTAATGGGCTCAATGGTGCCGGTGGCAACGACTGACCGCGCTACATCGCCACGCTGTACTTTGGCGAGGCGGTTGGGGTCGATCTGAGACCCATGCGCAAGATGCGCCAGTCCGACGCCCGCGGCAAGAAGAACGATGACGACAGGGATGCTGATCCAGATCCAGAAGCGTTTATTTTTGCGCGATGCAGCCACGGGAATCCTCCGCTGAATGCACATACGATTTGAGGGCGTCTGTGGTTCCATGCAGCCGCGGGGTGCAGCGGGCGGTGTCGAGAGTGCTATGCTCACAGGCAAGATGCACGGTCTGCTGCTGTTGCAATTTGTCTCAGTGGCGTTGTTGATTCTGGCGAATGCCTTTTTTGTGGCCGCTGAGTTCGCGCTGGTGAGCGTACGCGAGACTCGGATTGAGCAAATGATGGCCGCAGGCATTCCTGGCGCGCGAGCAGTGCGCCGGTTGCAGCGCGAACTGGAGGATTTTCTGCCCGCGGTGCAACTGGGAGTGACGCTGTGCTCGCTGGCTCTGGGCTGGATTGGCGAGCCGCTCGCTGCGGATATCTTTCTTGGCTGGCTCGGCGCCGTTCCTCACGCCCGGCTGTATGCACACCTTGCAGCGATTTCGCTGGGATTTGCCGTCATCACATACCTGCATGTTGTCGTCGGTGAGTTGGTGCCAAAGTCCCTCGCACTGCGACGTGCCGAGGCGCTGGCAGTGGCGGTGGCGCCACCGATGCTGCTGTTTATGGCGCTGACCCGGCCAGGCGTGCGGTTGCTGCGGAACTCGGCTGCCCTCATCCTGCGAGGGTTTGATATCCCGATGAGCGACCGGGCCGCCGTCCATTCCCCTGAAGAGTTGAAGCTGATTGCGACCGCGGCACGGCGCATGGGGATGTTGCCGCGATTCCAGGAAACGATCATTCATCGTGCGCTGGAGTTGGATGATGTGCCCATCCGCGAAATCATGACGCCGCGCCAACGCATCTTCTCGCTGCCGTCGAACATGCTCATTGAGGAGGCGAGCGCACGGGTGATCGAGCATCAGCTTTCCCGCATTCCCGTGTATGACGAGGCGCGCGGCCCGGAGCACATTGTGGGCGTGGTGTACGCAAAAGATCTGGCGCGGCTGATGTTCTTCAGACCTGCACTTCAACGGAGCCGCACCAGTGCAGAGAGGCAGGGGCCCGCGGTGGTGGAGTTGCGGGTCCGGCAGGTAATGCGCGATGTGCTGGTGGTTCCGGAGACGAAGACGGTTTTGGACCTCATCCGGGAGTTCCAACAGCGAAGGCGGCAGATGGCGATCGTTGTGGATGAGTATGGGTCGACCGTCGGACTGGTGACAGCGGAGGATGCGCTGGAGCAACTGACTGGCGAACTGGAGGATGAATTTGATGATCCGGCACGGCCTCTGCTGGCGACGGCAGCCGGTGCATTCATCCTGGACGGGGCAGTGAATTTGCGGGATCTTGAGACGCAGATGCAGTGGAGTCTTCCTCGCGAAGGAGGCGTGGAGACGCTTGCGGGATTTGTCCTGATGCGACTCGGCCATATTCCCCATACGGGCGAGAGTATCGTTTTTGACGGAAAGCGCTTGACGGTGCTGGAGATGGATGGATTGCGGGTGGGCAAGATCCGTGTGGCGCCAGAGGGGGCAGGGCCAGAGGACCTTGGGCAGACACCGCAATAGAGGCCTGGCCCGGAGAGCGCAGCCTGGATGGCGCTGGGTGAGGGGCCATGATCGTTGGCAGGTCCGAGAGAGGTAATCTTCGCGGAAAAGAATAGTTTGGGAGTCTGGAAGTGAGTAGAGAGGCAAATAAAAGACGAAAGAGTAGCGAAAATATGGTATTCCATCCCCTAAAAGGGTTACTAATAATCCTTTTGGGTCATTGAAAGTAACCAAACGCTGCGATAGTCTCCATGCATAGTTTTCCCCCACCTGGAGCAGACATGAGACAAGAAGCATATCGCGTGGCCTATGACGAAGCGACAGCTGAACTGAACGAAATTCTTGCTCAGTTCGAGCAGTTGCAGCAGCGGAAGACGCGACTTGAGCGCTTGGCGGAGGTCCTCAGGCCTCTTGCCGGACTTGAAGCTGCGCCGTCGCTGGCAGAGCCCCAAGTGATCGAGACCGCCCAGGAAGTGAATGAACAGCCGGCCGAGCTGGCCCAGGCTCCAACGCAGGAATATGCAGAGCCTGCCGCGGCTTCCACTCCCCAGTTTGCGGAAACGTCAAGCGATCCGTTCCAGCGCCGGATCAACAACGCATTGCGCCAGGGTTTTGGTTCTGGCGATGGCCGGGAATATTCCCGCCTGTTCAGTGGCCTTTCCCGCGGTCACTAAGCTGGCTGTTGTGGTTTCATCCCAGCCCTGAAGCCTTCAGCTTTAGCCTCGGGCCCGCAGACCATGCGGGCCCCGCTACGTTTTCTGTGCACGGACAACATTGGCCCAGTCAATCGCGTTGAACGATTGGCTGGGCCAATCGTTTCTGTATCCTGTGTCGAGGCTCGGCTTCTATCCGGGTTGTGAGCTGTTGCGGTTTGGAGGCTGGATCGGGATCTCCTGCCGTGGTGGCGAGGCTGGATATGACCGGGACATTCTGCAGCGCGCGCCTTCGTGTTAGATTCGTTTCGATCCCCGGGGATTTCCACTGAAACGTGAGCATGAAGAGGGGACCATTGAAGTAATGGAGTGTCTGCGTGGTCCTGTGTGGAGAGCCATGCTGCTCGGTGCCTGAAGTGGAAGAGATTGCCAGCGGACGCTGGGTTGGAAACCAAGGGTGGCAAGTGAATCTATGACTGCAAGGGACGTCGTTTGTTTGGAGAAAGGCCGCGAGAAACGCGAACGCGGAAAGAGGCTGCCTGGATTGACCGTCGCGGATGGCCTGATGCAGCACCCCTTTGACGCACAGAACGGCGTGCGGACGAGTGGCCTGGTCGCCGGACGGCATTTGAAGACGGGGCACCCGCACGACCGGCACGCTACAGCCTATTACGGGATTGCCCCCTCGGTCCTGGAGGCACTGATCCGGCGGTGGATGCGGACAAGGCCCGCGGCGTCCGTCAGGGAGACGACTTTTGTGGATGTGGGGGCCGGGATGGGACGCGCCATGTTGCTTGCGGCTGAGATGCCCTTTCGAGCAGTGGTTGGTGTGGAGTTGCATCCGACACTGGTGCGGATTGCACGGCGCAATGCCGCAATCTGGCGAAAGTCGGGCCGCGCTCTGACGGGGATGCGTGTCTTCCAGGCCGAAGCATCAGCGTTCCGATTTCCAAACGGACCATGCGTGGCGTTCCTCTTCAACCCATTCAACGAGACGGTCCTGCGGAGGTTCCTGGCAAGCGTGCGCAGGCAGTTTGCGGATCGACCGGGGCAACTGGATCTGCTGTACGTCAACAACGAGCAGGAGCAGGTGATCGAAAGGGAATCAGGGTGGTCGCGCATCTTCCAGGGGCCCGTGAGGCGCTCCAAGGCGGATGCGATTGCCGATCACCGCATCATGGCCAACCAGCCAGATGGGGAGTACGCCTCGGCAAATCATGAGGATTGCTCGATTTGGCGGTGGACGGGGTGATGCATTTCGCAGGGTGCCAAAGGAAAAGGGTTGACGGTAGGGCAGGTAAAAGGGAAAGCTGATTCAGTATTGACGTTTCTTCTCATTTGCCATGACAAATGATTTTGCCCTGCGCATGGGCCTTGAATTCAGAGCCGCTGGAGTGAGAGCTTGCACGAGCCGCGTTTGATTCTGGGAATTGGCGAACTTCTGTGGGACCTCTTGCCTGAAGGGCCGCGTCTGGGCGGTGCTCCGGCGAATTTTTCGGTGATGGCGGGCCGGCTGGGAAACCATGCCGCCATCCTGAGCCGGATCGGTCGCGATGAACTGGGGCGGCGTGCGGTGGACCTTCTGAACCCGTTGCCCGCCGACGTGGAGTTCCTGCAGGTGGACCCGGTGCATGAAACGGGCCGCGTGACGGTCGAGTTCAAGGACGGACAACCGGAGTACGTGATTCACCAGCCTGCCGCATGGGACGCGCTGGAACTTTCTGATGAGTGGGTGCAACTGGCGGCGCGGGCAGATGCCATCTGCTTTGGTTCGCTCGCCCAGAGAAACCCTGTATCCAGGCAGACCATCCAGACGCTGGCATCGGAGACCTCCTCAGAGTGTGTGCGCGTGTTCGACGTGAACCTCCGCGCGCCGTTCTATTCGGGAGAAGTCATGCAGGAGTCCCTGGAGCTGGCGACGGTCGTGAAGATGAATGACGCCGAGGTGCCGCAAGTGCTGGGACTGCTGGGCATGGGAGCCGATGCGGGATTGGGTTCCGCTGCGCTACGGGCGGGGGCGCGGCGGCTATTGGACGAGTTTTCCTCTCTGAGGATGGTCGCAGTGACGCGCGGCGGGCATGGCAGCCTGCTGATGACTCGGGATGCGTGGCACGACCATCCAGGCATTGCGACCCAAGTGGTCGACACGATTGGAGCAGGGGATGCGTTCACGGCAGCGATGACGCATTATCTTCTGTGCGGAGCGGGGCTGCAAACGCTGAATGAAGCGGGCAATCGGTGGGGCAGCTGGGTTGCCTCTCAGTCGGGAGCCATGCCCGCGTTGCCGGATGAGGTCAGGGCTGCGCTGACTCAAGCGATTGAGGGTTGAGACGAATGGGCTGGACCGGTGAGTGCCGTTGCGCAGGGCTCGCACTGTCCATGGGCCTCCTTGGCTGGCGCGGTGTGGGATTCCAAAGCATCGCGCAAGAGCCTGCGGCGAACGAGTCTCAGCCAGTATTTGCGGTGCATTCGGCAGAGATCGGTGGAAGCCGGGTTTCAGGCGCGGAGAGCAAAGCGTCACGGGGAGCCGGGCACAATGGAACATCGGCGGCCACGCTGCGCCCTTCTGCCCGCTTGCCGCACGGCGAGGGTGCGCGACGTATGGGGGAGCGGCTGCGGCAGATCTTCGCGAACTACGACTGGAAGGCTGATCCGAACAAGCCATTTCAACGGATTGCGTACCTGGAATTGCTGCTGACACACCCACTCTCGCTGCAGGACGAGATGACTGTGCGCATGGAGCTCGCCAATGAGCAGTTGCGCGCGGGGCGGAGCGAGGGTGCAGTGGAGACGATGGAGACACTGCTCAACAACGCGCAATCTCATTGGAACGAGCTACCGCGTCCGCGGCAGGCTCAGATGCACGAACTGCTCGCATTGAGCTACCTGCGGCTGGGTGAACAGGAGAATTGCGTGGGAATGCACAATGCGCTTTCATGCAACTTTCCACTGCGTGGTGGTGGGCTCCACCAGAAGACGCGAGGCGCAGAGGGAGCAGTGCGGGAGTACACGGCTGCGCTGAAGCTGAATCCGGCGAGTGAAATTGACCGTTGGCTCCTGAACCTGGCCTACATGCAGCTTGGGCGGTATCCGCAGGATGTGCCGAAGCAGTGGCTGGCCGATCCTCGACTGTTCAAGTCGGATGCGGACATTGGTTACTTCCCGGATGTGGCTGCACTTGCCGGCGTGGATGCTTTTGGGCGTTCGGGTGGGTTGATCATTGAGGACTTCGATGGAGACGGGCTGCTCGATATTTTGATGTCTTCCTCAGGGCCGCTGGACCCGATGCACTTTTTCCATAACAACGGCGATGGCACGTTCACGGATCGAACGAAGGAGGCCGGACTGGCTGATGAAGTTGGCGGGCTGAACCTTGTGCTGACTGATTACAACAATGATGGCCATCCGGATGTGCTGGTGCTGCGCGGCGGCTGGTGGGACCAGTTTGGTAAGTACCCCATGTCGCTTTTGCGGAACAACGGCGACGGCACCTTTGACGACGTGACGGAAGAAGCGGGGCTGATGGTGAATGGGCCAGGGCAGACGGCGGCCTGGAGCGACTATGACGGTGATGGCTGGCTGGACCTGTTTGTGGGGCACGAGTCCAAGCCAGGTGAGGCCTTCGTGTCACAACTCTTTCACAACAACCATGACGGGACGTTCGCCGAGGTGAAGGCGCCGGAGCCGGCAGGGGCAAGGGCGTCGGGAGTGCTGGGGGCAAATCTGGGCTTCGTGAAGGGCGTGGCGTGGGGCGACTACAACAACGACGGGCGGCCGGATCTTTACGTCTCGACCATGTTTGGCTCCAGTTACCTGTTTCGCAACGATGGACCACGCGATCCAAAACACCCTGAGACGGGTGACTGGAAGTTCACGGATGTGACGGAGCTGGCCGGGCTGGGCGGAAAGCGCTATACCTTCCCGACGTGGTTCTTTGACTACGACAACGACGGATGGCTGGATCTCTTTGCAGGCGGCTACTCGACGACCTAGATGGATGACGTGGGAGCCTTTGAACTCGGCCAGCCGCACCATGCATCGGTGTCGCATCTCTTTCACAACAACCATGACGGTACTTTCGCGGATGTGCCTCATGCGGCGGGCCTGGATCGTGCGATTACTGTGATGGGTGTGAACTTTGGCGATCTGGACAACGATGGTTGGCTGGACGTGTATCTGGGGCTCGGCGATCCGGCCTTCGAGGCGTTGCTGCCCAAGCGCATGTTTCGCAATGAGGGTGGGCGGTCATTTCAGGATGTGACGACCTCGGGCGGGTTTGGC
>JBAUTX010000365.1:0-1800 GCA_049582405.1 Occallatibacter sp. | reverse complement strand
GGAGACTGCCCGGCGGCAACTACCTCTCCGATTGGAACTGGTACGAGGGAATCGGGGACATCGACAAGCGCCCTCCCATGTTTGACTATGCCTGGAACGCCATGCAGACGAATGACGTGGGCCTCGATGAATTCATGACACTCTGCAAGCTGATTGGCACTGAGCCGTACATCACCGTCAATGCGGGCTTCGGCGATGCCCACTCAGCGGCAGAAGAAGTGGAATACATGAATGGCTCGACGAGCACACGTCTCGGTGCCGAGCGCGCGCGCAACGGCCATTCTGAGCCGTACCACATCAAGTTCTGGGACATCGGCAACGAACCCTATGGCCCATGGCAGGTTGGCCGCACCGATCTGAAGTACTACGTGCTCAAGCACAACGAATTCGCGAAAGCCATGCGTCAGGTTGACCCCTCAATCACCCTCCTGGCATCCGGTTCGATGCTTGAGGATATGAACCTGCGCGGCGAAATACGCTCCAGGCATGTGGGCAACCTGAAGGCGCTGGAAGGTACCGAAGAAGATTGGACCGGCGGCTTCCTTGCACATAGTTGGGGCAATTTTGACGGCATCACGGAGCACTGGTACGCGCAACCGGGCAGACACTTCAATGTTCAGAAAGCGAAAGGGCTGCCGGAGGACGCGCCCACGGACGCAGGCTATGACAAGGTGGACCAGACGCCTCTCGAGTTCGCGCGTTATCCCGCCAACATCGTGCATCTGAAAGCCCAGGAATGGCGCGGGTATCAGCAGCGCTTCCCGGCGATGCTCAAGAAGACCGTCTTCCTTTCCATCGATGAGTACGCCTATTTTGGCGGCGCGCGGGCCGTGGGTCCGAATCTCAAGCTCGCCCTTGCCTATGCGATGACTCTCAATGAAATGCTCCGGCACACGGATTTCCTCACAATGGCGGCGCACACCATGGGCGTCTCGTCTCTCGACTACACTCCCACCGCTGCAGCGCTGAATACCACAGGGCTTCTGTACAAGTTGTACAGCAATCAATTTGTGCCGGGTTCAATTCCCGTTGCCCTTGCGGGCAATGCGCCACAGCCCGTGCCCCAGTATCCCATCGGTGGCGACCAGCCAGAGACCAACTCAGGTAGCCCAACCTATCCGCTCGATATGTTCGCAGCACTCACGCCCGACCAAAAATTCCTCACCCTTGCTGTCGTCAATGCCACGGAATCAGAGCAGCGGTTCGATCTCAACGTCGCCGGTGCGCAGCTCGCAGGGCCGTCCACCCAGTGGCAGATGACGGGCACGAGTCTTGATGCAGCCGACCGGGTCGGCCAGCCGCCGCAGGTGGAAATCAAGGAGACAGCCATCGGCAACGCACCACACTCGTTCCGGGTTGCACCGATCAGTGTCGCCATCTACCGGTTCCCGATTGCGCGGACAGACCCGTGAGATCGGGCATTGCGGATCGGTTGCTTGCCGGCGAGCAGACGACGCATCATCGGGTTAGCAAGACCGTTGCAAGATGAATGCAGGTGGGGATCTCCGGGATGAAGATGAATGCGAAGCGCAACATGCCGCGCAGGGATTTTCTCAAGATTGCTGGCGCGGCCGGCGTCTGTGGCTTCTCGTCCGCATCCTTTGCAGCGGGCGCAGGCCGGGTCTCTCTGATCGTGGATCCCAGGAATGCAGCGGCCTCAAGCGGCCCCGCCATGCGGGCCGCGGGGCAGCTTCAGCAGGCCCTCGCCGCCCGGGGAGTCTCCTGTGAGAGGGCCCACAGTGCCGAGGCTGCCAGGGGCGCAGCCTTCTGCATTGTGGTTGCCGGAGCAACCTCGCAATT
>JBAUTX010000364.1:0-14149 GCA_049582405.1 Occallatibacter sp. | reverse complement strand
GGCGGGGACGAAGGGTGCGCGCGCGATTGTGACGCTGGGCGACTCGATTACAGATGGAGCGCTCTCGACACGCAACGCGAACCGGCGGTGGCCGGATGTGCTGGCGGCGCGGCTGCAGAAAGAGCGTGGGATGGAGCACATCGGCGTGCTGAATGAAGGCATCGGAGGCAACCGCGTACTGAATGATGGCTACGGGCCGAGCGCTCTGGCGCGGCTGGATCGCGACGTGCTGGCGCAGACGGGTGCTCGATCTGTGATTGTGCTGGAGAGCATCAACGATATCGGTCGCTTTCATCGGATGCTGGGCCCCGAAGACGACGTGACGACGGGGCAGCTGGAGCAGGGGCTGAAGCAGATTGCCGATGCGGCGCACGAGCATGGCATGAAGGCCTACGGGGCGACGCTGACGCCGTATGGCGGCGCGGGCTACTGGTCCGAAAAAGGCGAGCAGGTGCGCGAGGCGGTGAACAACTGGATTCGCACGAGCGGGACGTTTGACGGGGTGGTTGATTTCGACAAGATCACGCAGGACCCGGCAAACCCGACGCAGTTTAACCCGGCGTATGACTCGGGCGACCATCTGCACCCGAACGATGCGGGCTACAAGGCGATGGGCGAAGGGATCGACTTGAAGCTTTTTCAGTAGCTGATCGCCAAGGCTAGAGCGCGGGCTGAAGAACGGCCAGGCCCGCGCGGGAAACCTGCACGTCGTCTTCTGACTTGCCGCCGCTGAAAGCGACAATGATGTGGCCGGTTCTTCCCTGCGCGACAACACCGCCCTGCCAGCCGAATTCGCCGGTCATGGGAGGGCGGCTGGCGGTGCCGCTGTTCTGGAGGGTGTCGGCCATTTCTGCGGATTTTGCGTAGGCGATGCCGATAAGGTTGTTGCCTTTGCTGGTGGCGCTGGGCGCGTCTTTCATGCGGCCGACGACGGCCATCTTCGAGAGCCATCCCTGCACGGTGTCCCCGGGTGCGTAGGAGACGACGGCGACGCCAGTGACGCCAAGCTGCGCGGCGCGGGCGCGCATGGCTTCGATGGCGCGCGTGGCGAGTGCGTCAAACTTTTTCGTGCTGACAGGTTTTCCGGCGTGCTGCGCTGCCGGGGCCTGCGGAGTGCCGCGCTGCGGAGCAACAAAAGACAGGGCAACGAGGACTGCGGCTGCAAGGACGGACCTGGGCTTCATCGGATGGCCTCGACGTGGACTTGGCGAGCCTGCGCGGGACGCTTCGACGCCAGGGATGGATTGTAGCGGACTGCACCGCGGCAATGGCAATCGGCGCCGTGCCTGCGGATGATGTGGAGGCTACGGCTTCTCAGGGCGTGCTGTTCTGATTCGAAACCGGCTCAGCTTCTGGGTGGAAGCGGAACAGCGCCCAGAGATAAAACACGCCGAGGGCGAGAAGGCTGAGCGGGACGGGAAAGGTGAGTGCCGCCAACAGAGCGGAGCCATGCGGGCCAGAAATCTTGAGATGCAGGGCGCCGACGAGGACAAAGATCGCCGCCCACATCAGGTCATTGCTCAGGAGGAAGACGGCGACCGTGACCCAGAGCGCCCAGCGCCCCAGCGTGCTGCCGGACTTCCACAGAAGTGCGCAGGCTGGGACGGTGAGGATGATGAGCTTTGCGTCGTACTGGCGGTGATAGATGGGCACCATGGACAGGGCTGCAATTGCGGCCACGGAAAGCCAGAGACGTTGTTCCGACCTGGCGGCGCCCACGGTGGCCCACGCCCAGGCTAGCAGGAGAGGCGCGGAGATAAGCCACGTAGCGATGTTGTAGAAGCCGGGGCTATTGCGCAAGAAGGCGAAGATGACCTGCAGGCTGGTGATGAAGCAGGCGCCATGCAGACCGTAGGGCGTGTTGCTCTGTCCGTCGGTTGAGAAGTAGTGAAGGTTCTGCGCAAGCTCCGCGGGCCAGTGAGGAGCCAGGACACTGAGCCACGCCATCGCTGGAATGCTGAGCGCGACCGCGACAGCGAGCGCCTGCCAGGCGCGGCGTCGATAGATACCTCCGGCAAGCAGGAGGCAGAGCCAGAGGAAACCGGAGTCGTGCGGCTTGAGTGCAAGGGCGGCAGCCAGGGCCAGGACTCCCGCCCAGGCGTAGCGCTGCCGAATGATGCTGACGACGGCAAGCGTTGCAAGAGCGACCTCAATGCCTGCGGGGTTGGCGTAGAACATGAGCGATCCGCTGCCGAGGAGCATCAGGGCGAGCAGAACGCCGTCAAGACGCGGCGCCGTGGAGGAATTGAAGACCGCCAGCGCTGCGAGGATGAAGCCGCCAGCAATGAGGGCAAACCACAGGACGCGCGCCGTGCCGAAAGGAAGCCACGCAAGCGGGCTGACAAGGACGATCTCAGACGGCGGGTAGACGTTCCGCGTCAGGACGCCCTGATAGTACGCAGACTGAAATGCAGATGCGCCCGTGAGCTGCCTGGCACGGAGCACGTCATCGGGGCTGTAGGGATCGAGGTGGAGCAGAGCGCACTTCGCGCTGTAGTAGGCGGTGTCAAAATCCGCCATCCGGGGCCTGCCAATGACGGCCAGCTCCGCTCCGGTGAGAAGAAACAGAGCGGCTCCGAGCAAAAGCAAGATGAGGCCATCCAGGCGGGCGGGTGTTCTCATGTGGCCCATGATACCGCGGGACGGGCCGTGCGGGACCATGCAATGTGATGCCGATTCTTCACGGGGAATCGATCTATATAAGGAGCCGCTGCGTTGGTTGTGTGACGCGGTAAGCTGAAAGCAGCGTGAACCAGGACCAGGACACATTGACTGCCGAGGGAGTGCTGTCAGAGAGCGTGGAGGCGGCCGCAGGCAAGGAGAAGCCTGCGCCGGAGCTGACCCCCTTTATGCGGCAGTGGACGGCGGCGAAGCGGGAGAATCCCGACGCGCTGCTGTTCTTTCGCATGGGAGATTTTTATGAGCTCTTCTATGACGATGCGACACTGGCCAGCCGTGAACTGCAATTGACGCTGACGGCGCGGGATCGCGAAAAGCAGGTGCCGATGTGCGGCGTGCCGTATCACTCGGTGGAGCAATACCTGACGCGGCTGCTGCGCAAGGGCTATCGGATCGCGATCTGCGAGCAGATGGAGGACCCGAAGCTTACGAAGAAGATCGTGCGGCGCGAGGTGACGCGCGTGCTGTCGCCCGGCACGGCGCTGGATGCTGGGCTGGGACAGGAACAGAACAATTTTCTGGCTGCGTACTTTGAAGCAGGTGGGGCAAGCCCGACGGTGGCGATTGCGCTTCTGGACGTGTCCACGGGAGAGTTTCGGACGGCGGAGTTTGCAGGGGCGGATGGGCGGCAAAAGGCCGTGGAAGAACTGCTGCTGGCGGCGCCGAGCGAGGTGCTGCTGGCAGCAAGCGCGGAGATTCCGGCAAGCATGGAGCGCGTGGCTGCTCACACCCGCGTCGAGGATTGGGTGTGGACGCGCGACTTTGCCCTGCCGCTGGTGGAGCGGCAACTGAAGGTACACTCGCTGGAAGGATTTGGGCTGCTGGGCCACGATGCGGCGGCGATCGCGGCGGGCGCTGTGTTGCACTACGTGCGGACGACGCAGAAGAATGAAGCGCTGCATGTCGACTCGCTAAAGTTTGAGGAACATGCAACGGCGCTGGGCCTGGACTCGGTGACCGTGCGCAACCTGGAGCTGGTGGAGCCGCTGTTTCAAGGCCAGGATGCCCGAGCGACGCTCTTCCACACGCTGGATGCGTGCCAGACGCCGATGGGCAAGCGGCTGCTGCGCGCGACGATTCTGCGGCCGCTGCTGGATTCCGCGGACCTGGAAGCGCGTTATGAGGCCGTGGGCGAAGCGCATGCTGACCTGCTCAAGCGTGAGGAGATACGGCGAGCATTTGGCGGGATTCTGGATCTGGAGAGGTTGCTGGCGAAGATTTCGCTGGACTCCGCTGGGCCGCGCGATGTGCGCGCGCTGGCGATGAGCCTGACACGTCTGCCGGGACTGAAAGCGACGCTCGGTGCGATGACCGCTTCCCTGTGGCGCGCACTGACGTCGAGGCTCGATGCGCTGGAAGAAGTGACGGCACGGATGCAGGCGACGCTCGTTGACGATCCGCCGCTGACGCTGGCCGATGGTGGCGTGATCGCGCCGGGCGTGGATGCGGAGCTGGATGAGCTGCGGGCGATCTCGACGACTGGACGGCAGCAGATTGCGGCGATCGAGGAGCGCGAACGGCAGCGCACGGGCATTGCCTCGCTGAAGGTTCGCTATAACTCGGTCTTCGGCTACTACATCGAGATTACGAAAGCGAACCTGGCGCTGGCCCCGGCAGACTATGAGCGCAAGCAGACGCTGGTGAATGCCGAGCGGTTCACGACGCCGGAGCTGAAGGAATATGAGCGCAAGATTCTGACGGCGCATGAGCGTTGCATCGAGATCGAGAAGCGGATCTTCGCGGAGTTGCGGCGCAATGTGCTGGAGGCTGCGGGGCGCATACGGCGATCCTCGGCCGTGGTGGCAGAAGCAGATCTGCTGGCGAACTTTGCGCACCTTGCCGCTGCGCGGCGCTATACGCGGTCCCAGATTGTGAGCGAGCCGGTGCTGGAGGCAGTGGCGGCGCGGCATCCAGTGATCGAGCAGTGGATGGAGGAGACGCGCGAGGGAAGGTTCATCGCGAATGACCTGTTTCTGAGCTCCGAGGAAGAAGGCCCGAGTCTTCTGCTGATTACCGGGCCGAACATGGGTGGCAAGAGCACCTATCTGAGACAGGCAGCCATGCTGGTGCTGATGGCGCAGATGGGAAGCTTTGTGCCGGCGGAGAGTCTGCGGTTCGGGCTGGTGGATCGCATTTATACGCGCATCGGGGCGAGCGATAACGTGGCGCGCGGGCGGTCGACGTTCATGGTGGAGATGACGGAGACGGCGACGATCCTCAACACTGCGACGAAGCGATCGCTGATTCTGCTGGACGAGATGGGGCGCGGGACGGCGACATTTGACGGGTTGAGCCTGGCATGGGCGACGGTGGAGTATCTACACGCAGAGACGGGGGCGCGGACACTCTTTGCAACGCATTATCACGAGTTGACCATGCTGTCGGAGAAGCTGAAGCGGGTGCGCAACCTGCGTGTCAGCGTGAAAGAGACGCCGAAGGGGATTGTGTTTCTGCATGCGATTGAGCCGGGGGCGGCGAGCAAGAGCTACGGCATTGAAGTGGCGAAGCTGGCGGGTCTGCCGGCGGCTGTGATTGAGCGGGCAAGGCATGTGCTGCGCCAACACGAGAAGCAGGAGCGGCAGAGCGTGCAGGTGGAGACGCAGCCTGAGCCGCTGCAACTGACGATGTTTACGCCGCTGTCCCAGCGGATTGTGGATCGCATTGAGGAAGTGGATGTGAATGCGCTGACGCCGCTGCAGGCGCTGAATCTGCTGGAAGAACTGCAGCAGGAGTTGAAACAGAAGGGACCCGGGACAAAGGACTAGGAATCGGAAGACTGGGAGACGGAATGGCGAGCACATTGCGCCAAGCGGCGGGAAGCCTGCTGGTGGTGGGTCTGAGTGGCACGGAGCTGAGCGGACTGGAGCGCGCGTGGATCAGGCTTGTACGGCCGGGCGGGGTGATCCTGTTCCGAAGAAACATTGCCGATGTGCGGCAGACGCGTGCGCTGCTGGATGAGGCAACGGCGCTGTGCGCGGAGCACAGCTTTCGCTGCGTGGATGTGGAGGGTGGAACGGTGGACCGGTTGCGGGACGCGCTGGCGCCGATGCCCTCCGCGCAGGCTGTGGCGCGGGCAGCAGCGCGGCAGGGGAAGCCGGACCTTGTGCGTATGCACGGCGAGTGGATCGGACGCGCTGTGCGGGCCTTCGGATTCAACACAACATTGGCGCCGGTGCTGGACCTGGCGCTGCCTGAATCGACGGCGGTGATGGGCACGCGCGCGGTGTCGGCAGATGCTGAAGGAGTGATTGCGTACGCCGGAGCGCTTCTGGCGGGACTCAGAGCGCAAGGCGTGGCGGGATGTGGAAAGCATTTCCCGGGGCTGGGCGCGGGGATGCTGGACTCGCATGTAGAGACTCCGCAGATTGAACGCGGATGGAAGGATCTCTGGCGTGAGGATCTGGCGCCCTATCGAGCCTTGTGCGCTGCGCTGCCCATGGTGATGGTGAATCATGGCGCCTACCCGAGAACGCCGGGCGGGAGGCGGCCTGCGAGCGTGTCTCCTTTCTGGATCACAACTGTGCTGCGCAAGCGAATTGGGTACCGCGGCATCGTCTTCTCGGATGATCTGGAGATGGGGGGCATCTTGAAATACATGCCGATCGAAGAGGCCGTGGTGACGGCGGTGCGCGCGGGGATGGACACGATGGAGATCTGCCACAGTCCGGAGCTGATTCTGCGCGGGTACGAGGCGCTGGTGCGCGAAGGGGAAAGGTCGGTGGTGTTCCGCAAACTGCTGCTGCATCGAGCGAGCGACGTGCGCCGGAAGCGGGCGAAGTTGTTTCGGAAGGGAGTTGCACCGGCATTGCGCGAAAAGCAGCTTGCTGCACTGCGCGAGAAGATCCTTCAATTTGGCGAAGAGGTCAGGCAGCTTGCCGATGAGGCTCGACGCTCGCTTCCAAAGCCGGACAAGCATGTGGAGGCGACATGAGGCCAAAGGCGATGACGGTGGCTGGCGTGATGAGCGGGACGTCCGCCGATGGCATTGACGTGGCGGTGGTGCGGATTGCGCCGGGCCGGTTGAAGCCCTCGCTCATTCTGCTGGTGCACGAGGCATTTCCCTACCCTGCGGCGCTGCGGCGTGCCGTGCTGGCGGCGATGAATGCGACGTCCACTTCGACGGCCGAACTGGCGCGGCTGAACTGGCGACTGGGCACGGCCTATGGCGAAGCAGTCCGAACAACCGCCGAACGGCACAAGCTGCGCCTGGATCTGGTGGGGTGTCATGGACAGACGCTGTACCATCAGCCGAAAGCCGCTGCCTATGCAGGGGGGAGATTTGCATGCACGTGGCAGGCGGGTGAGCCCGCATTGGTTGCAGCGGCAGCGGGTGCGCCCGTGGTGTCAAATTTTCGCCCGGCGGACATGGCGGCGGGCGGGCAGGGTGCGCCGCTGGTGCCGCTGCTGGACTGGGTCCTGTTTGCCGATGCGAAGCGCGGGCGCGTGTTGCAGAACATCGGTGGCATTGCAAATCTGACGGCCATCCCGGCGGGCGGAAAGGCACGCGATCTGATTGCGTTCGACACGGGGCCGGGCAACATGGTGATGGATGCGCTGGCCGAGATGCTGTTGCAGAAGCCGTACGACCGCAACGGCGCAACGGCTGCGCATGGAGAGGTGATCGAGCGGGTGCTGCAGGCCATGCTGCGGCACCGGTACTTTGCGCAGGAGCCGCCACGGACGGCGGGACGTGAGCAATTCGGACGAGAATACGCAGCGGCGTTTTGGGCAGCGTGCAGGCGCCACAGCGCGAAGGCGGAAGATGCGCTGGCGACTGCGACCGCACTCACGGCCGAGAGCATCGCGCTGGCGTATCGGCGATTTGTGTCTGCGCGGATGAAGAACGCGCCGGTCGATTACATTGTCTCCGGCGGAGGTGCGCGGAATGCGACGCTCATGGCGATGCTGGCGCGCAGGCTGGAGCCGCTGGGATGTGAGCTGGCCGTGAGCGAGGAGTTTGGTCTGCCGGCGCAGGCCAAGGAAGCTGCGGCGTTTGCGTTGCTTGCGTGGCAGAGCTGGCATCGACTGCCAGGGAATGTGGCGTCGGCTACGGGTGCTGCGCGCGGAGCGATTCTGGGTCAGGTGAACTATGCGTGAGGGGTACGCATGGAAACGATGGGGCCGGCGCGGCGTTGCGTGGCTTGCTCTGTTTGTCTTGCTGGCCGGTTGCCGCTCCAAGCCGAGAGAGCCGGGCACCGTGGTGTTCCTGATCGATAGCAGTCCAGCAAGTCTTGATCCGCGGGTCGGCTCGGATGCGCAGTCGCAGCGCATCGATGCGCTGCTGTTCGATGGACTGGTTGCACGCGATGCGAATTTCCGGTTCACGCCAGCGCTGGCCGAGAGATGGGAGCAGCCGGATGCGAAGACACTGGTCTTTCATCTGCGGCCAGGTGTCCGCTTTGCAGATGGAAGACCCCTGACGGCGCGGGACGTCGTGTGGACGATTGATTCCATGCGCACGGGAGTGGTGATCTCTCCCAAAGCAAGCGCCTATGCCTCGATCGACTCGATTGAAGCGAAGGATGCGCAGACGGTGATCTTTCATCTGCGTGCCGCGGATAATTTTCTGCTGACGAATCTGTCCACAGGGGCATTGGGCGTTGTGCCAGAGGGCAGCGGACGCGATTTCTGGCGTGAGCCAGTGGGAACAGGGCCCTTCCGATTCATCAGCCAGCGAACCGATCAGGATGTGGTCATCGGGGCGAACCCATTGAGTTGGAAGGAGCAGCCGCAGATTGCACAGGTGCGATTTGCGGTGGTGCCTGACGCCATCACGATGGCGCTGGAACTGGAGAAGGGGTCGGGGGATGTGGCCATCAATTCCCTGCCCATGGACGCCCTGCCTGCCCTCGCGAATCGACCCAATCTGCACATTGTCGATGTGCCGGGAACCGAGCTTCAGTATCTTGCATTCAACGTGCGCGACCCTCTGCTCGCGGATGTGCGTGTACGCCAGGCGATTGCGTACGCCATCGACAGAGGCTTGATCATCCGTACGCTGCTGCGGGGGCATGCACAGCCTGCGTTGAGCCTGCTGCCTCCATCGCATTGGGCATGGACAGGTGATGTGCAGCGGTATGACTTTGATCCGAAGCGCGCAGAGGCTCTGCTCGATGCTGCGGGATACCGGCGCGGCGCGGGCGGAGTGCGATTCCATCTCACGATGAAAACGAGCAACGTGGAAGATGCACGGCTGCTGGCAGCGGTGCTGCAACAGCAGATGGCCCGCGTGGGGATTGCGCTGGACCTGCGCAGCTATGAATTTGCAACGTTCTACTCCGACGTGACACGTGGAGCCTTTCAGATGTATTCGCTGCGCTGGATTGGCGGCAATGAGCAGCCGGATATTTTCAGTTACGTGTTTGCCACACGGAATTTCTCTCCGCATGGGGCAAACCGCGGGCACTACTCGAATGCGCGCCTGGATGCACTGCTGGACGACGCGCAAGCGAGCACGGAGCCGGCACAGCGACGCGCGGACTACGCGGAAGCGCAGGAGATTCTGGCGCGTGATTTGCCTGCCATCAACCTGTGGTATCTGGACACGGTGCTGGTGCATAACCGGCGGCTGACGCATCTTGAACCGGCGCCTTCGGGGAGTTATGAGTTTCTAGAGACGGCACAAGTGGAGCCCTGAGCCCCTGTCTTCAGCGATTCTTAAGGCTCGGCGCGAAGGATCAGGGCGCAAAGTGCTGCATTTTCGGCGTCTGCCTCTCGACAGACTGAAAGTTCCACACCGCGATACATCCCCCTCAACTTTTCGCGACCCTGGCTCGTCTATCGAACTGTAAAAGAAAATTGTGGTCTGACCAGACGGAAATCTCTGGAGATGAAGCGGATGAGATCTACACCACGCCTTCACAACTGCATTCGAACCGGCATAGCTCTGTTGATGGTTGTTTTCCTTGTGGGGACATCCCGCGTGCAGGCGCAAGCGGCAAGCCGGTTCTTAGGGACCATTACCTCGGTGGGGGCCGACACTCTTACGGTGAAGACCGATGCAGGTGAAGTGCGCCAAGTGGAGGTTCCATCCTCGGCGGTTCTGAAGAGGATCGCTCCAGGGCAACGGGATCTGAGTTCGGCGGCGGATATTCAATTTTCCGACCTGCAGACTGGGGACCGCGTGCTGGTGAAGCTGAGCGCAGATGCAAGCGGGTCCACCCCACAGGCGGCGCAGATTGTGACCATCAAGGCTGCCGATGTGGCGGAAAAGGAACAGAAGGATCGGGAAGACTGGCAAGCGCGTGGTGTGGGCGGCCTGGTGAAAAGCGTGAACGGAAACGATGGCACCATTCTGGTGACCAGCGGGGCCGGTACGGCCGTGAAGACTGTGACGGTGCATGTGAGCAAGACGACAGTCCTGAAGCGCTACGCGCCGGGATCGGTGCGGTTTGATCTTGCGCAACCTGCTCCGATGGATGCGATCCATCCTGGAGATCAGCTGCGTGCACGCGGCGAAAAGAGCGCGGACGGCAACGAGATGCAGGCGGAAGAGGTCGTCTCAGGAAGCTTCCGAAACATTTCGGGAACCATTGTTTCAGTCGATGCAGCAAACACTTCCCTTGTGGTGAAGGACCTGCTGGCAAAGAAGAATGTCACGGTGCACATCCCGACGGATGCGCAGATGCATACGCTGCCGGACACGATGGCAAAGATGCTGGCTGCGCGGCTGAAGGGAGCAACCACTGGTGGAAGCCCGACGGGGCAGGGACCGACTGGGACAAGCACGGGCGGCAATCCGATGGCTGCGCAGCAGGGTGGCCCCGCCAGGAACGGCCAGCCCGGCGCCGGCCGCTGGGCGGGCAGGGGCCAGGCCCAGAGCGGAAGCATGCAGCAGATGCTGAATCGCACGCCGGTCATCCAGTTTGGCGACCTGAAGAAAGGCGATGCAGTCATGGTCGTCTCAACGCAGGGTGCGTCGGAAGTCACGGCAATCACGCTGTTGTCGGGCGTGGAGCCGCTGCTTGAAGCGCCCGAAGCGAGCCGGAACCTGCTTTCAAACTGGAGTATGGGCTCGGGCGGCTCGGCAGACGAGCCGGCGCAATAACGACAGAGCAGTTCGTACCGATGAGGAGCGCAGTCGAAGTGTACTTAAAATTGCATTGGACGATTCATTTTCTTCTTGCCCTGATGATGGGACTCGCTGCTTTGGCTGCGCATTCGCAGGAGGGTGGCGGCGCGACGACGGCGACGCTTCATGGCCATGTCGCTGACCCCAGTGGAGCGTTGATTCCGGGAGCACAGGTCTCCGTCACGAAAGCCCTGGGCGCAGAGACGCATACCACGGCTGCGGATGCAAGCGGCGTGTATCAGGTGCAGGGCTTGAATCCAGGCGGATACACGATCAGCGTGACCTTCCCCGGCTTCGCGCCGTTTCAGTCGCAGACGATTGAATTGACTGCCGGGCAGCTGAAGCGGGTGGATGTGACGATGGCCATCCAGACGGAACAGCAAAATGTGGTGGTGACGGATGAGACGCCAACGGTGAATGTCGAGGCGGGCGGCAACAGCAATACGATCATTCTGAAGGGCAAGGATCTGGATACGCTGTCCGATGACCCGGACGAGCTCTCAAATGAACTCACAGCGCTGGCGGGGCCCTCGGCAGGACCAAACGGCGGGCAGATTTACATTGATGGATTCACGGGGGGACAGCTTCCGCCGAAGTCCGCCATCCGCGAGATTCGTATCAATCAGAACCCGTTTTCCGCAGAGTTTGACAAGCTGGGCTATGGACGCATCGAGATTCTGACCAAGCCCGGCACGGACAAGCTGCACGGGCAGTTTTTCATCCAGGGCAACTACAGCGCCTTCAATACGGGCAATCCCTTCATTCAGAATGTTCCACCCTACGATCGCATCCAGTACAACGGCACAATCAGCGGTGCGCTTTCGAAGAGGGCATCCTTCTTCCTCACTGTGGAGCAGCGCGACAATCACGATCAACAGGTGTATGTGTACTATCCGGCGGTGCTGGATCCGACGACGGGCGTGTATTTGCCAGGGACCGTATCGACCTCTGGAGCGCAGTCGAACCCACACAACCGCATCAACATAGCACCGCGCATCGACCTGCAACTGGGTGAGAGCAACACGCTCACATTTCGCTACCAGTTCTATTACGACTCTGAGTCGGGGGACATCACTTCGCAGCAACTGCCGACCCAGTCCATCGCAACGAGTTCCACTGAGCACGCCTTCCAACTGAGTGACTCGCAAGTCATCAATGACCACATGGTCAATGAGACCCACTTCGAATACAGGCGCTCTCTTGAGTCCGCTTCGCCTGTCAGCACAGATCCCACCATTGTTGTCGGCGGAAACTTCACCGGCGGTGGCGCGTCCAGCCAGTTCGCATCGACGCATGGCGATCACTTTGAGCTGCAGAACTTCACGACGATGACCGTCGGCTCGCAGGCGATCAAGTTTGGCACGTGGCTGCGCGATGATCGTGAAGCGATGAACTCGGCTGCGAACCGCAACGGCACGCTGGTCTTCTCGAACAACGGCTATGCGGCAACACTCACCGCGCTGGCCCGTGGGCAAAATCTGAACTCCATCGGCAGCGCACTGGTCAACCTGAGCATTACAGCCGGCCAGACAGCGTACACGGCCAACGTGTTCAACGGCTCTCTATTCGTCCAGGACGACTGGAAGGTCAATCCTCGTCTGACGCTTTCGGGCGGCCTGCGGTGGGAGACGCAGAACCACATTGCCGATCACAGCGACTGGGCGCCGCGTGTCGCCATGGCCTATGCGCTGGATGCGAAAGGCAACAAGCCGGCAAAGACGGTTGTGCGCGCAGGCTACGGCGCGTTTTATGACCGGCTTGGCATCAACCGTGTGATGGCTGCGACGGAAAAGGGCTTTGACTCCGGCCAGATTCAGGTCACTTCAACCTCCGCGTCGTGCCTGAACGGGACGAGCCTGACAAGCATTGATTTCTCCGCGTGTCTGCCGCCCGCACCTTACGCGCCCACGCCGCTGTCAACGCTGGTGCAGATCGCGCCTGACTTCCATGCCCCCTATACGCACCAGTTCGGCGGGAGCATTGAACGCCAACTGACAAAGACCACGGTGGCGACAGTGACCTACCTGCATTCCTTCGGTGTGCATCAAAACGTGACACGGGATTCAAACGCTTACCTGCCCGGCAGCTATGAGTTCGGCAACACCGCGCTTCCTGGCATCAGACCGAATCCGGCAGTCGGCATCGTCCAGCAATACTTCTCCGAGGCCGTCTATAAGCAGGATCAGGTCATCACCAACATCAACGCGCGCATCACGCCAAATTTCAACATCTTCGGGTTCTATAACCTCTCCTTTGCAAATACGAACGGCGCCGGAGGCACTGCATCGAATTCCTACAACCTGCAGCAGGACTACGGCCCAGCCAACTTTGTCTCGCGGCACATGGTCTTTGTCATGGGCAATTATCTGGGACCGTGGGGAATTCGCTTCAATCCGTTTATCGTCGCGCGATCCGGCAGACCCTACAACTTCGTATCGAGCCATGACCTGACTGGCGACAACTTTCTGAACAACCGGCCGGCCTATGCACCGAGCGCCAACTGCGCCGGCCCGCCGTATTCGCTGCGCTACGCGCCAACGTTCCTCGGTTGCCTCGATACGGAGCCCGTGGCGGGTGAAACGCTGGTTCCCATGAACCTCGGCGTTGGTCCTCCGTCCGTCTCGATCAACCTGCGTGTGAGCCGGACGATTGGAATCGGGCCCAAGATCGAAGGGAATGCGGGCGGACCGCCGATGTTTGGCGGTCCAGGCGGCGGCCCACGCGGCGGCGGTCCCAGAGGCGGCGGGCCTGGGGGAGGATTGGGGCCTGGGGGACTTGGCGGCGGAGGCAGGCCAGGAGGCATGATGGGACCCACTGTTTCCCACCGCTACAACCTGACCTTTACCGCTCAGGGACTGAACGTGTTCAACAATGTGAACTACGGGCTGCCGACGGGAACGATCGAACCAACTCCCATTTTGGATTCTTCAGGCAATGTGACAGAGGTGACACCGGGAGGATTCTTTAACCGTTCGACGAGTCTCGCCGGCCAGATCTTCTCGAGTGGCCCTGCCTCACGGCGCATCTTTCTGCAGGCAGTCTTCTCGTTCTGATGCAACGGCCCATCTCTCCCGCGGCGCGGCCAACGCGCGCGCCGGAGAGATGGGTGCTTTATTTTGTGGCCTCGATGGTGGGCGCGCTGGGGTCGTGCGTAAAGGCGTCTGTCAGCGAAAGGACGGAGAGCTTCGCCTTGAGGGCATCGAGCGCGGCCTGGGAGCGCACACTAATCTCGCGGGTTTCGCCGGGCAGCAGGTCGAAGTAGTTGTCGGCGGCTGTTGCATCCAGATCCGCGAAGGAGAGGTAGACATCGCGCGCCAGTACAGGCGACGTGATGCGAACCTTGTAGTTCCCTCTTTCGCCTGCTGTTTCGACAGCGAGATGCGCGGGCTTCAGATGGAC
>JBAUTX010000363.1:0-12924 GCA_049582405.1 Occallatibacter sp. | reverse complement strand
CCGCGTCCACGCGCGCCTGTGCGGACTCCCCGTTCAGATACAAGGCAGCGACCGCGCGCACAATCAGGTCCCGCGCATCCCGGTCGTCCATCTTGTCGGCTTCCACGTCATGCGTGCTCGCACGAAGCAGGTTCAGGCTGTGCAGATCAATCAGATTCTGCTGCGCATAGAGACGGATGTCGTAATTCGAGAACGGGCCGATGACTTCAGGGATTCCGGGGAGCGAAAAACCAAAGGCGCGCAGATTGCGGTTCTGATAGTTCGCATAGGTCTGTGCATTCACGCGCGGCAGGAGCGCCGCAGACAGTCTCCGGATGCGCGTTCCGGCAGCCCCATCCACGCGCGCTCCGGAAAGCAGGACACTCAGGTTCGCCTGCAGACCTTTCTGGATGGCCTCCTGCAGCGTGAGCCGGTACGGGGCAGGCTGGTTGCCCTGTTCGGCGTCAGCAGCGACGGAAAGCGTCCAGAGCATGAGCAGCGCAGCTACAAGCTGCACTCGTCCCTTCATGTCTTCTTCCCCTTTCGCGGTGCGGCAATGGCGCGCCAGAAGTGCTGAAAACTGCCCTCGATCCACACCGCAAGCTCCGGTTCTTCATGCAGAGACCAGAGCAGCACTGTCCCCAGAATGGCCTGCTGCAGTTGAAATGCCACGGCGCCGGGCTGCTGCTTTGCATCAATTTCCCCGCGGCTTTGTCCTTCCTCAACAACCTGCTCGACCATGGCGCGAGCGTCGAGCATCCGTCGCCGGATCAGGTCCCGCACGACAGCATTTGCAAGAAACGAAGCGACGAATGCGCGCGCCAGGAAGGGACTGCGGCCCGATTCCTCAGCGAGATGAAGAAAGAGATGATGCAAAGTGGATTGAATGCTCTGCCTTCCCCGCTCCGCCGCGCGAACAGCCTCCTGCACGCGCCCCAGTTGCACATCGGCCATCACGCCAAGAATGTGCTCCTTGCTGTCGAAATAGTTGAAGAAGGTGCCCTTGCCTACATCCGCGGCGCCGGTGATTTCTTCCACCGTCACGTTTTGAAAGCCGCGCTCACCGAACAACTGAAGGGCGCTGCGGAAGATGCGTAACCGCGTCTCTGCCGCCTTGCGCTGGCGCCGCCCACCGGGCTGCGACGCGACCGAATCGCCGGCCTGATTCCCTTCCGCCCAGTGGGGAGCGCTTTGGTTCTCAACACGACGCATTTCTTACCCCTGGTCATTTCTGACCATTGGTCATATTTTGTGCCTCCCTGATCCAGCTGTCAAGCTCGTGGCAGTCTGCCCGGCGGGTCCGTGCGATTCCAGGGGCTCCGGTTCGGCTTTGAAGCCTTGACGCATCCCACACACTCTGCTCTACTTGGCTCAATAGCATGTGCTTTTCCCTCGTCATTCCGGCTCCCATCGCAGCCAAGCGCGCTTGTCAGGGCGCGATGCACTGCCGAATTACGGGCCCCATGAAAGGCTGCGGGAGGCTCACCTGACAGATCAGCACAGCAAGAGCTAGACGAGTCATTTGGCCACCTTCAGCATGTGCAAAGGTGGCTTTCGTGTCTTGCAACACAGCGTTTCGAGGAGATCCTCTTGGAATCCGTTACCTTATCGAGCATCCAGGTCGCACGTGCCCGCATCGGCGAAGCCATCCACATGTCGCCCTGCCATCTTTCGCATCATCTCTCCGAGCTGACTGGCCTGCCGCTGCATCTGAAACTTGAGAATCTCCAGCGCACCGGGTCCTTCAAGGAGCGCGGCGCGCTGAATAAGCTCCTCACCCTCTCCGAGTCGGAGCGCAAGCGCGGTGTGATCGCTGCCAGCGCGGGCAATCACGCACAGGGTGTTGCCTTCCACGCGGCTGCGCGGGGCATCCGGGCACAGATTGTGATGCCGCTGGCTACTCCACTTGTGAAAGTCGCGGCTACACGTGCGTTTGGGGCGGAGGTCGTTCTTCACGGCGCCAGCTATGACGAGGCCTGCGACGAAGCCCTGCGCCGCCGCCTTGAAGAGGGCCGCACCTTCATCCATCCCTTTGACGATCCTGAGGTGATCGCCGGTCAAGGCACGATCGGCCTTGAACTGCTCGACCAGGTTCCCGACATTGAGGCGGTCGTCGTTCCCATTGGAGGCGGCGGGCTGATCAGCGGGATTGCCTGCGCACTGAAGGAGACAAATCCAAAGATCCGCGTCGTCGGCGTTGAAGCGGAAAAGCTGCCGTCCATGCTGCGCGCCCGCGAGGCCGGCCACCCGGTCACCATCGGCGCAGAGGCCACCATCGCTGACGGCATCGCGGTCCGCCGCGCCGGCGACATCACGTTGCCGCTGGTCTCCCGCTATGTGGATGAGATTGTCACCGTCGATGACGAGGAGATCGCCAGCGCGATCCTGATGCTGCTGGAGCAGGAAAAGACCCTGGCAGAAGGCGCCGGCGCGGCTGCTCTCGCTGCGGTGGTCCAGTCCAAGACCAATCTTCGCCACCGGCGCACCGTTGTGCTGGTCTGCGGCGGCAACATTGACGTGACGCTGCTTGCCAAGATCATCGAGCGCGGCCTCGTCAAGGATGGCCGCCTGCTGCGCGTGCGCGTCTATCTGCAGGACCGTCCCGGCGCTCTGCTCAACCTGACGCAGATTCTTGCGCGGGAGCGCGCCAATATCGTCGAGACCATCCACAACCGCGCGTACTACGGAGTCAGCCTTGGCGAAACCGTCATCGATGTGACGCTCGAAACGCGCGGCGCCACCCACATCACGGCCATCAGTCATGCGTTGCGAGAGGCAGGCTTCCGTTTCGAACGCATTCAATGAGGAGAGGCATGTACATCCCGCGCTTCAACGAGGTCAACGATCGCAACCTGCTGCTGGAAGCCATGCGGCGCTACTCGTTCGCGATTCTCTTCAGCCCGGCCGCGGAACCTGATGAGGCACATGGCCCGCTGGCTACGCATCTGCCGCTCGTCGTAAAGGATGAAGGCGAATATGGAGTACTGGAAGGCCACTTCGCGCGCGCCAACCCGCACTGGAAGTCACTGACCGGGCGCGAAGTGCTGGTCGTCTTTCCAGGGCCTCACTCGTATGTCTCGCCCACCCTCTACACAGAAGAGCTTTCCGTCCCGACCTGGAATTACATCGCGATTCATGCCTATGGGACGCTGCAACTTGTGGAGGAGGATGCGGGCAAGGAGGAACTCCTTGGCGGGTTGATCGCGATGCATGAACCGGCCTACCGTGCCCGTTGGCAGAGCATGCCCGAAGGCTATCGTCGCACGATGCTTTCCGGGATCGTCGGCTTCAGAATTCCTCTTTCGCGGCTCGAAGGAAAATTCAAAGTCAGCCAGAACCGCAACGCGACGGAGCGCGAACATGTGCAGGGGGCGCATGCAGCAGGCGACAGCGACCAGCAGGAACTTGCCGCATGGATGAAACGACTCGCCAGCCAGGTTTGATGCCTTGCTGACCGGGTACTGGATCCTGCCTACGGCCCATATCGGGCCGCAAACAGATCGGCATTTTGATTCGGATTGCTGAAGCCCGAAAAGGCTCCCGAAGTCATTCCGCCGACCGCAACCCCCATGCTGCCGCTGTTCAGATAGATCGGAGTGGCAACGGTCGAGGACACCCGCGGACCTTCTTTGCCCGTGCCCAGTTGCTGCGCCCAGATGGCGTTCCCACTTGCGCTTAGTTTCGCCAGAAAGACGTCATCGACTCCGGCCGTTGCCCCGGAAACCAACGCCCCGCCGGTCATGCCCGCGACATAAAAATTGCCATTGGAATCCACGACAATGCTTTTGCCCGGGATGTTGCTGGAACCTGCGCCGAAGAGATAGTGCCAGGCAATTGCTCCCGCCGACGCGCTCATCTGCATCACTTCGATTTGAGCGTCCGTTCCATAGGTGCCAGTTTGCCCTTCCAGATATAACTGGCCATTGGCCGTAGCCAGGATTGCAGAAGGCGTGAACCCCGCAAGGGCCGGAACCGAGCCCTGCTGCTGCACCCAGACCACTGAGCCATTGGCTCCGGTCACCTTTGCAACGAACTGCGTGGTGGGCGATCCCGACGCGCTGCCAGGAAACGCCCCGCTCGCGGAGCCAATGACGTAGATGTCGCCATTGCTATCGGCTGTCACCCCGTACATGCTGTCTTGTGCACCCGTGCCATAGGTCATGGCCCACAGCAGGTTGGCCTTTGGGTCAAACTTCTCCACGATGAGATTCCGGGCCGTCGTTCCACCGGCTATCTCTCCGGCAACGATCAGATTGCCATTCGCATCCTGCGTCAAGGCTTCGACGGTGATCCCCCCGGCCGAGGGATATTGATAGAGCCAGACCACGGCCCCGACGGCGTCCAACTCGGCAAGAAAGACCTGACTGATTCCATTTGGATTCGACGCGCCAGGGTACGCACCCTTGGTGGTCCCCGCCACAATCACATAATCGCCGGCCAGCACCATCCCATTGATGGTGTCTCCGGCTCCGGTGGTCAGTTCCCTGGCCCAGACCGCATTGCCATCTGGGTCCCGCCCAAAGACAACGCCCTTCGACACCCCGACCGGCACGGAATAGCCGGGGAGATTCCCCACTGTGGAGCCGGCGACGTAGATGTTGTTGAGGCTGTCCTGCGCAATGCCGGCGATGGTGTCGCCCTGCTGCGTCGTCGCATCAAACGTGCCGGTCCCAAACTGATTCACAAAATAGAACGATGATCCAGCGCTGAACGTGAGGCTGGGAGGCGTCGGGGTTGTGTGATGCGAGGAGCCGTTGCAGCCTGCCACAAACACCGCGGAAACTGAGAACAGGAGCGCGCCGACGAGGCTTTTCATGGCAAGACCCTTCATGGAGCCCGATGATGTGCCAACTACTGCAAGTATCTTAAGCTGCTTCGCGCTTAAGTTTCTCTCGATAAGCCCTGGCAGCAGTTACTTGCGGAACCGGAGCCTGAATTCCACTGCCCGCTCTTTCCTGCCGCGCAATCGTCTCCTGCAGTCCCATCCGCCCCTCGCGCATCATCATTTGCTTTGTTATACTCAGAGGGTTGGCCCAATGCGGAAGTGGTGAAATTGGCAGACACACCATCTTGAGGGGGTGGCGCCGCAAGGCATGCGGGTTCAAGTCCCGCCTTCCGCACCATACGATTCCTCCTGCCCGCACCGCTGGGCGGGATTGAGAAAGCAGCTCGCACCATGCAGATTTTCTTCTACTTCGTCATCGTCTTGCACGTCATCGTCAGCCTCTTTCTGATCGGCGTTGTCCTGCTGCAGCAGGGCCGCTCGGCTGACCTCGCAGGCGCCTTTGGCGGGCAGGGCTCGCAGACCGCGTTCGGCCCCCGCGCCGCAGCCAACGTGCTGACGCGCCTCACCACCTGGTCGGCGATCATCTTCATGGTTACTTCTCTAACCTTGACCATCCTCTACGTGCGCGGGCAGCACAGCCACTCGGTGCTGGAAGGCTCGCAACCGATCTCCGCACCGGCAAAGTCCGGCAAATAGCAGTTCCCGCAGTCCCACAGCCTCTGCGATCGATTTAGCGGGCAAGCCTCCTGAGGGCTTGCCCGTTTCAGCTTCAAGCCCTTCCCGACCCGCAGCGCCGCCCGGCAATCCAGTGACAAAAGTCCCTTCCCATCGGACATCTCCTGCGCTACCCTCGTCACGTCTGGCGAATCCGTTGCCGGACTCTGTCAAAATCCATCCCTCCGGGGCCTTATGTCCTTTCGTTCAGTCTTCATCGCAGTTACCGTTGCTTTTGGCCTGATTCTCGGCGCATTCCTCGTGAACCGCGCCCGCCCCAAAGCGGAGATCGAACAGCCCAATTCCGACTTTGTGCTCGCCAGCGGCAAGTGCGCTGAGTGCCACGCCCGCCTGCAGTACTCCATCGTCCACGAGTACGAGATGAGTGCCCACGCCAAGAAAGGCGTCAACTGTCTGGATTGTCACCAGCCTGGCCCCGGCCAGAAGAAGTTGGACCACCACGGCTTCGTGATTGCCAGCCACCTCACGGCCGGCAACTGCCGCAGTTGCCATGAAGGCATCTACCAGGAATTCCTGCGCAGCCGCCACGCCGCACCCAGTTGGGCCGCCATCTACGGGGAAAAGGGACTCGCGCCCGACCAGGTTGCCTTCAGCGAGCAGTACCAGCCCGGCGGCAGCAAGCGGCCGCCACACCCGTTCGTCACGGCAGAGGGCTCCTCGGCCATGGCCTCCGGCTGCGAGCAGTGTCACTCCATCGGCAAGCCCAACGAAGACGGCACCATCGGCACCTGCACCGAGTGCCATGCTCGGCACACAAGCTCGGTCGCGCTTGCGCGGCTGCCTTCCACCTGCGCCCAGTGCCACATGGGGCCTGACCACTCCCAGATCGAGATCTACAACGAATCCAGGCACGGCGTGATGTTCGCCGCGCAGGAAAAGCTGCTCAAGCTCGATGCCAACCCCAAGACGCTCACCACACGCGACATGTTCGTTCCCACCTGCGCCACATGCCACATGAGCGGCATCAACGGCCTCAAGGTGACGCACGACCCCTCGGAGCGCCTGAGCTGGTATCTGGCCAACGCCATCAGCACCAGGCGCCCGAACTACGTGCAGGCCCAGGTCAACATGAAACAAGTCTGCGAGCAGTGCCACACCGCTGCGCAGATCGATCGCGTCTACGCGCAGGCCGAGCAGGTCGTCGCCAGCACCAACACCAAGGTGCAGACCGCCACGGACATCGTCGACGGTCTCCATAAAGAAGGGCTGCTTACCGGACCGCCCTTCAGCAATCCCATCGACTTCACCTACTTCGACCTCTGGCACTACGACGGCCGCACCAGCAAGCACGGCGCCTTCATGGGCGGAGCGGACTTTGTGCAGTGGCACGGCAACTATGGCCTGCTGCAAAAGACTGTTGAACTGCAGCACGAGGCGGCCGAACTGCGGAGGACTCATGGCGCTCATCAATAGCGTCCTCCGCCAGCTCGGTCGCATGCTCAACTCGCCGCTTCTTCAGTGGGTCTTTGACGTGGAGTTGCTCCTCGAACTCTTCGTCGCCTCCAACCTCGCCGTTCTCGCGGGCGACATCGTGTTGGCGCATTCCGTCAACCAGTTCCGCAGGCCCGAGGAATACATACCGCTCTATTTCTCCGCGGCGGCTCCGGTCCTGTTGCTCATCGTGAACCTGCTCCGGTGGCGCTGGGGCTTCCGCGCAGCCTGGCGCGACATCGGCTTCCTCGTCGGCGGGCTGTCGGTGCTCGTCGGGCTGGCCGGCGTGCTCTATCACCTGCAGAGCAGCTTCTTTCTCCAGCACACACTGCGCTCGCTCACCTACGCCGCGCCTTTCGCCGCTCCGCTGGCCTACACCGGCCTCGGCTTCCTGCTGCTCGTCAATCGCATGGTCCCGCAGCACACAGAAGAGTGGGCCCGATGGGTGATTCTGCTCGCCACCGGCGGCTTTTTCGGCAACTTCGTCCTTTGCCTCACAGACCACGCCACGAACGGCTTCTTTCTGAAGACCGAATGGATCCCCGTCCTGTCCAGTGCGCTGGCAACAGGCTTCCTCATCGTGCCGGTCTTCATGCGCGTCACGCGCCGTTACCTGGATCTCTGCCTGGCCGTGCTCGGCTTCCAGGCCCTTGTAGGCCTGCTCGGCTTCGGGTACCACCTCCGGATGAATCTGATGGAACCGGGCAGCAGCCTCTTTGAGAAATCCGTCAACGGCGCTCCACCCATGGCGCCCCTGCTGTTCCCCAATCTCGTCGCCCTGACGCTCATCGGCTTGTGGGAACTGGCAGCGCACCTGCCCGCGGAAGAGGCCTCCAGCCCGAGCTTCTTCAGCAGGATGATGGCCCTTGCACCGGCCCAGCTGCCCAACCCGGAAATCTGACCGAGCCAGCGGCTCGCTAGAATGAGCACATGATTCTTGAGACCTTTCCCGTGGGCCCGCTCCAGTGCAACTGCACCATTCTCGGCGACGAAAGTACCGGCGAAGCGATCGTCATCGACCCCGGCGACGAGATTACCCGCATCCATCGCCGCCTCACGGAACATGGCCTCAAGCTCAAGCAGATCCTCATCACCCATGCCCACATCGACCACGTCGGAGGGGCTCTCCGGCTCAAACGGCTTACCGGTGCCCCCATCCTGCTGAACGAGAATGACCTTCCGCTGCTTCAGATGATGGCCACCCAGGCTGCCTGGCTCGGGATCGCACCGCCAGAAACAGCACCGCCCGATGAGAGCCTCACCGAAGGCCAGACCGTCGGGCTGGACGCTTATCCGGCCAAAGTTCTCCACACGCCCGGCCACACCCAGGGCTCCGTCTGCCTGCACTTCATCCCGCTCAAAATGGTCATGGCGGGAGACACTCTCTTCGCTGGAAGCATTGGCCGCACTGATCTTCCCGGGGGAAACTTCAACCAGATTCTCCATTCCATCGAGACCCGCCTTCTCGCCCTGCCCGACGAAACACGCGTGATTCCGGGTCACGGCCCCGTAACTTCCATCGGGGTCGAACGCAGGAAGAATCCCTTTCTAACCAAACATTGATGCTGAAGGGTAATAAACCTTCCATAAGGCATTTATTTACAGTATATTGCAGCTATACATTCATAATTAACTTAAAGTATTTCCGGTGGAGCGTTACCACCTTGATGCGTGCCCAAGTAGGCAAACATTTCGGTTACTCCCGCGCGAAATTCCTCGGGCCGTCCCAGCAGGCTCACCACCAGCCATCCCGACTCCGGCATGCCGAAGAAGTACCCCGGATGCACCCAGACGCCCCGGTCCAGCAGTTCCCTCACGGTCGTTTCGTCGGACTGCAGGGCAGGAATCCTCAGGACGGCGTACCAGCCTCCCTCGGCAGACAGTCGCCGCGTCGTCTCCTGTCCTGCAAGACGCCGGTCCAGCTCGGCCAGGTTCCCTGCCACCCGTTCCCGAATCTGCCGCTGGATTGCCTGCCGCCCCTCCAGCCAGGCGGTCATGGCCCATTGCACCGGCGCATTCATGGAAAGGAACGTGTCGGCGATGACCTCCAGCCGTGCAAGCGTATGCTTGCATTGCGGCCCCGTCGTCACAATCCATGCCGCCTTCATTTGCGGCAGGCCGGCGATTTTGCTCAGGCCGCTCACCACGTAGACCGGCACATCGCGTAGCCCTGCCGCAAAGCTGCCCGCCGCGCCGCTCCATGGATAGTCCAGAAAGACTTCGTCCACAATGAGGCTCAGCCCGTACTCCCGGCAGAGCTCTGCCAGCACCTCCGCTTCCCACGGCTTGGTAAAGTGCCCCGTCGGATTGTTGGGGTGCACAAGCACAATCGCCCGGGTCGCCGGCGTGATTGCGCGGCGGAAGCCCTCCGGGTCAATCTGCCAGCCATGGTCATACACCAGCACAGCCGTCTTCACCCGCACATCGTCGAGGGTCGCCAGAAAGTCGAACAGTGGATACCCCGGCTGCGGCACCAGAATCTCGCTCCCCGGGTCGCACAGCAGCCGAAACAGAAAGCTATAGGCCTCGCTGGTGCTGGTCGTCAGCACCACATGCGCCGGATCGACCATCACGCCGTGGTCGGCATAGTAGCGGCACACCGCCTCGCGCGCAGCGAGCAGTCCCCTGGGCTGCGGATCGTAATCCAGCGCCCGGGGATCCGCGAGCGCGTTCAGCCATGCAGCTTCGTAGGCAAATCCGCACCGCGTCGGGTTGGAGGCCGTCAGGTCTGCGACCGGCAGCCCGGCAGCCAGTCGCGCGCGATGCGCACGGGCCAGCTCGCTCTCCTCTGTGTTCCAGTTCGTCCTCTCAGAGAACCCCATGCCTATCCTTTGGCGCGCTCCTCGCTCCGCGGCTCGTCGTGCACAATAAGAGCATGCGCCTTCCTTCAACATACATGGGCGCCAACAGGAGGCTCATTGGCTCTGCGCGCGGTCGTCTTTGACTATGGCATGGTGTTGACCGGTCCACCCAACCAGGAGGCGTATGCGGAGTTGCTGCGTATCACTGGACTGCCAGCAGACCGTTTTGAAGAGCTCTACTGGGCCGACCGCTCTGCCTACGACGAAGGCAAGCTGTCAGGGATCACCTTCTGGCAAAAATTCCTTGAGGACTCAGGACTCGACCTTGGCCCCGGCGCACTTGACGAGCTGAACCGCTGGGATACTCGGCTGTGGACGACGCAGGATCCGGTCATGCTGGCCTGGCAGGAGAAGATCCGGAAGCAGGGCCTCCGCACCGCCATCCTCTCGAATATGGGCGACAGCGTGCTCGAAAACATGCTGAGGGAGTTTGACTGGCTCGACCGCTTCGACGTTCTCGTCTGGAGCTATCAGCATGGCATCGTCAAGCCAGACCCTGCTATCTATCGCCACACGCTGCGCCAACTCGGCACGCCGGCGCCGGAAACGCTCTTCATCGATGACAGGCTGGTCAATGTAGAGGCTGCGCGCGCGCTCGGCATGCTGGGGCTGGTCTTTTCCACAGTCGAGCAGTTACGTGCCGACCTGAACGCACAGGGGCTCGACGCAGAACTCCCGCTGCCCTGATCCACCAGGGCGCCTCAGGCCGGCCCTTAATGCACCGGCTGCGGATGCCCCAGGTGATACGTAATCCCAAGGCTCGCATTCATCACGTCCAGCCCCGGATTGACCGGCACAATGAAGTCGTCGGAAAAGTGAAAGTCGCCGAAAAGCCCGAGCCTGAGCTCCACACGTGGCGTCATCCTCACCTGCAACCCTGTTGACGACTGCAGGCTGAAGTTCTCATAGGTCGCCTGCTGCGAGAGCTCCTTTTGAGAAAAAATAATGACCCCGCCCTTCGCCAGCAGGTAGGGCTTGATGGCCTTGCTGTCTCGCCACTCCAGACGGAACCCGATGGGTGAAAATCCCACACCTGGAACGATCTGGCGCGCCTGCGTGGTTGGTGTTCCCCAAATGTCCGAAGTCTTCGCTGCATTCAGAAGCACCACCGGAAGAAACTCCGCCACGTAGTCAAACCGCGCACCCAGAAACCTTCCCCACGAGTTGCGGTCATACTCCACCCCGCTGGTGTACAGCTTCGCTCCCGACCCACTGGCAAAAATCTTGTAGTGGCCATAGGAAACAAGGCTGACAAATGTGAGTTCCCGCGCCGGCGGCAGGTTCGCTGGTGCAGTCGCACCAGGCTTCACCAGCGAATCAGACGGCAGGATAGCCGCTGAGCCAGAAATAGACTGGGCGGATGCGCTTGCGGCCAACCATGAACAGAGGATCGTCAGGGCCAGGATGCATCCTGCTCTTTGTCCCAGGGGGAACGAACAATGTTGCTGGCGCAGCATCCGTGCCGCTTTCATGGGGATTGGCTCTCCTCGAAGGATGGGTTTCTCGTGCAGCTCGTGGGCTGACCAGTTTTGGCCTGAAGAGGCTCGGCGATCGAACTCAGTATAGCGCTCCTCAAATACCTGTGGGATTCCACCCTGCGGCGTGGTCGCTCCTGCGTCAACAGCAGCCGCTCAGCCCCTTCCAAGAACACCCTGCATACAAAAGCACGCCCTCTGCTTTACACTTTCATCCCGTTGGATCAATGCGTGCTCAATCGTTTATCTGAACGTGGAGGCGCATTCTGCTTTTCTTCCCGGGATTGTGCGTCCAGATCGCGCGGCGAACCGTCCACAACCAACGTAGGGGATCCGAGTGAATTTCAAAAACCTCTCCAGGCCATCCTGCGCAGCCCGTACGGCTGTGTTCGCGGCAGCAACCTTGCTGCTGGGCGCAACACTCACTCTCGCTCAGGCTGTTCCCGTCGTCACGGGCGATCCGCGTGTGGACAAAATCCTCAGCCAGATGACCCTCGACGAAAAGCTCACGCTCATCCACGGCACGAAGGAGGATCCCGCCGTCTACCAGGGCCAGGCCGGCTACCTCGCCGGAGTTCCCCGCCTCGGCATCCCCGGCTTGCGCTTTGCCGACGGCCCTCCGGGCGTGCTTACGCGGCATCCCTCGCAGGGTGAAACCGCGACCATGGGCGTTGCCGCCACCTTCAGCGTGCACGCTGCTGAAGCCAACGGCGTCGTCATCGGACGCGAGGACCGCGCACTTGGCATCGATGTCTCTCTGCAGCCTTTCGTCAATATTGACCGCGACCTCGAGTTCGGCCGCGGCTACAACACCTTTGGCGAAGACCCCTACCTCACCAGCCAGATGGGAGTGGCGGAAATTCGCGGCATCCAGTCGCAGCACGTCATGGCGCAGATCAAGCACTACGTCGCCTACGACTCCAACGGCGGCAACATCTTCGTGGATGACCAGACGCTGCATGAGGTCTACGTTGCGCCGTTCGATGCCGCCGTCAAGGCGGGCGTCTCATCCATCATGTGCTCCTACAACCGCGTCAACGGCACCTTCGCCTGCGGCAACGAATCCACGCTGACGAAAATCCTCCGCGACGAGCTCGGTTTCAAGGGCTTCGTCACCTCCGACTGGGGCGCGGTCCACGCCGTGAACTTCATCAACGCCGGCCTCGACATGGAGATGCCCGGTGGCCAGCCCGGTCCCATGGGTTCGTTCATTCCCTCCTTCTTTGACTCACTGCCTCCGCAGCCTCCTGTCGATCGAAGGGCAGCCGCATCTGCCAACGGCCTTATGTTCGGCGGTCACATCCCCGAAGAGCCCGCACCGCCCGCGCGTGGTGGCGGCGACTTCGGAGTGAAGCTCAACCCCGAAAAGATGCCTGATGCACTAAAAGGTGGCACCGTGAGCGAAGCCACCATCACCCGTGCCGCTGGCCGCGTGCTCTATGAGATCGTCCACTTCGGCTACATGGACGGCGAGCAGAAGCACGATGTCACGGGTCAAGCCATCGATGCCAATGCCCGCATCATTGAGAAGACCGGCGAAGACGCCGCCGTCCTGCTCAAGAACGAGGGCGGGGTGCTGCCCCTCAAGGCCGCCGACCTCAGCGATGTCGTCCTCATCGGGCCCACCGCTGGCCAGGTCGACTCCATCGGTATCAAC
>JBAUTX010000362.1:0-1943 GCA_049582405.1 Occallatibacter sp. | reverse complement strand
ACCATCAAATTCATCTGCGGAAGCCGCTTGCCTTACTCTTCCGCCCATCTTCTCACTGCCCGGTCAACCTTGCCGGAAGCAGCTGCAAAAACCCCGCCTCATCGGACTTCAAACATACCTCCGCGTTCGGCGTCCCCGTCGTCCGCCGCGTGAACCCCTTGTCGTCCACCTCAAGGTGCATCGGCGTCACCGGGCACATTGCGGGCCGGAAGCTGTACGTCACCGCCACCGGGTCAAACAGCGTCGGCGTCGGTGAGTGGCTCCAGTTGCCCACCTTCCACTCGTGATAGAGCAGCGTGATCTGGTCCGTCACCGGCGACCCATGCGCAAAGATTGCATCCCGCTCCGGCTCCGCCAGGTGGATCTGTGTCGAGTCCAGCGGCATCATGAACACCGGCACGCCCGAGGCCAGCAGCGCCTGCGCGCCCTTCGGGTCCTGCAGGATGTTCCACTCCGGGTCCGGCGGCCGGCGCGCGCCCGTCTTCGCATCGTCATAGCCACGCTCGATGCTGCCGCCCATCATCACCACCCGCTTCAGCTTGCGAAAGGTCTCCGGATCGCGCTCAATCGCCGCCTGCACGTTGAAGAGCGGTCCAATCGCAATCAGCGTCACCTCGCCCGGATGTGCCCGAATCTGGTCCAGCAGAAACGCCACGCCATCGGGATACTTCTTCTCCGGCCCGCGCCGCGCATACGCCGCCTGCGTCATGGGGTTCGCCGTCGCCGTGTGCACCCCTGCCGCCACCGGAATGTCCCCTCGTCCCGCCGCCTCCAGATACCGTTCCGCCAGCCGCGCCCGCAGCTCCGTATTCCCGAAAGCCGTGGTCACGCCCAGCACCTTCAGCTCCGGACTCTGGAGCGCCAGCCCCAGCGCAAACGCATCGTCAATGTCATCGCCGATGTCGGTATCAATCACCACCAGCTCGGTCTTTGCATCCTGCGACCCCTCTGTCTCCGCTGCCCGAAGGGGACTCACACGCGCTCCTGCCAGGCCCAGCAGCACCAGAGCCACCGCCCACATCCCTTGCGCCTTCTTCACCGTCATTCCTCTCTGCGAACCGTTCCACCTGCATAGCAGGGACGCATCAATCGATCTTCAATTCCCTCTGCGACTCGATCTTCGCTGGATCGAACTTCACGTTGAACCCCGGCCCGGTGGGGAGCGCAAGATGTGCCCGCTCCACCACAGGCGGGTCTTCCTCAAAGTGGTAATAGTGCTTCATCTTGTTCACCAGATACTCGCCCATCGGGAACGTCATGGGGGACTGGCTGAAGATCACGTGCACCGCGGCGCGCAGGCTGTGCCCATGCGGAATCACCTCCACGTCATGCAGCGAGGCCACCGTGCCGATCTTCACCAGCTCGCTCACTCCTCCGCACCACTCCGGATCGGCCTGCACCACGTTCAGCGTTCCCGCCTCCAGATAGCGCTCCACCTCCCAGCGGCCATAGAAGTGCTCGCCCGCAGCCAGCGGCACCGTGGTTTCGCTCCGTATCGCCGCAAAGCTGGAAATCTTCTCTGGATGAGTCACCTCTTCCATCCAGTGCGGGTGATACTTCTCCACCTGCTTAGCCCATTCCAGCGCATAATCCTGGTCCCAGCCGCTGTAGGCGTCGAACATGATCCCGTAGTCGTCGCCCAGTGTCTCGCGCAGCGTCTTCACCAGCTCCACGTTCTTCCGCATCCCCTCCGAGCCTGACCCCGGTCCGTAGCCCATAAACCACTTCTGGTAGCGGAAGCCCTCGTCCTTCAGCTCCAGAGACCGTTTGCGCACATCTTCCGGCTGCAGCGAGAAGCCCAGCGCACTCGCATACATTTCCAGTCGTTCGCGCGAGGGGCCTCCAAGCAGCCGCCACACCGGAACCCCGTAGAACTTGCCGCGCAGATCCCAGAGCGTGTTGTCCACCGCGCTGATCGCCATCATGAAGATGCCGTCGCGCGA
>JBAUTX010000361.1:0-2343 GCA_049582405.1 Occallatibacter sp. | reverse complement strand
GAGGAGGACTACGTGGAGCGCGCGCACCAGATTACGGGCGGCAAAGGGGTGCGGCTCACGTTTGATCCCGTCGCTGGCCCGTTCATCGAGAAGCTGGCTGCAGCCGCCGCTCCCGGCGGAATCATCTTCGAGTACGGAGCACTCTCAGGACAGCCCACGCCTTTTCCGCTCTTTGAGGCTCTGGGGCGGGGGCTGAGTATACGCGGCTACGTGTTGATGGAGATCACGCTCCATCCTGAATTGCTCGCGCCCGCAAAGAAATATGTGCTGGACCGGTTGGCCGATTTGCGGTTCGTGCCGAAAATCGCAAAGACCTTTCCCTTTGCAGAGACGGTCGAGGCCTACCGCTATCTTGAGTCGAACCAGCAGGTCGGCAAGGTCGTGATTACGGTGCCGTAAGCCTTCAGGCAACGGCGGGCGGCGCGACAGACGCTTGTGCTGCTTTGTGTGCGGCATTCTGCGCAGCGGCGCGTTCCTCGGCTTCCAGCTTGTTGCCCACCTCGGCTGCGGCCTGGGCCAGCACCCGGTGGTGAATCGTGAACAGGGCCAGTTCAAGCCGGTCGCTCACCCCGGTCTTGTCGTAGATCGACCGCAGATAGTTCTTGATCACCTGTTCGGTCGTCTTCAGCCGCTGAGCGATCTCGCGGTTCTTGCAGCCCTGCACGATGAGCGCTACGATGCGCATCTCCTTCGGTGTGAGGCGGTCGCGCACCCTTGTACCCACAACGTCGTCTTCCGGCGAGTCCGCCACCTGGAGCTGCGCAGGCACGGAGATTTCACCCGCAGCGACCCGGTGTACGCAATCCACCAGCGCCTGCCCGGTGACGTTGCGAAAGACCACGCCGCGAAAGCCCATCTGCGTGTAGGTCGCGGGGTTCTCGTGGTTTTCGGCAATCACAATGCCGCGGCTGCCGGCCGCTTCGAGCAGCACGCGCATACGGCCCATTTCGGGCTTGAGCGATCCGGCAAACAGGACGATGGCGCCCGGGAAGGTCGTGATGGCGTGCATCAACCGCTCCACGTCCGTGCACTGTGCAATGATGCGCATCTCCTCATCCATGGCCAGAACCTTCGCGGTCCCCGCACGGAAGATTGCCTGCGAATCGGCAAGAATGATTTTTCTCATGCGTTACGCCTCACGTGTCGCAATCGCTTTGCTTGCTCGCCAACAAACCCGTCATGGCCGCATGGGCTATTCCGGGACCTCCGCATAGGACCGTTTTCTTCAGCTGGCCCACGGTCCCCGCTGCTGGCTTGGAATACATCGCAAGGCTACAAACCTGAACCAAAGCAACATATGCCCAAAGTCAGCGCTTTTGGGTCCATTTGGGCTCTCGGTACCTAAACTTCGGTAACGTACCCTGACATCAGCTTACCGTGCAATCGGGAAAATCGTCACAAGAATCTTCGTAAGATGTGCGCCAGAACACATTAACTGATTAGTTTCGCGTGATCTGGAGGCCGACCCGTCTGAACCCGCTGCAGGCCGCCGATGAGGACGGCCGGGATTGGGACCTGGCCCAAAGCGTGGAGACCCAGTTTGGATGGGGTGAAAGCCCGGCGAAAGAGCGCGATAAACTAGCGTCTATGGCAAGGCCCATCCTGCTGGCAGTGGACGATGATGTAAGCGTACTGGAGGCCGTGGTGCAGGATCTGCGCCGCCAGTACGGGGCGGAGTATCGCGTGATGCGCGCAGCCAGCGGTCAGGCGGCGCTGGACACTCTGGACCAGTTGAAGACCCGCCAGGACCCCGTTGCACTGCTGCTGAGCGACCAGCGGATGCCAGGGATGCCGGGCGTTGAGTTTCTGGAGCGGGCGCGCGCCCTGTTCCCCGAGGCGCGGCGCGTGCTGCTGACGGCATATGCAGACACCGAAGCAGCGATCCAGGCCATCAATACGGCGCGCATCCACTACTACCTGAACAAGCCATGGGACCCGCCCGAAGAGCGGCTCTACCCGGTGCTGACGGATCTGCTGGACGACTGGAAGGCCGGCTTCAGGCAACCGTTCGAGGGCTTGCGGGTGCTTGGGAGCCGCTGGTCGCTGAAAGATCACCGGCTGAGAAACTTTCTTTCGCGCAATCACGTGCCCTATCGCTGGCTCGACGTGGGAAACAGCGAAGACGCCGCCCGCTTGATGGAGGAGCGGCAACTCAAGCCCGAGCAACTGCCAGCGGTGCTCTTCCCGGACGGTAGTGTACTGACCGAGACCTCCCCGGACATGGTCGCGGAACGGGTCGGTCTCAAGACGCAGGCCGCTCAAGAGTTCTACGACCTGGTGGTGGTGGGCGGTGGACCTGCCGGGCTGGGCGCGGCCGTGTATGGCGCCAGCGAAGGGCTGAAG
>JBAUTX010000360.1:0-26137 GCA_049582405.1 Occallatibacter sp. | reverse complement strand
ACGGTGACCACCTGCCCGTTCACGTCGATGGTCTCGGTCTTCGTATACGTGGCGAGCAGGATCCAATGGCCGCTGGGCAGAGCGAGCACGTTGTGGTGGAAGCTGCCGAGCTGGTAGACGTTGCCTTTGCCATCCCGCAGGCTTGAGGCAGCAAGCTTCTGATTGAGCTGGGTCATGCTCAGGCTGCGAATGGTGTTGCCCAGCAGGTCAATCTCGCGGATCTCGTTGATCACACCGGGTTGTGCACCGGCGGTTTCGTTCGACGAAAGGTAGGAGATGAGCGTGAGGAAATGGCCGTTCGGCAGGAGCTGAATTCCTTGCAGCAGGTCCGCCTGCGAGCCCTGATAGGTGTACGTCCAGATCACATTGCCCTGGAGATCTGTGGCGAGGGCCTCGGCGTAATTGTGCGGAAAGAGCGTGTTCCAAATCTCGATGCCGGCCTGCGGTGTGCCGCCGCTGGGCGTGGTGATCTGGATGGGCGAAGTGGCGGGCGGGGTGCCGGTGGAGCACGTGAAGTCGGCGTCGTTGTAGGTGGCGCCATTGTTGAGGACGATCTGGCCGCGGAGGTGGTAGGTGGTGTTGCCGCGCATGCCTGCGACCTCAAGCGTAACCTGGCCGCCGGTTGTGCCCGGGCTGGGCTGTTGCCAGGTGTTGAGACCGTAGTTGGTGGTGGTGCCGAACTCGACGGAGACCTTGCCCGGTGCGGGCAGGTAGGTGGTGTAGACGGCGACAAGGGGATGACCGGTGAGCGGCGGGCAGAGGGTGGTCCCGGGCAGGATGATGGCGACGACAGCGGTGGCGTTGTCCTGGAGCGGGGCGGAGGCGAGCGCCGCCGTGACCTGGATGTTTTCAACCTGGGAGACGCTGGCCGGGGCGGTGTAGTTGCCCGTGGAGGTGACGGTTCCAACGGTGGTGTTGCCGCCGGGGACGTTGTTGACGAACCACGCGATGGCGCCGCCGGTGCTGGAGGTGGCTGTGAACTGGAAGGACTGGCCGGGCGCGAGGGCGATGTACTGGGGCGTGATGGTGATGGTGCCGTTTTGCGTGGCGCTTGGCGGCTGGCCGCCGGGCGGAGGAATGACGACGATGGGCAGCGGGCCCTGGACCCAGAAGCCACACCCGGCGAAGAACAGAAGGCTGAAAAGCCCGAGCAAGGACCCGAACCGCATGAGGCTCCCGCGCCGTGTTGAACTTGAAACGGAGGAAGAAACCGCAGGAGACGGACGGACAGAGCTAGCAGAACGAGTCATCGGGCACTTTCAAGGCCGGTTGCCAAACACAAAGCAATCAGGGAAAAGCAATGGAGCAAAGAGAGAGGGTAACAACTCTAGGATGCGTCTGTCGCGCGGGGTGCTGCCTGAACGGTGCGGGAGGATGGATTTGCCGGATGGGAGCCTTCTTCGGGGTGCCGAATTGGGTGGACGTTGGACCGGGAGTACGGGGAGCGTCAGGCTTCGCGGCGGCGGAGCGCGTACTCGACGACGCGGAGCATTTCGTTTTCCGGCGCCGGTTTGCCCGTCCAGATCTCGAATTGGCGGGCACCCTGCTGGACGAACATCTCGACGCCTGTGATGACGGGGATGCCGCGGGAACGGGCGAGGGCGAGCAGGGGCGTCTCAATGGGGTTGTAGACCATGTCGAAGACGAGGCTGGCGTTGAGTTCGTTGGGAGCGATGGGCATGGTCTGCTTGTTGCCCTTCATGCCGCAGGGGGTGGAGTTGATGAGCACGTCGAAGTGCTGCCTGGCGAAGGCCTCGTGCTTGAGGGACTTGGCCTTGGCCTGGCGAGCCAGGGCGACGGCGGTCTCGTGGGTGCGGTTGATGACGTAGACCTCCGCGCCCTGCTCGACGAGGCCGAAGACGGCGGCACGGGCTGCGCCACCGGCGCCGAGGACGGCGATGCGCGCGCCGCGGAGGCGGAGACGCTTTTCCAGCGGGCGGATGACGCCGGCGACGTCGGTGTTGAAGCCGTAGAGCTTGCCATCGGCGCCGGTGCGGAGGGTGTTGCATGCGCCGATGCGGGCGGTGAGGGGATCCATGTTGGCCAGGTGCGGCAGGACCTCCTGCTTGAGGGGCATGGTGACGGCGACACCGGCCAGGGGCAGTTCGCGGACGACGGTGAGCAGGTCGTCGAGGGACTTGGCCTTGAGCGGGAGCAGGACGGCGTTGACGACCTCGCGGCGGAAGGCGGCATTGTGCATGAGCGGCGAGAGCGAGTGGGCAATGGGATTGCCCGCGACGCCGAAGATGCGGGTGGCCTGGTCGAGCTGTTCGATCCGGTAGATTTCGCGGAGGGTGCGGGCGTCGACCTGGCCGGGCGCGGTTTCCGTTTCCTCAGAAAAAGACGCAAAGGTGAACGAGCCCCCGGCGCGCGGGCCGAGGACGCGGCTGAGGATGCCTTCTTCGCCCATGGCGATGCCGACGATGTGGGACGAGAGCGAGCGGTCCTCAATCAGACGCAGCATGGCGAGGTTGTCGGCGAGCGAGCGGGCGGTGGAGACGACTTTGACGAAGTCGGGCTTGAAGGCCTCGATGCGGTCGGCGGCCTGCTCCAGGCTGCGGGTGCGGGTGAAGTCGTGGTAGCTGATGAGCAGGGCGGCGCCGGTGTGGCGCAGGTGGGTGATTTGCGCGGCCTTGGCGGACTCGGCGGACTCGATTTCGAGGTCGACGATCTGGCAGCCGGCCTGGGCAGCCTTGGTGAGGACCTCAAACTGCGCGACGAGCGCGCCGGTGAAGCCGCCGCCGTTGGCCTTGCGGCGGCAGGTGGCGATGGCGGTGACTTCGCGGTGGGAGGCGAGGAACTCCTTGATCTTAGGCAGCGCAAGCAGGGGCTTGGGCAGGGAGTCGAGGCGGAACTCGAAGAAAGTAGAGTCTTTAAGAGCCGTGTTTGCGCGCTCGATGAGCTCGGCCGGGGAGGACGCCTGGAGGGCAATGCACATCTTGCCTGGGCGCAGACGGGCACCGGCGGGTGGTGGAGGGGGCGCGAGCGTGGCAGCAGCGTGTGGCATGACTTCAATTGACGCATATTAGACGGGTTATGGAAGCGATGCAACAGAGAAGGTGCGATTTTCGTCAGGATTTTTCTGCCTGGGCCGGGAAATGAGGTCGCTATGGCAAGCTGGAAGCTGGAGGGAGCGGAAGAGATGGGTGTGGAACTGGTTACAGCGGTGACGGGTGCAACGCATGTGTGGGAGATGGGCGGGGCGAAGAGCCCCGAGGCGCTGGCGGCGTGGGTGAGCGCGCGGCTGGAGGCTCATGAGGCGGCGCTGGCGGCGCTGCTGGCGGTAGAGGGCGAACGGACGCCGGAGAACTCCCTGCGGCTGTATGACATTGCGATTGAGCAGCTTAGCCTGGCCGGGGCGCAGGCTGGCGTACTGAACTCCGTGGCGGCGGAAAAGGCCGTGCGGGACCAGGCGCAGAATGAGGCGCAGCGGGTGGCGATGGCGGGCAGCGCGCTGAGCCTGAACCGCGGGGTGTATGACGCGCTGAAGGCGATCGACCTGAAGGGTGTGAGCGCGGCGACGAAGCACTATGTGGATCGGACGCTGCTGAGCTATCGGCTGGCCGGCGTGGACAAGGACGATGCGACCCGGGCGAAGCTGCAGGAGCTGCACGAGAAGGCTACGCGGCTTTCGCTGGAGTTCAGCCGGAATATCCAGGAGGGCGGGAAGACGATTGAGGCGACGCCGGAGGAGCTGGAGGGTCTGCCGGGGGACTACCTGGCGCGGCACCCGGCGAATGCGGAAGGGCGGGTGACGATTTCGACCGACCAGCCGGAGATGCAGCCGGTGATGACCTTTGCGGCGTCGGCGGCGCTGCGGGAGCGGATGTTTCTGGCGTACAACACGCGGGCGTATCCGGCGAACCAGCAGCTCCTGCTGGACCTGCTGGCGACACGCCAGGAGATTGCGACGATTCTGGGCTTCAGGAGCTGGGCGGATCTGGCGACGGCGGACCAGATGATGGGCTCGGCTTCGAACGTGAGGGCGTTTCTGGCCAAGCTGGACGAGGCCAGCCGCGAAGGTGCGGCGCGCGAGCACACGATGATCATGGAGTTTGCGCGGGAGCGGCAGCCTGGGCTGCAGGCGATTGACATCACCAGCCGCGGCTACTGGTATGAGCAGTTCCGGCGGTCGCGGTATGACTTTGACTCGCAGTCGGTGCGGCCGTACTTCCCGTATGCGCGGGTGGAGGCGGGCGTGCTGCAGACGGCGGCGCGGCTCTTCAAGGTGGAGTTTCGGCGGTCGGATGTGGCGGCGTGGGACCCGGCGGTGACGGTGTATGAGGTGCTGGAAGATGGGCGGCTGGTGGGGCGCTTCTACCTGGACATGCACCCGCGCGAGGGCAAGGACAAGTGGTTCTCGGCGGCGCCGGTGGTGACGGGCGTGCGCGGGCGGTATCTGCCGGAGGCGGCGCTGATCTGTAATTTCCCGGGCGGCGAGCCGGGTGATGCGGGGCTCATGCAGTACTCGGATGTGGTGACGTACTTCCACGAGTTCGGCCACCTGATGCACGCGATTCTGGGCGGGCAGACGGAGTGGGCGGGGCTGTCTGGCTTTGCGACGGAGGGCGATTTTATTGAGGTGCCGTCGCAGATGCTGGAGGAGTTCTTCCGCGACGAGAAGCTGCTGCAGGCCTTTGCGAAGCACTATGAGACGGGCGAGGTGCTGCCGGCGGAGGTGATCAAGAAAATGAAGGGCGCGGGGGCGTTTGGGCGGGCGGACTGGGTGCGGTCGCAGTTGTATTACACGACGCTCTCGCTGGACCTGCACGATGAGGACCCGGCGGGACTGGACCTGGACGCGACGACGAAGCGGCTCTACCAGAGCCTGCAGCCGTGGACATGGATGGACGGGAACCGGATGTATGCGAGCTTCGGGCATCTGACGGGCTACTCGTCGAACTACTACACGTATGCGTTCGATAAGGTGATTGCGCTGGACTTCTTTGCGCAGTTTGACGCGGCGAACCTGCTGGGCTGCGATGCGGGCGCGCGCTATCGCAAGACGGTGCTGGAGCAGGGCGGATCGAAGCCGGGACGGGAGATGGTGCGCGACTTCCTGGGGCGCGACGAGGAGTTCGCTGCATTCACGAAGTGGCTGAACGAGGAGTTTGAGGCGGAGCTGGCAGCGACAGGGGCATAGGCCCGTTCAGGAGTGATCGACCTTGCGCATGCGTGCGTGTGGCAGGCGCGGCTGCGCGAGACTATCCAGTGCGGCGAGTCTCGCGCAGGTTAGGGGATTCAATTCTCTTTCGGCGGAAAGTTCTTGAACATTTTGGAGATGTCTTCGTGCAGATGCTTGCGGTTGGCGTCGGCGTTGCTGGAGAGCTCGCCGCGGGAGACGCCGCGCCAGAGCAGGGCCTTGGAAGACGCGTCGAACATGTCGATGACGACGTGGGCGCTGCGGACGTCCGTGGTTGTGGTGGTCATGTCGCCGAAGCCGCCGCCGGAACCCCAGCCCCAGCCGCCCCAGCCCCAGCCCGTGCCCCAGCCGCCGCCCATGCCGTTGTAGTAGGTTTCGGCTTCCTGCTCGTTGTGAATGTTATCCGTGGCCATGATGGTGACCTGTCCGCCAGAGGGCACTTCTTTCCAGCCCTTCTGCTGAAGGATGGTATTGACTGAATTCTCGATGCGGTCGGTGTTGAACTGATTGGAGACTTTGACGTTGCCCCAGGAGTAGGTGTGGTAGTTGGCGAACTTTGCCTGGTGGTCAAAGTCGGTTTTGATGGAGTCTGCCCGGAGAGCTGCCGGGATCATCGAAAGTGCGGCACACACAAGCGCGGCCGCAAGAAAGCGTGGCTTCATACGTTGAGGTTCCTCCGATTTTTTCTACTTTCTTCTTCACGTACAAAGAGGGGGATGCCAAATGCCGGGGAAAGGTAGCCTTCGCGCCTATCCGGGTGCGGGTAGGGCGCGTCGGGCAGGGTCGGGTAGGATGGAGGCGCTGGGGGTCTGCATGGAATTTCGCGACAAATGGGCGCTGGTCACAGGCGCCAGTGCTGGGATTGGCGTGGCGCTGGCGCGCGAGCTGGCGCGGCGGGGCGCAAAGCTGATGTTGACGGCGCGGCGCGTAGAGCGGCTGGAGGCGCAGGCGGCGGAGTTGACGGCGCAGGGCACGGAGGTGCGTGTGGTGGCGGCGGATCTGAACGATCCGGCGGCGCCGCAGCAGATTTTCGACGCCACGGAAGGCGCCGGGTTGCCCGTCGATATTCTGGTCAACAACGCGGGTCTGGGGCAGTATGGCGCGTTTCACCTGAGCCCTGTGGAGCAGGAACTGAGCCAGGTACGGGTGAACTGCGAGTCGGTGGTACGGATGACGCGGCTTTTTCTGCCGCGCATGGTGGAGCGGCGGCAGGGATGGGTGATGGTGGTGGCGTCGACGGCGAGCTTTCAGCCGATACCGTATATGACGACGTATGCGGCGACCAAGGTGTTTGACCGATTCTTTGCGCAGGCGCTGGCGGCAGAGGTGGCTCGGTTTGGCGTGAAGGTGACGGCGCTGTGTCCGGGGCCGACAGAGAGCGAGTTCTTTGATGTGGCGCGGGCGGGAGCCTTCAAGCGGCGTGTGCAGAGCGCGGAAGACGTGGCGCGGCAGGGGGTGGAAGGAATGGCGCGGGGCAATCAGGTCGTGATCCCGTATTTACGGGGGCGGTTGACGTCGCTGCTGGTGCGGGCGCTGCCGGTGAAGTTGATCACGCATGTGATCGATCGCGGGGCGCGGCCGCGCGGGCTTGGCTAGAGCGGGCCGAGCGGCACTGGGTGCGGCACGCGATTGACGAGAGCTTTTCGCAGGTGCACGCGCTGAAGCTGGTGGACATTGACGGCGATGGGCAACCGGAGCTGCTGGCAGGCAAGCGCTACCGCGGGCACTCGGGGCACGATCCCGGGTCGTACGATCCGCTGGTTGTCTACTACTACAAGATGGATCGCAAGACGGCGCAGTTCACGCGGTACGCGGTCAGCGTGAACGGGACAGCGGGTGCGGGGACGCAGTTCGTGACCGAGGACATGGACAAGGACGGCGACCTGGACATTGTGACGGCAGGGAAGACCGGTGTGCATTTCTTTGAGAATCTGAAGGTTGACCGGGTTCCAAAGGCGCAGCGCGAGAAGGAGCTTCTGCTGGATACAAACTGGCCGTTCCCCGGCGAGGGGCCGGTGGTGCAGCAGGAAGAGGAACCCAAGCGCTGAGGAGGGACGTGGCGCGAGCCGCGCGGGCAGGATGCGGGCGCAGCGGGGGTACAACCTTTTGAGAAGGGGCGCATCTGAACGGTTAACAAGCAGAGGCGTTCCTCAATGAACTCTCTCCCAAAACGTAGGTCCCACTTCTTCCTGACGGTCCGGTGACGGACCGCTTCTCTGAGCCCTCCAGGTTTCCCACCCATCCAATGCCTCTCGAGCGGGCCTGCCGGAACGCAGGCCCACATGCTCACCTCTGTGCGTGGCTGATTGGCTGCCCGCTACAATCAGAGAGTGAAGCGGAACAAACCCCTCCCTACAAACAATCTTGATCAGAACGTGCAGGAGCTGGACGGGCTGTTTGCGCGGGCCGGACTGGTGCGCAGCCGACGCGGCACGCCAGCGGGCATTACGCGGGAGTTGCGGCTGGAGCGGGCGGAACCGCAGGAACTGAGCGTGCGTGCGCCGGAGCCGCGCGTGGCGAAGAACGGCGTGGAATGGCTGGCTGTGCCGGGCTGGAGCCGAATGGGCTGGCTGTGGCACGGCTTCAGCACGCGGCGGGGCGGCATGAGCCGGGCCTACTGCGCAGAGGATGCGCCGGGCGAGCTGAATCTGGGATTTACGGCATCGGACGAGCGGGCCGTGGTGGCGGAGAACCGGCGGCGTCTGGCCGAGGCGATCACGGGCAGCGCGGAGACGCCTCTGGTGACGCTGCGGCAGGTGCACTCGAATGTGGTGGTGCGCGCGGGCGCGGCGGATGCGGAGCGGAGCGTGCCGCGCAAAGGCGACGGCCTGATGACGGACGAGCCGGGCCTGCTGCTGGCGGTGCAGACGGCCGATTGCATTCCGGTGCTGGTGGCAGACACAAAGAGGCGGGTGGTGGCGGCCTTCCACGCGGGATGGCGCGGGACGGTGAAGCGCATTGTGGAGACGGGCGTGGGGCGGATGCGGCTGGAGTTTGGCTGCCGGCCGGAGGACCTGGTGGCGGCGATCGGGCCGGGAATTGGGGCCTGCTGCTACGCGGTGGGCGACGAGGTGCTCTCGGTCTTTGAATCGCAGTTTGCGTATGCGCGGGAGCTGTTTCGCGAGGTGTATGACTCGGACCCGGTGCGGATGAAATACCCGATGCTGTTCCTGACGCAGCGGGCGCCGGGGCACTCGCCGATTGGGCCAAACCTGCACGTCGACCTGACGGAAGCCAACCGGCGGCAACTGGTGGACGCGGGCGTAAAGGCGGAAGCGATCCGCGTGGTGGGCGGATGCACGAGCTGCCAGCGGGAGCTGTTCTTCTCGCACCGCGGATCGCAGGGTTTCACGGGCAGGATGATGAGCGTGATTGGGATACGGCCGCGGTGAGCTGCAAAGAAGAAGGCCGGATGCGGTGGGGCAGCATCCGGGCCGGTTGGAGCGTGTTTGAGGCAATCAGGAGGCGCTGGGCGTTTCGCTGGAGGCCCTGGCCGCTTCGCCGGGATTGACGAGGTCGCGCAACTCTTTCGAGGGCTTGAAGTAGGGGACACGCTTGGCAGGGACCTCGACGCGTTCGCCGGTTTTGGGATTGCGGCCAATGCGGGGATTGCGCTGCCGAATGCGGAAGGAGCCAAAGCCGCGGATTTCGATCTTGTCGCCGCTCTGCAGGGCTGAGATGACGGAATCAAAGACAGTTTCGACGATGACCTCGCCGTCGCGCCGTGTCAGATCACCCAGACGAGTCACTTTTTCCACCAGGTCAGCTTTTGTCATATCGCTCGCGCCTCCGCTCACAGCATAAACAGATTGTGGCTGTTACAGGGGCAAAAATCAAGGCTCATGGCCGAGATTTCGCCTTTAGCTTCAATGAATTGACGGCCGGAACCGGGTGGCGGGCGAGGCAAAAGGTCCAGCGATGGGCAGGACCGGTTATCATTGCGTCAGTTTCCAGAAGCGAAAGATCGCTTGTATTTGAGTGAGACGGTCATGGCGGACCAGCCGACAAGATACAGTTTTGTCATCCCTGCATATAACGAGAGCGGGCGGATTCCGGCGACGCTGGAGGCCGTGGTGGCGTGTATCCGGTCGCATGGCTGGCCGGCCGAGGTCCTTGTGGTGAACGATGGCTCCAGGGATGACACGGCCCAGGTGGTGCGGGCGTTTGCCGAGAGGGCTCCGGAGGTTCGCCTGATCGAGAATCCGGGGAACCGGGGCAAGGGCTACAGCGTGCGTCACGGCATGATGGAGGCGCAGGGGGACGTGGTCATGTTCACGGACTCCGACCTTTCCGCGCCGATTGAAGAAGCGGAGCGGCTGTTTACCGCGATTGAAAAGGGAGCGGATATCGCCATCGGCTCGCGCTGGCTGGAGAGCGGACGGCAGACGCACCGGCAGCCCCTTTACCGGCAGTTCTTCGGGCGGTGTTTCAATCTTGTGACCCGAATGGTGATGAACCTGCCGTTTGCCGATACGCAGTGCGGCTTCAAGGCCTTTACACGCGAAGCTGCGCATACGGTCTTTTCGCTGCAGACGATTGAGCGGTGGGGCTTTGACCCGGAGATTCTGTTCATCGCGATCAAGCGGGGCTTCAAAGTGGTGGAAGTGCCGGTGAGCTGGGCGCACGACGAGCGCACGCGCATGAGCTATCTGAAAGACGGGATGAAGATGCTGGAAGAGTTGATGATCATCCGGTGGAATGCGCTGCTGGGGCGCTATAGCAAGCGTGCGGAAGCACGGCTGCGGGAGCGCGCATCGCGCTAGATTTTCCTTTTCTTGCTCCAATTTTCTTTTGAGCGCGCGGCCATGTGCCTGTCGCCTCGCGATCCTGTGACAACGATGAGCGAAGCCTGAGGACCATGCAGGGACGTGTGCCGTGCAAGCGAGCCAGGCGTCCGGCGGAGGATGCGTGCGAGGTGGCGTGGGTGCGCTACACTGGCTCCTTCTGCCAGAGAGGTCGCGAGAGAGATGAGGTTGTTGTTGCGGAGAAGTCTGCTGCAGGGCTGGATCCTGGGCGCTGCCCTCGTCGCTGCTGGAGTATGTATCCATGCGGTTGTTGCCGCAGAGCCTGCACAGAACGTGAAGGATGCGGCGCGCGCAAGCATGGATGGGAGCAGCTTCCGCCTTGCAAACGGTACGCTGGAAGCGAGTGCGCGGATTGAAGGGGACCGGCTGACGGGACTCGTGATCACGGAGCATCTGCACGGCGCGACGATCCAGTTGCCGATGCCGTTCAGCATTGTCCTGCAGGATGGCACGCTGTGGGACGCGGGGACCATGCGAGTCGCTGGCGCGGCAAGCCGCAAAGAACGGCTGGCAGATGCAACGGCCTCGCGACTGGCGGCGCATGTCCACGGCGAGGAGTTCGACGTTTCGCTGGAGAGTGCGGACCACGCCCTGCGAGCGGAGTGGTCGCTGATTCTGCGCGACGGGTCGCACACCGTGCGCGAGCGGCTGACGCTGACGGCGCTGGGCAAGGATGCGGCGGTTCGCAGCGTGAAATTGATTGATGCAGAACTGCGGGGCGCGCATGTGAGCGGCGTGGTGGCCGGCTCGCCGATTGTGGCGGGCAACTGGTTTCTGGGCGTGGAGGATCCTCTTTCGAAGAGCCGCGTGACGCAGGGGCGGGCGACTGCTTGGGTGGATCGCGAACTGCCGCTGCGCGCGGGGCAGCAGGTGAGCTATTCGGCGGTCATTGGCGTGGCGCGCGAGGGGCAGATGCGGCGGGATTTTCTGGCGTATCTGGAGCGCGAGCGCGCGCATCCGTACCGGACCTTTCTGCACTACAACTCGTGGCTCGACCTGGGCCTGTTTACGCCGTACAACGAGGCGGAGGCGCTGGATCGCATGCACGCGTTCGACCGCGAGCTGGTGGAGAAGCGCGGCGTGAAGATGGAGTCGTTTCTGTTTGATGATGGGTGGGACGACCATCACTCGCTGTGGCAGTTCAACAGCGGATTTCCGAATGGCTTTGCCGCGGTGCGGAAGGCGGCGGAGCAGGCAGGCGCGGAGCCGGGCGTGTGGATGTCGCCGTGGGGCGGCTATGCAACGCCGAAGCAGGAGCGCATTGCATTCGGGAAGTCGCAGGGCTATGAGGTTGTGGCGGGAGGCTATGCGCTTTCGGGGCCGCGCTACTACGATGCGTTTCGCGATGTGTGCCTGAAGATGATTCGCGCGTACGGGGTGAACCAGTTCAAGTTTGACGGGACGGGGAATGTGAACTCGGTGTTCCCCGGGAGCCGGTTCGACAGCGATTTTGCGGCGATGATGCATTTGATTGGCGAGCTGCGCGCGGCCAGGCCGGACATCTACATCAATCTGACGACGGGCACATGGCCCTCGCCGTTCTGGGTGCTGTATGCGGACTCAATCTGGCGGGGCGGCGATGACAGCTCGACGGAAGGCGTGGGGACGTATCGCGAGCGGTGGATCACGTATCGCGATGCGGACACCTACCGGCGTATTGTGCAGGGCGGGCCGCTGTATCCGCTGAACTCGCTGATGCTGCACGGCATCATTTATGCGCGCTTTCAGAAGGGGCTGGACAGCGATCAGGGCAATGATTTTCGCAACGAGGTGCGGTCGTACTTCGGCACGGGAACGCAGTTGCAGGAGATGTACATTACGCCGTCGTTGCTGACGGAGGCGAACTGGGACGATCTGGCGGAAGCGGCGAACTGGTCGCGTGCGAACGCGGACGTGTTGAAGGATACGCACTGGGTCGGAGGCGATCCGGGATGGCTGGAGGTGTACGGGTGGGCCTCGTGGGCACCGCGCAAGGGGATTCTGGTGTTGCGCAATCCGAGCGACAAGCCGCAGAGCATCGCATTGCGGCTGACGGATGCATTCGAGCTGCCGCTGGATGCCGCGCGGGAGTTTACGATGCGCAGTCCGTGGAAGGAAGATGCGGGCAAGCCCGCAGAGAAGATGAGCGCCGAGGAGAAACATACATTCACGCTGGCGCCGTTTGAGGTGCGGACGCTGGAGATGACGCCGGTGCAGGGAGGCGCGCAGTGAGCGGGCCCGCGCTGCTGGTGCTGGCTGCCGGGATGGGCTCGCGCTACGGCGGGCTGAAGCAGATGGATGCAGTGGGGCCCGGCGGCGAAGCGATCGTGGACTACTCGATCTACGATGCGCTGCGGGCGGGGTTCCGGCGCGTGGTGTTTGTGCTGCGCAGGGAGATTGAGGCGGAGTTCCGGCAGAAGGTCGGTGCACGGTTTGAGCATGTGGTGGATGTGGGCTACGTGCTGCAGGACCTCGAGCACCTGCCGGAGGGATTTCACGTGCCCGCGGGGCGGACGAAGCCGTGGGGCACGACGCATGCGGTGCTGGCGGCGGAGGGCGCGATTGACGGGCCGTTTGCGGTGATCAACGCGGACGATTTCTATGGCGCGGAGAGCTACAGTCTTCTGGCGGAGCATTTGCGCAGCGACATGAAGGAACATGCGCTGGTGGGTTACGTGCTGCGGCGGACGCTGTCGGAGTATGGCGCGGTGGCGCGCGGCGTGTGCGAGGTGGATGCTGCGGGGCAGTTGCGCGGCGTGACGGAGATGACGCAGATTGAGCGCGTGGGTGCGCACATCCGGAACACGGCGGCGGATGGCACGGTGACGGAACTGACGGGCGATGAGCTCGTGTCGATGAATCTGTGGGGGCTGCGTGCGGAGATTTTTCCGCTGTTGCGGGAGCGGTTCACTGCGTTTCTTCGGGAGCACGCGGCGGAGTTGAAGGCGGAGTGCTACCTGCCGGCGACGGTGAATGACCTGATTGGCGCAGGCAAGGCTGCGGTGCGCGTGCTGCCGACGCCGGAGGCGTGGTTTGGCGTGACCTATCAGGAAGACAAGCCGGAGGTGGTGGCGAGCGTGCGGCAGCTGATTGAAGCGGGGAAGTATCCGGAGCGGCTGTGGGGATGAGCGCGGATAGGGTAGCCACGATGGCGCGCCAGTTCGCCATCGAAGGCGAATTTGCGGGTTCCGCGCCGTTTGGAAGTGGGCACATCAACGACACGTACTGCGCGGAGTTTGTGAGCAACGGCAAGCGGCTGCGCGCGATTCTGCAGCGCATCAACGACCGTACCTTCCGCAGTGTTCCGGCGCTGATGGAGAACATTGAGCGCGTGACGCGCCACGTGTCGGCCAAGGTGGCCGGCGAGCCGGACAGCGAGCGGCGCGCGCTGCGGCTGATTCCGGCGTGCGACGGCAGCGCCTCGCTTCGCGATGAGGACGGCGGGTATTGGCGCGCGTATCGGATGATTGAGCGGGCGCGGACATTCGACGCGGTGCAGTCCACTGCACAGGCGTTTGAAGCGGGAAAGGCCTTCGGGCGCTTCCAGCAGTTGCTGGCCGACCTGCCGGCGCCGCGGCTGCACGATACGATTCCCGATTTTCACCACACGCCGAAGCGGTTTGCCGCATTGCAGCGAGCAATTGAGCGCGATGCAGCGGGGCGGGCGAAGACGGCGGCGGAGGATATTGCCTTTGCCCTGGCGCAGGAGCCGATGACGCGCGTGCTGCTCGATGCAGGGCTGCCGGAGCGCGTGACGCACAACGACACGAAGATCAACAACGTGATGATGGATGACGTGACAGGCGAAGGGCTGTGTGTAATCGATCTGGACACAGTGATGCCGGGGCTGGCCTTGTATGACTTTGGCGACATGGTGCGCACGACGACGAGCCCGTCAGCAGAGGACGAGCGCGACTTGTCGAAGGTGGTGATGCAGATGCCGATGTATGAGGCGCTGCTGCGCGGCTATCTGAGCACGGCTGGCGGATTCCTGACAAGTGCGGAGCGCGCACTGCTGGCCTTCAGCGGCAAGCTGATCACATTCGAGATCGGAATTCGATTCCTGACGGATTACCTGGAAGGCGACACATACTTCAAGGTGCATCGTGACGGGCACAACCTGGACCGCTGCCGAACCCAATTTGCGCTGCTGGCTTCCATGGAGCGGCAGGAGGCTGCGATGGAGCGGCTGGTTCAGGTGTTGAGCGGGTGAGCGGCACACAGTGGCGTCGCATTAGAATGACCTTGCGTTGTGCTGGAGGATTTTGTTGCTGATGAGCCGCCGTGTTTCATTCCAAAACGTAGCATCCTTGATTGCAATGGTCGCGTCTGTTGTTTCACCTTGCGTGCTGGCAGCGCAGCAGACGGCGGTGCCCGATCTGCATTGGCGGCTGGTGGGGCCGTTCCGCGGGGGACGGACGCGCGCGGCATGCGGCGTGGCGAGCGAGCCGAATGTGTTTTACGTGGGCCAGGTGGACGGCGGCGTGTGGAAGAGCACGGACTACGGGCGCACGTGGCAACCCGTCTTTGACAAGGAGGGGACGCAGTCGATCGGCGCGATTTCAGTAGCTCCGTCGGACCCGAACGTGGTGTACGTGGCGAGCGGCGAGGGACTGCACCGGCCGGACCTGTCGGTGGGTGACGGGATTTATCGCTCGACGGACGCGGGCAAGACGTGGGAGCACCTGGGACTGCGGGAAGGCGAGCAGATTCCGGCGCTGGCCGTGGACCCGCGCGATGCGAACCGGCTGTTTGCGGCGGTGCTGGGGCATCCCTATGGGCCGAATCAGGAGCGCGGGATCTATCGCTCGACGGATGGCGGGAAGTCGTGGAAGCAGGTGCTCTTCAAGGATGCGAACACGGGCGGCTCGGATGTGGTGATCGATCCCGAGCATCCGGAGGTGGTGTATGCGGCGCTGTGGGAGTCAAGGCTGGGGCCGTGGGAGGACGGCAACGAATACGACGGCACGCATGGAGGGTTGTTCAAGTCGACCGATGGCGGCGAGACGTGGCATGCGTTGACGCAGGGACTGCCCGCGGACCTGGTGCAGATCAACGTGGCGATTGCTGCGAGCCAATCGAGCCGGCTGTATGCAACGGTTTCGACGACGCGCGAGGGTGGCTACGAAAGTGGCGACGGTTTGGGCGTGTATCGCTCGGATGATGCGGGCGAGAGCTGGTACCGCGTGACGGAGGATGCGCGGCCGGCGATGAAGATTGGCGGTGGCGATCTGCCCATGCCCGCCGTGGACCCGAAGAATCCCGATGTGGTGTATAGCGCGAGCATTGTGACGGTGCGCTCGACCGACGGCGGCAAGACGTGGAGCAGCCTGCGCGGTGCGCCGGGCGGCGACGATTATCAAAACCTGTGGATCAATCCGAATGATCCGCGGATCCTTCTGCTGGTGGCCGACCAGGGCGCGCTGGTGACGGTGAATGGCGGGCAGACGTGGAGCTCGTGGTACAACCAGCCGACGGCGCAACTGTATCACGTCGCGGTGACGAACACGTTCCCGTACCAGATTTGCGCGGGGCAGCAGGAGAGTGGTTCGGTCTGCATCGCAAGCCGCGGGAACGATGGCGCGATCACGATGCGCGAGTGGCACCCGGTGGGGATTATCGAGTACGGCTATGCCGCGCCGGACCCGCTGCATCCGGAGATTGTGTATGGCGCGGGACGAACGGAGGTGTCGCGCTTCGACATGCGGACGGGGCAGACGCAGAATGTGACGCCGGCGCCGGTGCATGTGAGCGGTATTCGCGCCGACCGCACGGAGCCGATTCTGTTTTCGCCGGTCGATCCGCACATGCTGTTCTATGCGGCGAACCGGCTCTTTCTGACGAGGGATTACGGGAAGACATGGCAGGCGATCAGCCCGGACCTCTCGCGCGAGCATGCGGGCCAGCCGGTGTCGCTGCAGCCGTTCACCGATAAGGAGCAGGCGAAGCGACGCGGGGCGATTTACGCAGTGGCGCCGTCGTTCAAGGATGGGAACACAATCTGGGCGGGAACCGATGACGGGCTGGTCTGGATTACGCACGACCTGGGCAAGACGTGGAAGAACATTACGCCGCCCGCACTGACGCCGTGGAGCAAGGTGACACAGATCAGCGCGTCGCACTTTGACGAGAAGACGGCGTACATCTCGGTGAGCCGCTTCCGCGTGGACGATCTGCAGCCGTACATCTACAAGACGCATGATGGCGGTGCGACGTGGCAGGCGATTGCGGCGGGATTGCCGGAGAATGCGCCGGTGAACGTGGTGCGCGAGGATCCGGTGCGGAAGGGGATGCTCTACGCGGGCACGGAGACGGGGGTGTGGGTTTCGCTGGACGATGGCAACGACTGGCAATCGATCGAATACAACCTGCCGCACACGTCGATGCGCGACCTGATGGTGCACGAGGATGATCTGATTGTGGCGACGCACGGGCGGTCGTTCTGGGTGCTGGATGATGTTGCTCCGCTGCGGCAGATGGATGCGCAGGTAGCGCAGGCGGGGCCGTATCTGTTTGCGCCGGGCGCGGCGGTTCGCGTGCGGCGGAGCACGTATACCGACACGCCGATGCCGCCGGACGAGCCGATGGGAGAGAATCCGCCGGATGGTGCGGCGATTGATTACACGCTGCCCGCGGATGTGCGCGGGCCCGTGACGCTGGAGATTGTGGATGCGCAGGGCAACGTCGTGCGGCGGTATGCGAGCGATGACAAGACGGAGGCGACGGAGCCAGAGCTCGCGAAGCAGTTGATTCCGCTTTACTGGCTGCGCATGCCCGCGACGCTGCCGGGGACATCGGGAATGCATCGCTGGGTGTGGGACCTGCACGAGGCGCAGCCGACGGCGACGCACTATGAGTATCCGATCTCTGCCGTGCCGCATGCGACGCCGCGCGTGCCGCAGGGCGTGCTGGCGCTGCCGGGGCAGTACGTTGTGCGGCTGACGGTGGATGGAAAGACGTTGACGGCGCCGCTGACGGTGAAGATGGATCCGCGCGTGACAGCGGCGCCTGCAGATCTGGCGGCGGAGCATGAGGCGGAGACGGAACTGGCGGGGCTGATGACTGCGAGTGCGAAGGCAGCGCTGGAGGCGCACTCCGCGCGGGAGCAGGTGGAGAAGGGGATGCCGGGTGCGGCCGCTGCAGTGAAGACGCCGTTGCAAAGCCTGGACGACGCGCTCAACGCGCTGCTGAACGGCAAGGAAGGAGCCGATGGCGCAGAAGAAGCGCCGGGCCTGGACGACCTGGCAGGCGAAGTGCAGGGGCTCTATACACAGGTGGGGCAGGCGGACGCAGCGCCCACGCAGGCGCAGGAGGCGGCGCGGAAGCATGTGGCGCAGGAGTGGCGCGAGTTGCAGGAGAAGTGGGAACCGCTGAAGAACGCGCAAATTCCTTCGGTGAATCGCATGCTGCGCGAGCGGCAACTCAAGGAGATTGACCTGGCGCTGCAGCCGACTGAGATGCCGGCGAGCGGGGACGAGGACTGAGGCTGGAGGTCCGCGCGCTATGATGACCGCTATGAGCAGGAAACTTCGCTGGGGTGTTTTAAGTACGGCTGCGATCGGGATGCGGAAGGTGTTGCCCGCGATGCAGCAGGGCGTGTACACGACTGTGGATGCGATTGCGTCGCGGGATCTGAGCCGCGCGCGGGAAGCAGCGAGCAAGCTGGGCATCGCGCGGGCTTATGGCTCGTATGAGGAGCTGCTGGCCGACCCGGAGATCGATGCGATCTACAATCCGCTGCCAAATCAGCTGCATGTGCCGTGGACGATCAAGGCGGCGGAGGCGGGCAAGCATGTGCTGTGCGAGAAGCCGCTGAGCCTGACGGTGGCAGATGCTGAGACGCTGCTCGAGGTGCGGGCGCGGGCGGGCGTCGAGATCGGCGAGGCGTTCATGATTCGCAGCCATCCGCAGTGGCAGCGCGTGCACGAGCTGCTGGGGCAGGGCAAGATCGGGGAGCTGCGCGCTGTGGTGGGATGCTTCAGCTACTACAACGTGGATGCGTCGAATATCCGCAACCAGGTGGAGTGCGGCGGCGGGGCGCTGCTGGATATTGGCTGCTACCTGATTCACACGGCGCGGTACGGGTATGGCGAGGAACCGGTGCGGGTGGTGGCAGCCATCGACCGCGATCCGGAGATGAAGACTGACCGGCTGACCTCAGCCGTGATGGAGTTTCCGAGCGGGCACGCAATTTTCACCTGCAGCACGCAGATGGTGCCGTACCAGAAGGTGCAGTACCTGGGCACGCGCGGGCGGATCGAGGTGGAGATTCCGTTCAATGCGCCTCCGGACCAGGCGATGCGGATCTTTATCGACGCGACCGGCGACTTCAGCGGGAGCGGCATCACGACGGAGACCTTCCCGGTATGCGACCAGTACACGCGGCAGGGGGATGATTTCTCGCGGGCGGTGCTGGAGGGCGGGCAGGTGCCGGTGCCGCTTGAGGAAGCCATCCTGAACATGGGCGTAATTGAGGCGGTTTTCCAGTCGGCGCGGTCGGGGCAGTGGATGCAGCCGCGGCGGTAGGAGATGGGTTAAAGGCGGGCCTTGGCGAAGGCCCGCCCTGACCCGGACTTCAAGTATTTTTCAAAGGCGATTGCCCTTTCCTCGTCGAGGAAAGCGATATAGGTCTTGATGCGCCATGGGCGGTATTTGGCAGTGTGCGTCACCGCTCCGGCATTGTGCCTGGCAAGCCGGGCATCCAGATCGCGGGTGATGCCGGTGTAGAAGCGGCCTGCTTCCGCTAAACTCTCTAGAATGTAAACGAATGTCACGGTGGTCCGCCTCCGCTGAAGCTCCGGCGCGACAGCCTTCGCCTCAAAATGGCCTGCCGAGCCGAAGCCAGTGGAACTGGCGAAGGCTGGTGGGCGGTCAGGGACTCGAACCCCGGACCTCCTGCGTGTGAAGCAGGCGCTCTAACCAGCTGAGCTAACCGCCCCCTGGAGGGGTGTAAGGAAAGCGATGTCAGGTGAACATCGCTTGGGTTAGAGTAACACCAGCGGGGCTTTGCGGCCAAACCGCAACCGGCTGGAGGCGATGCGGCCGCAGGGTGCCCAGGACGCGCAACGGATGTTCAGGAAAGTCAATCCATTTTGCAGGGAGCGGATCCTGGTACGGTCTCTGGACCGGGGGCTGGCTTCGCTTGTGGAATTGCGGTGGCTGCCAGGCGCTAAGTGGATGCAGAACATGGAGTTGCCCGGGCTCTTTGGGGATTGCTGCCCGGCTGGGGGGCAGACGGCTTTCTGGTTTGCGAGCCGGATGAGCGGTGGGAGCGGCGAGGATGCGCCCGGCCGCAAGGGCGATGCATTTTCTGATGGAAAATCTGAGGAACTGGCGCAACCTTCCGGGGGCCTTGGGGTTTCAGAAGACATGGCAACCATGGTCCTGGAAAATCCGGCCCTGGGAGCGAGCGCGGCATCGGGACCGGGCACCTATCGCGGCGTGAATCATGCGGCAGATGAGTCGAGCGACGCAGCCATCATGCTGCGGGTGGCAGCGGGGGACGATTCGGGGTTCAATTATCTGGTGGAGAAGTACCACCGGCCGATGATTCACTTCCTGTTCCGGATGGTGCACAATCAGGCGGTTGCCGAGGAATTGGCGCAGGAAGTTTTCCTGCGCGTGTATCGCTCGCGCGAGAGCTACCGCGCGGAGGCGAAGTTTACGACGTGGCTCTACCGGATTGCGACGAACCTGGCGGTGAACCACGCACGCGACACGCGGCATGAACGGGCCGCGCAGAATGTGTATCTGGACGCGCCGGATGAAGAGACGGGCACGACGCCGGATGTGGCCGACGACGAGCCGTCGGTGGAACAGCGCCTGGTGCGCGACGAGCGCATGGCCGCGATTCGCAAGCACGTGATGGCACTGCCGGAGCGGCAGCGGATGGCGGTGCTGATGCACAAGTATCAGGGGATGGATTACCGGCAGATCGGCGAGGTGCTGAAGTTGAGCGAGTCGGCGACGAAGTCGCTCCTGTTTCGCGCCTACCAGACGCTGCGGGAGAAGCTGAGAGAGTTTGCGTGAAGCAAGTAGAAACAGCCGGATGAGACCGGCGCGAAGCTGGGGGTTGAGATGGCTATTGGACTGAACAAATGCGATGGGATGGAAAGCAAGCTGGCTGACCTGCTGCTTGCGCCAGGGACTGCGTCTGCCAGGGTGAAGAGTCATGTTGCCGAGTGCGCCGACTGCCAGAAGAATCTGGAGGAACTGCGCGCGACCATGGCGCTGATGGATACGTGGAAAGCGCCTGAGCCGAGCCCCTATTTCATGACGCGTATGAATGCGTGCCTGGATGAGGCGCGGCAGGAGCCGCGGGCGGGCTGGCTGGCGCGGCTGCGTGCGAGGATGCTGTATGGACCGCAGATGCATGTGCGGCCAGTGGCGGCCATGGCGCTGACGGTGGTGCTGCTGCTGGGCGGGGGCGCATATCTGGGAATTTCCAACTGGGAACAACCCGCGCCGTCCAAACGGGGACAGACGGCGGTGGTGCAGGACCTGCAGTTGCTGGATAGCAACGCGAAGCTGCTGGACCAGCTGGAGGCTATCTCCAGCAATGAAAACTGAGGACCTTCTGCCAGGCGGAAGATCCTGACGACGGGGCATGAGGAACGACATGATGCGGGCGGACACGGGAGCGGAACGGCTCTGTCGCGCGGCTGTTGCTGCGGCAACGCTGGCATTGTGTCTGCCAATGGCGTGGGGACAGGGCCAGCATCATGCGCAGCGTGCCGCTCCGCAAGGGCGGCCGCAGTACACGGCTCCCCGCACGCAGAATGCGCGGCCCCAGAATACGCGACCGCCGCAGGGGTATGGACGGCAGGAGTACGGGCGGGCCGTGCAGCAGACGCCACGCCAGCCTGGCCGGCCGCCGGCGGGCAACGTGTGGCAGCGCGGACCTCAGACAGGCGCTGCAAGCGGCGCGGGGCCGGGCATGTCGTATCGCGGGCAGGGCTACGTGCCGCAGCCGCAAAACCCGGCGGCCGGTGGGAATGGATTCCGCGCGCCGTATGGCGGGACATCGGGTCAGCCGTCGAACGCTCAGCCGGGGCGCCTGGGCTCATGGTTCAACCAGAATCGCAGCGTTCCGCTGCAGCAGCAGGAGCAGATCCTGAGGAACGACCCGAGCTTTGGCCGGCTGCCGCAGACAACGCAGCAGCGGCTGGTGCAGCAACTGCACCAGATGGATCAAATGCCCGCAGCGCAGAGAGACCGGCGGCTGGCGCGGGCAGAGAATCTTGCACGCATGTCTCCACAGCAGAGGACGCAGGTGCAGGAGTCAGGACGCCGCTGGACGGAACTGCCTGCGGATCGGCAAACGATGATGCGCAATGCCTTCCGCGATCTGCGCTCGGTGCCTCCGGATCAGCGGCAGACCGTGCTGAACTCAGGCCAGTACCAGCGTGCCTTCAGTCCGGAAGAGCGCGGCATTCTGTCGAACATGCTGAGCGTGGAGCCCTACGAGCCTGCGCAGCGGTAGGGCCCCAGCGCTGGCTCACCGGGTGAGCGTGAGCGGTGCGCGCAGGCGAATGTCGCGCGACGAAGCACCAATCTGCATTTCAAAGTTGCCCGCATCCGCTTGCCACGCCTTGGTTGCGGGATTCCAGTAGGAGAGCGACGAGCGGTCCAGCGTGAGTTGGACCGTTTTCGTTTCGCCGGGCTTCAACTCGACGCGGGAGAAGCCTTTGAGCTCGTGCTCGGGGCGGTCGATTTTGGAGTGGCCGTCGTGCACGTAGAGCTGCACGACTTCTGCTCCGGCACGGCTGCCGGTGTTGCGCACGTTGAAGCTGACCTGCACGGGTTGATTGCCGGCGACCTTGCCCGGCGTGACTTTGAGATTGCTGTAAGCGAATGTGGTGTAGCTGAGGCCGTAGCCGAAGGGGAACTGCGGATCGACGTGCTTCGTGTCGAAGTAGCGATAGCCGACGTAGACGCCCTCGGCGTAATTCACGACGAGATTGGTGCCGGGGTAGTTGGCCGCGGCGGGCGAATCCTCATAGCGCTTCGGCAAGGAGACCGCGAGCTTGCCGGAGGGATTGGCATCGCCGAAGAGCACATTGGCCAGCGCCTGCCCGCCTTCTTCGCCGTCGTACCACATATCGAGCAGTGCAGGCGTGGAGTCGATCCACTTGGTCATGGTGACGGGATCGCCGGTGTTAAGGACGACGATGGTGTGCGGGTTAGCCTTCTCGACGGCCTGGATCAAATCATCCTGGCCGGCGGGCAGGTCCATCGTCGCCACGTCGTGCCCCTCCGACTCAAGCTTGTTATAGCGGCCTACGACGACGACGGCGACATCGGCATGCGAGGCTGCGTCAACTGCCTGGGCGATGTCTTTCGTGCGCGCTTCGGGTGTGTCGTGCGCAGGGTCTTCGCCTTCCATCCCAATGCCGAGCGCGTAGCTGACCTGTACGCTGTTGCCGGCGTGGCTGCGGATGGCGTCGAGCGGCGCGATGGCGGACTTGGGACGCACCATGGAGCTGCCGCCACCACCGGTGCGGGCCACGGCTGCGTTGGGCCCGATGACGGCGATGGAGTGGACCTTCGCGGTGTCGAGCGGGAGCAGCGAGCTGGCATTCTTGAGAAGTACGATGCCTTCGGTGGCTCCCTCAAGGGCGACGGCGCGCTGCGCGGGCGTGTCAACTTCGCCGCCACCGATGTGCGGATGGTCAAAGAGGCCGCTCTCAAAGATCACGCGCAGAATGTCGCTGACATTGGAATTGATCGCGGCTTCGGAGATGTTGCCGGCCTTGACTTCCGCGAGAACCTTGTCTGCGACGAGCCAGCCCGCGCCGCTGCCGCCTGTTTTGAAGCGCTCGGATTGGGTCATGGCGAGCATCTGCGGGCCGCCGGGCATTTCGAGATTCATGCCTGCGTTGACTGTGGGCGCGGTGGAGTAGGTGCTGGCCCAGTCGGAGACGACGAAGCCCTTGAAGCCGACTTCCTTTCTGAGGACTGTTGTGAGGAGATATTCGTTCTCGCCGCAGTGGATGCCGTTGACTTTGTTGTACGCGGACATGACGTTCCACGCGCCGCCCTGCTGGATGGCAGCCTTGAAGGCGGGCAGGTAGATCTCGTGCAGGGTACGCTCGTCGATGTGGGCGTCAATGCGGTGGCGCTCGAACTCCTCGTTGTTGGCGTCGTAGTGCTTGACGGAGGGGATGACGCCCTCAGCCTGCACGCCATGAACGTAGGCGACGGCGAGCTGGCCGGAGAGATAGGGATCTTCGCCGTAGCCCTCGAAGTTGCGGCCCCAGAGCGGCACGCGATTGATGTTGACGGTGGGTCCGAGGATCATGTCGCGGCCGAGCGCCTTGACCTCCTGGCCGATGGCGTGGCCTTCGCGCTCGATGAGCGCGGTGTCCCATGTGGAGGCCATGGCGATGCCGGCCGGAAAGGCGGTCGATTCGACCTTCTGCGCGTATTGCGCGGTGTTGGTCTGCGCCGATGGCCCGCCCCAGGCGCGCACGCCCATGGGGCCGTCGGCCATTTTGATGGCGGGAATGCCGAGGCGCGGGATGGGAGCGGACTCCATCCATGCGGAGCCGGAGAGCATGGTGGCTTTCTCTTCGAGTGTCATGCGGCCGAGCAGGTCGGCGACGCGTTTTTCAACGGGTTGCGAGGCGTCTTTATACGGCGCCGATGCAGGGACCGGAGCTTGCGCGGAGGCTGCAACGAGGCAAACGGCGAAGAGCGAGGCGGAGACGCTCCGCAAAAAGGCAAAGGATCGCATGGGTCAGGGCTCCCAGGAAAGGCATGTTGAGACTCGCAGGGATGGTAAAAGACGGATGGCATGGGCGGCAAATGCTTCGCGCGGAGAGAGCAGTCATGCGCGGCTGGGCGGCACCGGCGACGTCGGGGACTCGGGCTCTGCATGGGGAGCGAGGAGAAGCCATGCGCAGCCTGCTGCGGCCAGGAGAAGACCGATGGCATCGCGGAGCGCGAGGGTGGGGCGCAGGAGGATGAGGCCCGCAAGGCTGCTGAAGAGCGGCGACAGGACAAAGCGCGTCGTGATGCGCGAGGCCGAGAGGCGCGGCAGGAGCCAGAAGAGCAGGAGGAGACTGGGCGTATCGACGATTGCGGACCACAGGAGGCTCGCGCCCGCTGCAGTGTGGGGCAGAGGAAGTGCGTGAGCGATGCCGCCGAAGACGAGGAATGCAATAGCGGATGTCGCGGTTGCAATCACGGTGATCGGTGCGACGGAGTGCCGAGGAAGAAGGGAAGCGAGCTGCACAGCCCGGCAGTTGGCCGCCGCCAATGCGAGCACAGCGAGCAGGAGGGCGAGCCATCCACCGGCTGCCGCAGTAGAGCGGGGCAGTTGAAACGGAAAGACGAGCAGCAGGCCGGCCGCGCCGGCAATGGCGGCGACGAGAGCATGGTGTGGAGGCGCGGCTGTGTGGTCGAGGTGGGGTTCCAGCACGACGGCAAAGATGGGCGTGAGAGCGAGCAGGATGACCTGCGTGAATGGGTCGATCCACTGTTGAACAACAGAGAGCGTTAGGGCAGGTACGACAAAGAGGCCGAGGCCGATGAGGATTGAGGTGCGCGTTTGGCGCAGGGAGAGCCAGGGCGCGCGGCGAATCAGGGCGTAGGTTGCTGCAAAGAACGCCGCCAGGAGATAGGGCCAGGCCGGGAGCAGCCAATGCGGAAGCGCAGAGGGTGTGACGCGCGGTGCAAGTTCGCCGCGCCAGGTGCCAAGCGCGCCGAGCAGGCAGAGCAGGAAGAACGCAGCTAGAGGAGCGCGTGCGGTGCGAGGCATCCCGCCCCTACGCTACAATGGAGATTGGGCTAAGGCCAAATTATTTCGCGTATTCCACGCAAAACTGAGCAAGGAGTTTTTCCGTTATGGCGATTCCCGCCACCCAAATGCGTCCGGGCATGATTATCAAGCACAATGACCAGTTGCACCTGGTCTTCAAGGTGGAGCATCGCACGCCCGGCAACCTGCGCGCTTTCATCCAGGCCAAGCTGCGTAACCTGAAGTCGGGCGCGATGTTCGAGCACCGCTTCCGCTCTGCCGATGCGATTGAGCGGGTGGTGGTGGACGAGGTGCCGATGGAGTTCCTCTACAACGACGGCGACGATTATTACTTTATGAACCCGGAGAATTACGAGCAGACGGTGCTGAAGCACACGACGCTGGGCGATGCGGTGGAGTACCTGACACCGAACCTGCAGATCAAGGTGAGCTACTTTGACGGGCAGGCCGTGGGTATCGAACTGCCGGGCACGGTGGAGCTGACCGTAGTGGAGACTGAGCCGGGTCTGAAGTCGGCCACCGCGTCGAGCGTAACCAAGCCGGCGAAGACCGAGACCGGGTTGGTGGTGCAGGTGCCGCCGTTCATCAACGAAGGCGAGAAGATTCGCGTGGACACGAGCGAAGGCGCATATCTGAGCCGCGCGTAAGGACCTTCGAGAGTCCAAAGAGGACGCCGGGGCAGATGCTCCGGCGTTTCTTCATGGTGCGCAGATTGCATTTGACCGCTTTGCGCCGGGCAGGATATCCATGAGGCATCAGTACAGAACATCCGAGTTCCCCAGGGAGGTCCTTCATGCCGGTTCCCGCTATCATTGCCGCGGCTGCGGGCGAATTTCACAGAAACACAAGCCTTCTCGAAAAGGTGGTAGCCGGGATTCCAGCGGACCAATGGCTCAGCCGTCCGAGCGATCACTCCAATCACATTGCATGGATTGCCGGGCACATGCTGTGGACGCGGCAAGTCCTGATGGACCGGCTTGGGACGAAGTGGGACCACCCGGGGCTTGAGGTGTTTGCGCGGAGCGCGAAGGTTGAAGATGGCGCGGCATTTCTGGCACCGGAGGCATTGCTGAAGGCATGGCGCGAAGCGTCTGTGGAGCTTGAGAACATGCTGGAGAATGTGACGGAGCAGGCCCTTGCTGCGCCAGCGCCCCCGGGTCCACCGAGCCAGGACGGAAAGGTGAGTGGGTTTATCGGCATCCTGGCATGGCATGAGACCTATCACCTGGGCCAGCTTGCCTATCTGCGTGGCTGGCTGGGCTATCCAGGCATCTTTGGTTGAGGGTGGCCGGTTCGCGGTCGAGCAGCCTGTGCAAGCTGAAATGAGGTGCGAACAGTTCATGCAGACGATCAGCCTCGAGTTGCATGCAGACTGAAGCGAAGGGCCAAGTGTTGATTCTTCGCCGCATGGGCAAGATGACGGAGAATTCATCCGGGCTGAGACATGAC
>JBAUTX010000359.1:0-5645 GCA_049582405.1 Occallatibacter sp. | reverse complement strand
GCGCCCGCCCCGAAGTTGTCCTCGACATGTTCCCGCGCACCTTCGCCGTCGGCGCCCACTTCGGCGTCGTCCTCGTGGCGCACGAGCCCGGCCAGCCCGAGCCCGCCAGCCACAAGCCCACCGAGGTCGCCACCTTCCGCTCCGACGGCGCCTACTCCGACGGCCGCCGCCCCGACCAGGTCCGCTACACCCTCAGCGCCGAGGAAGACGTCCAGCGCCGCGACTTCACCATCAACGGCCTGCTCCTCGATCCACTCGGCATCGACCCGCAATGCCTCTCCAAAGGCCCGCTCCCCGCAGGGGCAGTCATCGACCACGTCGGAGGCCTCGCCGACCTCCACGCCGGCATCATCCGCGCCATCGGCCGCCCCGAGCGCCGTTTGGAAGAAGACCATCTCCGCCTCCTGCGCGCCGTGCGTTTCGCCGCACGCTTCGGCTTCACCATCGAGCCCGTCACCCACGCCGCCATGCGCCATCTCGCCCACCGCATCCACGCCGTCAGCCGCGAGCGCGTCCGCGACGAACTCACCAAGATGCTCACCGAGGGCCACGCCCGTCACGCCTTTGAACTCCTCGATGAAACCGACCTACTCGTCCAGGTCCTGCCCGAGGTCGCCCGCATGAAGGGTGTCGAGCAGCCGCCGCAGTTCCATCCCGAGGGCGACGTCTGGACGCACACCCTGTTGCTGCTCGGTCAGCTTGAAGCCGGCTGCCCGCTCACCCTTGCCTGGGGTGCGCTGCTCCACGACATCGGCAAGCCGCCCACCTTCCGCCTCGCCGAACGGATCCGCTTCGACGGCCACGTCGAGGTCGGCATGGCCATCGCCGCTGAAATCTGCCGCAGCTTCCGCTTCTCCAACGACGAGACGCGCCAGATCATCGAGCTCATCCAGCACCACATGCGCTTCATGGACGCGCCCCGCATGAAAGCCTCCACGCTCAAGCGCTTCTTCCGCCTCGACCAGTTCGAGCAGCACCTCGCCCTGCACAAAATGGACTGCCTCGCCGCCACCGGCAACCTCGACAACTGGGAGTTCGTCCGCGACCGCTTTGAAACGATGCCCGAGGAGACCGTACGCCCCGCGCCGCTGCTCACCGGCCACGACCTCATCGCCGCCGGCTACACTCCCGGCCCGCGCTTCAAAGAAGTTCTGCGCGCCGTGGAGGATGCCCAGCTCGAAGGCGCCATCACCACCCCCCATGAGGCGCTCGCCCTCGCACGGAAACAATTCGCGCGCGGGTAAACAGGGCCCAACCCCGCAGAAGCTGCAGCCTGTCAGCGACAATACTTCCATGCCCACTGCGCCGCGCTCGTACGACGTTCTCATCCTCGGCGCGGGCGCCGCTGGCCTCTTCTGCGCCGCCATGGCCGGCCAGCGCGGCCGCCGCGTCGCTCTGCTCGAGCACGGCGCCCAGCCCGGCCGCAAGATCCTCATCTCCGGCGGCGGCCGCTGCAACTTCACCAACATCCACTGCACGCCGCAGAACTTCCTCTCCGCCAATCCCCACTTCGCCAAGTCCGCGCTCGCGCTCTTTCAACCGCGCCAGTTCGTCGAGCTCGTCGAGCGCTACAACATCCCCTGGCACGAGAAGACCCTTGGCCAGCTCTTCTGCGACCGCTCCGCGCGCGACATCCTCAACCTGCTCCTCGCCGAGTGCGAACGTGCCCGCGCCTTCAACGGCAGCGTCGAACTCAGCCTCAACACGCAGAACATCCAGGTCACGCGCAGCGGCGACTTCCACGTCACTTCGTCGCAGGGCGACTTCACCGCGCCTGCGCTCGTCGTCGCCACTGGCGGACTCTCGATTCCTAAACTCGGCGCAACGAGCTTCGCCTACGATCTCGCGCGGCAATTCGGTCTCGCCATCATTCCACCGCGCCCCGCGCTCGTGCCGCTCGTCCTTGGCCCGCCCGAATCCGCATGGACCGCACTCACCGGCGTCTCCACGATGGTCGAGGCGCGCGCCGCGCATGGCCCGCGCTTCCGCGAGAAGATGCTCTTCACCCATCGCGGACTCAGCGGCCCCGCCATCCTGCAGGCCTCCAGCTACTGGCAGGCCGGCCAGCCGCTCCACGTTGATCTCGCGCCCCATGCTGACCTGCTGGCCCCGCTCCGCGCACCCAGCGCCCGCCGCGATGCAGCCGCGATGCGTCGCGCGCTCGGCGATCAGCTCCCGCAGCGACTCGCCATGCATCTCGCCGCCACCGCCGCGCCTTCCGGCTGGTCCAACAGCGCGCTCGATGCCTGCGAGCGCTCGCTGCACCACTGGCCCTTTCATCCCACCGGTACCGAGGGATTCGAGAAGGCCGAAGTCACCGCCGGCGGCATCGACACGCGCGGCTTCCACGCGCGCACCATGGAAGCACGCGCCGTCTCAGGTCTGTTTTTCATTGGAGAAGCCGTGGACGTCACCGGCCACCTTGGCGGATTCAACTTCCAGTGGGCGTGGGCCTCAGCCATCGCCGCGGCCCGCGCTCTCTAGCCGTCCTTCGCCCTACTGCTGCTGCGGGTACTGCTGTTGTGGATACTGCTGGCCCTGCGGCGGGTATTGCTGCTGCGGGTATTGCTGTTGAGGATACTGCTGGCCTTGCGGCGCGTACTGCTGCGGATTCTGTTGCTGCCCCTGCGGCGCACCCTGCTGGCCCGCTTGTCCCTGCTGCGCGTTCGGCGGTCCGCTCGGCATATTCGGCGGTGCAATCGGCTTGGCCGGCGGAGTCAGCACAAAGCCCTGATGCACCAGCGCCAGCCCCTCGGTCCTCAGCTCCGCCTGCAGCAGCTGGTTCTGCGGACCCACAAACAGGTCCGTCACGTCATTCCCGATGGTCGACACCAGGTGATGCACCACGATGCTCCTGCCATTCAGCGTGCCCTGCTCATCGGGATACGTCGCCAGTTGAATCGGCAAGACTGCGCCGTCACCTTTGGGAATGATCGCCCACAGATCACGATTGTTATGCGCCGCAGCCAGCGTCAGCATGGTCTGGATCGCGCCGGGGTCCACATCTGGCATAAAAACCGCCGCCTGATGCGAGGCAAGGCGCGAAGTGTTGCTCTTGCCATTCGCGGACATGTTCAGCAGCACTTGCGCGGAGTCCGGCGCAGCCGTCACCGTCACGGCCTGGCTGTTCACCGTCGCATTGATATCCACGTGCTGCAGCTGGCTCGCAGAGGAGAGCTGCTCCGACTTCGACAGCGCGTACTCCAGACCCTTCATCGACACATGCACGATCGATGTCGATGTGTAGCCGTCGCGCGTGCGCGTGAACTGGTAGTTCGCCGTGCCCACCTGCAGGCTGCGTTGCGTAATCGTGAATGTTCCGGACTGCGCCGCCTCGGCGATTGTCGCCGAGTCCGGACCGCATGCCAGCAGCCCGATTAGAGGAAGAAGCGTAAGGATGGTGACTGGTCTTTTCATCGCACTGTCCGTTTAGACACGCACCTTGAGGGAAGAGTTGCGCGCCTGTGGCGCACGCTACGCGCTGGTAACCTGTGGGACACTCCGGCCCCGCGCCGCAGCGGGCAGGGCCGGTGTGCGCTCGAAGCAGTGCCTTCAGCCCTTGGCCGTAGCGAAGCGCTTGCTCACTTCGTTCCAGTTCACCACGTTCCACCACGCGGCCAGGTAGTCCGGCCGGCGGTTCTGGTACTTCAGGTAGTACGCGTGCTCCCACACATCATTGCCCAGGATCGGGTAAAGCCCCTGGCTCAGCGGCGAGTCCTGGTTGGGCGTCGTGGTCACCTTCAGCTTGCCGCCGGAGAGCACCAGCCAGCCCCACCCGGAGCCGAACTGCTTCGCCGTCGTCTCGTTGAAGGTCTTCTTGAACGCTTCAAAGTCGCCGAAGTCGGCCGCAATCTTCGCGGCCAGTTCGCCCGTCGGCGCGCCGCCCACGCCGGCCGTGCCCGGCTTGCCCATAATGTTCCAGAACATGGTGTGGTTGGAGTGGCCGCCTCCGTTATTCCGCACAGCCGTGCGAATCTCCTCCGGCACGGCGTTCAGGTCGCGAATCAGATCATCCACGGACTTCGCAGCCAGCGCCGGATGATTGGCCAGCGCGGCATTCACGTTGTTGATGTAGGCCTGGTGATGCTTGTCATGGTGCAGGTGCATCGTCTCGGAGTCGATGAAGGGCTCCAGCGCAGCATAGTCATAGGGCAGCGGTGCAAGTTCGTAGGCCATCGGGGAATTCTCCTTCGTTCGCAATTCTACTGTGGGGTTAAGGGACTGGCAGCCGCACACCGTGGCAGCGGCGCCGCTCTCGGGTCGCAAAAGACCGGCCAATTTCAGGCCCTTGGGCCCAACGTGTGCAATGCCATCATCCCACATTCGGGCACCCGGCCTCTTGCATGGATGCCCGTCCGCCCCGCCAGGGTGCGAACTTCTTGTCGATTGCGCCAAGAAACCTTCTGCCTCTTCCGCACATCCCTATTCATGGGACAACCTCGACCGGACCTGGCTCTTCCCCATCTCAACCCACGGATAAAGACCTTGACTGAAAGAACCCGCTACCGTTGGCTGCCCCAGCAGGGCGAGGCGCTTGGCGCGCCCGGTCTGCCCCCGCGCTGGACCTCCAGCGTCAAAGACGCCGTGGGCACCGCCTACTCTGCCGCCAGCCGCATCTGGTTCACCGCCTCCCACGGCATCCTCAACGAGCTCTACCATCCCACCATCGACAAGCCCCAGATGCGGGACATGCAGTTCCTCATCACCGACGGCGAGAGCTTCTGCCACGAGGAAAAGCGCCACCTCATCTCCAGTTTTGAAACCATTCACTCGGAGGCGCTCGGCGTCCGCTACATCAACCGCGACCCCGACGGCCGTTACACGCTGACCAAAGAAATCATCGCCGACCCGCATCAGTGTGCGGTCCTCATCCATCTCCGCCTCGAAGGTCTCCCCGATCTGCTTCCCCGGCTCAAGGTCTACGCCCTCCTCGCGCCTCACCTCGACGGCGGCGGCGCCGGCAACAGCGCCCACGCCATCGACATCGCCGGCCACAAGATGCTCCTCGCCTGGAAGAACGAGTGGTCGCTCGCCCTCGGCGCCACCTGCGGCTTCTCCCGCGTCAGTTGCGGCTTTGTCGGCGTCAGTGATGGCTGGCGCGACCTGATCGAAAACTTCCGCATGGACTGGGAATACGGTTCCGCCACCGGCGGCAACATCGCCCTGCTCGGCGAGCTGGACCTGCCCGCCGCCAACGGCGACGCCGCCCGCACCTGCACCGTCGGCATCGGCATCGGCGAGGGCCACCACACCGCGCTCCAGAAGACCGTCAGCTCCCTCGCCGTGCCCTTCACCGAGCACCGCGACCGCTTCATCGAGCAGTGGCAGCGCGTTGCCAACCCCTCGTGGCTCGCCGCGCAAGCTGGCGACGGCGGCAAACTCATGGCCGCCAGCCACAACCTCCTCCTCGCCCACGAAGACAAAACCTACGCCGGCGCCTTCGTCGCCTCCATGTCCATCCCCTGGGGCCAGGCCAAAGGCGACGACGACCTCGGCGGCTATCACCTCGTCTGGACCCGCGACATGGTCCAGACCGCCACCGCCCTGCTCGCCTGCGGCCGCCCGGAGACCGCCCTGCGCGCGCTCGTCTACCTCGCCTGCACCCAGCAGCCCAACGGCGGTTTTGCGCAGAACTTCTGGGTCGA
>JBAUTX010000358.1:0-17445 GCA_049582405.1 Occallatibacter sp. | reverse complement strand
CCAGCGCGGTCGGGCCCGACGCCATCCGCCTGGTCACGCACAACGATGTGAGCCGCGCGGCCTGCGTGATGGCCGTCGAAGCGCTCACTGAAATCATCGAAGCGCCCGCGCACGCGCATTGATGCGTGCGATGCAGCGCCTGCTTGCGCCCCTCGCATCCGCGGGATAGACTCAACGGCGACGCGCTGCCCGGCGAGGTTTCTCATGAGACAGCGCACAGCTGAGCCGGAGGAGAGAAAGTGCGAGTTGGCCTGTTCACACGCGAGTATCCGCCGCAGGTGTATGGCGGCGCCGGAGTGCACGTCGATTACCTGAGCCGCGAGCTCGCGAAGGAAATTGAAGTTGAAGTCCACTGCTGGGGGCCGCAGCACGGCGACCACGGCAACCTGCATGTGCGCGGCGCCCAGCCCTGGCCGGAGATCACCAACGGCACAGAAGGCAAATTCAAAGGCGCGCTCGAAGCACTGAGCCTCAACCTCACACAGGTCAAGGCGCTCGCCGGCGTCGACGTCGTTCACACCCACACGTGGTATGTCTCGATGGCGGGCTTTCTTGCAAAGCAACTCTACGGCATGCCCTTCGTGCTCACCACGCATTCGCTCGAGCCGCTCCGCGCTTGGAAGGCCGAGCAACTTGGCAGCGGCTATGCCATGAGCTCGTGGATGGAGCGCACGGCCATGCTGGCCGCCGACGCCATCATTGCCGTTTCGCAGGGCACCAGGGCCGACATTCAGCGCGCGTATCCCGACGTGGACCCCGCGCGCATCCACGTCATCTACAACGGCATTGACCTCAACGAGTATCAGAAAACCAGCGAGACAAAGGCCCTCACTGATTACGGCGTTGACCCATCCGTGCCCTACGTCCTTTTCGTCGGCCGCATCACACGGCAAAAAGGCGTGACGCACCTCGTGGATGCCATTCGCTATCTGCCGCCGGAGACGCAGGTGGTCCTCTGCGCGGGCGCGCCCGATACTCCGGAGATTGCGGCTGAAATGCGCTCCAAAGTCGACGAAGCGCGCAAAGCTCATCCGCGCATCGTGTGGATCGAGAAAATGGTCACCAGGCAGGAGGCGATTCAGCTCTACAGCAACGCGCGCGTCTTCTGTTGCCCCTCGGTCTACGAGCCCTTCGGCATCATCAACCTCGAGGCCATGGCCTGCCGCGCCCCTGTCGTCGCCAGCTCCACGGGCGGCATCAAAGAGGTCGTCGTCGAGGGCGAAACCGGCTACCTCGTCCCGTTCGATCAGGATCCCGTCACCAGCTTCCCGCGAGATCCGGAAAAATTCGCGCGCGATCTTGCGGCGCGCCTCAACGAGATGCTGCAGGACCCGGACAAGTGCCACCGCTTCGGCGAGGCAGGTCGGCGCCGCGTCGAAGACATCTTCAGCTGGACAGCCATTGCGCGCCAGACCATCGCGCTCTACGCGCAGCTCATCGAAGAGCGCAAGCGAAGTACGCGCAAGTAACACGTTAGCCATTCCCGCATCCACGCCACGCGGAGATGCGATGAAACCACTGAAAGCCTGCAACCCCAAGGACGAACGAACGCCATGAGCCACACTCCCAAAGAAGGACGCAAGCGCGTTGTGATTGAAGCCATCTCGCCGGAAGTCGATGCAGGCCGCTTTCCGGCCAAACGCACTGTGGGCGACCAGGTGCGTGTCGAGGCCGACATCTTCACCGACGGGCATGATTCAATCGCCGCATCGCTGCTGGCGCATCGCGAGGGCTCCGCCGAGTGGACCGAGATTCGCATGCACCCGCTCGTGAATGACCGCTGGACGGGCGCATTTCGCGTTAGCGAGCTCGGCCGCTACGGCTTCAAGGTGCTTGGCTGGGTCGATCACTTTGAAACCTGGCGCGTCGCCCTGCTCAAGCGCATCAAGGCCGACTCCGACACAAGCGTCGACTACCTCATCGGCGCAGACCTCATCGCCGAAGCCGCCGGCCGCGCCACCGGCGCCGACGCCATCTGGCTGCGTGAACGCGCTGGCGTGCTGCGCTCCGGGAAGCCACCCAGGGAACTGCGTATCCACGCCACCGACCCTACTCTGCACGAGCTCGCCCAGCGCTATCCCGACAAGAGCCAGGCCACGGAATGCGATCGCGAAGTGAAGATCGTCGTCGAGCCCGTGCGCGCGCGCTTCAGCTCCTGGTATGAATTCTTTCCGCGTTCTACCGCGCAGCAGCCCGGCCAGCACGGCGCCTTTGCCGACTGCGAGCGCCGCCTGCCCTACATTGCGGAGATGGGCTTCAACGTCGTCTACATGCCACCCATTCATCCCATCGGTCGCACCTTCCGCAAGGGGCGCAACAACACTCCGGAATGCCAGCCCGGCGATCACGGCAGCCCATGGGCCATTGGCTCGACCGAGGGCGGCCACAAGTCCATCCTGCCTGAACTGGGCACGCTCGAAGACTTCCGCCGGTTCGTTGCCAAGGCGAAAGAGCACAGTCTCTCCGTCGCCATGGACATCGCTTTCCAGGCCGCGCCGGATCACCCCTACGTCCGCGAGCATGAGAACTGGTTCCGCAAGCGGCCTGACGGCACCATCCAGTACGCCGAGAACCCGCCGAAAAAATATCAGGACATTTATCCATTCGACTTCGACAGCGAAGACTGGCCGGGAATGTGGCAGGAGCTGAAGAGCGTCTTTGAATATTGGATTGAGCAGGGCGTCACCATCTTCCGCGTCGACAACCCGCACACCAAGGCCTTTCCCTTCTGGGAGTGGTGCATCGCCGAGATCAAGCGCGACCATCCTGAAGTCCTGTTCCTCGCGGAAGCCTTCACGCGCCCCAAGATCATGTACCGCCTGGCCAAACTCGGCTTCAGCCAGTCCTACACCTACTTCCCATGGCGCAACGCCAAAGGCGAGCTCACGGCCTATCTCACCGAACTCACGCAGACGCCGGTCCGCGAATTCTTCCGGCCCAACCAGTGGCCGAACACGCCCGACATCCTCACGGAATTCCTGCAGATTGGCGGCCGCGCGGCATTCTCCATTCGTCTTTTGCTTGCAGCCACCATCGGCGCCAACTACGGCATCTACGGCCCTGCCTTCGAACTCATGGAGCATCGTCCCGTGCGAGAGGGCAGCGAGGAATACCTCGACTCGGAGAAGTACGAGATTCGCCACTGGGATCTGAATCGCGCGCACAGCCTGCGCCCGCTCATCGCGAAGGTGAACGCCATTCGCAATGAAAATGAAGCGCTGCAGGGCGACTGGTCGCTGCGCTTCCACTTCACTGAGAACGATCAGCTCATCTGCTACACCAAGGAGTCAGAGGACCGCTCCAACCTGCTGCTCATCGTCGTCAACCTCGATCCGCACCACACGCAATCCGGCTTCATCTCGCTGCCGCTCGGCGATCTCGAAATTCCCTACGACCGCGGCTACGAAGCCGAAGACCTGCTCACCGGCGAGCGCTACCTGTGGCACGGGCCGCGCAACTACGTCGAGCTGAATCCCGCGCGCCACACAGGCCACATCTTCAAGATTCATCGCCATCTCAAAGTCGAAACCGACTTCGAGTACTTCCTGTGATGCGCTGACAAGGGGACCCGCAATGACGATTGAAGAGGCGTGGAACCTGGCGAACGATTGGGTCGCAGCCTGGAACGCTCATGATCTTGACGCGATCGTGAGCCACTACGACGACGCAGCCGAGCTGACCTCGCCGGTCGCCGCCCAGCTGCTGGGTGTGCCCGATGGCAGAATCGTCGGCAAGGCAAACCTGCGAGCCTACTTTCAGCGAGGGTTGGAAGCTTATCCGGAACTCCACTTTCAACTTGAGAATGTGCTGGCGGGTTTGCACAGCGTAGTGCTCTATTACACAAATCAAAAAGGAACACGAACCGGGGAGTTCATGGAGCTGTCACCGGCGGGGAAAGTAGTGCGCGTCATCGCGCACTACAGTGCCTAGCGGTTGCGTGTCTTGCAGGTCCGATGCAAACACCGGCACCCGATTCGACGACAAGCCATCCCTTGAACCCCTCGACCCTCATCGTTCCAGCCCGAAGGACTCAAGAGCCTGGTGGATAGCGCTAGCTGATCTCGATCACGTCGCTCGCCGCTGCTGCTGCGGCTTCCGCTTGTTCCATCAGCTTCTGCGCCACGGTGAAGAACTCCGCAGCCTGCGGGCTCTTGGGACCGGCCAGCGTCACCGGCAGGCCGCGGTCGCCGCCCTCGCGAATCGCCGGGATCAGCTCAATCGAGCCCAGGAAGGGAATGTTGAACTGCTTCGCCGTGCGCTCCGCGCCGCCCCTGGAGAAGATGTCGATCTCGTGATGGCAGTGCGGGCAGGTGAAGTGGCTCATGTTCTCCACAATGCCAAGCACCTCCACGTTCACCTGCGCAAACATCTCCAGCGCCTTGCGCGCGTCCTGCAGGCTCACGTCGCTTGGTGTCGAGACAACCACCGCGCCCGTCAGCGGCACGGTCTGCACCAGCGAGATCACCACGTCGCCTGTGCCCGGCGGCAAATCCACGATCAGGTAATCGAGCTCACCCCAGTTCACCTGCTGCAAGAACTGGCGAATGATCTGGTGCAGCATCGGCCCGCGCATCACCAGCGGCTTGTCTCCGGGTGAAATGTACCCGATGGAGATTGTCTTGATGCCGTGTGTATCGTTGGGCTCAATCTGGTTGTCGGCGCCCACGCGCGGTTGCTGCGTGGAGCCCATCATGGTGGGCACATTGGGCCCGTAGATGTCGGCGTCGATGAGGCCCACGCGCTGGCCCAGTCGCGAGAGCGCAATTGCCAGGTTCACAGCGACGGTGGTCTTGCCGACTCCGCCCTTGCCGGAGCCGACTGCGATGATCTTGGAGACGCCCGGCAGTGCAACCGGTGCGGGCATGGCATGTGAGTGCGCCATTGTGTGTGATGACTCCTTCCGTTCGTTCTGAATCGTTCGATCTTGCTCAGGCCCTGGTTGCTGCAGCCTTCAACCGTTCCGCCTGCTCGCGTCGTTCCTGCTTGCGGCGTGCCGCTTCCGCCTCGCGATGTTCGCGTCGGCGCAGCGCGTCGGCGTAGCGGCGAATTTCATTGGGCGTCTCCGGCTGCAATGCGGGAATCTTCACCGGGTGCCCCTCCGCGTCGATGGCAACGAAGACCAGGTACGCGCTGGCGACATGCAGCAGCACGCCTGTCTGCGGATGCTCGACCCACACCTTCACGCCTACTTCCAGCGAGCTTGTGAAAGCGCGGTTCACGCTCGACTTCAAAATGAGCAGATCGCCCACATGCACCGGCTGAATAAAGTCGATGTGGTCCATTGCCGCCGTCACCACGTGCGTGCGCGTGTGCCGGTAGGCTGCCATTGCACCCGTCAGGTCGATGAAGTGCATCAGGCGGCCGCCCAGCAGATTGCCCAGCGTATTCGCATCGTTGGGCAGGATGATCTCTGTCATCTCTGACTGGGTGCTGATGACCGTGCGTGCCGCTGGATTGCTTTCCGTGGAACTCATCTGCGTCTGTGCTCCATTCCAGGAATTCTCGGTCGCAACTTCCACTCCGGATACAATGAAGCCAGCGGGGAAGACGCGAAGAGACTCCATGTCCAGTTTCGGCAATCCCTGCCAATTAAGCAAATAGCGCCAGATGGCGCCTTCTCAGGATACGGAATGGATAAGCTTGCCGGACTGAAAGAAATACTCGCCTTGGACCCGAAGAACAGCTTCGCCCGCTATGGCATCGCCATGGAGTTGGCCGGCACGGGACAGATCCACGAAGCGCTGGCGGAGTTTGACACGCTTCTGCGCGATGACCCCGACTACACCGCGGGTTACTTCATGGCCGCGCAGACCCTGGTGAAGGCGCAGCGCGTTCCAGAGGCCATTGCTCGCCTGGGGGAAGGAATTGCCTGCGCAGCTCGCACCGATAACCGCCATGCTCTCAGCGAGATGCAGGCAATGCTGGACGAACTGGAACGCTGATTGCGAGCAAAATTCTCTTTCACGTCCTGATGTGCGGGGTTTCCGAGCGAAGCACGGCAAAGAATCTTTTCAGCCATTTCCACCAAACCCGCATCTATACTGATTGATATGCCTAAGTTTTCCATCGTTGTTCCTTTTCACAATGAAGAGGAAAACGTCACTGTCATGTACGCGCGCCTGAAACAGGTGATGGAGCAGGTGGGCGACAGCTTTGAGCTGGTGCTCGTGGATGACGGCTCCAGCGATCGCACCTACAAGCTGCTGGAAGAGATCGCCGCGGTCGACAGCCGCGTGCTGGTCGTCAAGCTGCGCCGCAACTTCGGCCAGACCTCCGCTCTGGCTGCCGGCTTTGACCACGCCTCGGGTGAATTCATCTTCGCCATGGATGGCGACCTGCAGCACGACCCCAACGAGATTCCCAACTTCATTGAGAAGCTCGAAGAGGGCTACGATGTTGTCTCCGGATGGCGCAAGGAGCGCATTGACAACTTCGTAATGCGCCGCATTCCTTCGCGCTGCGCCAACTGGCTGATGGCCAAGCTCTCCGGCGTCGATATCCACGACTTCGGCACCACCTTCAAGGGCTATCGCCGCGAAGTGATTACCAACATCCCGCTTTACGGCGAGATGCACCGCTTCATTCCCGCGCTGGCCAGCTGGTATGGCGCATCGATCTGCGAGATCCCGATTAAGAATGTGCACCGCGAGCGCGGTAAGAGCCACTATGGCATTGGCCGCACTTTCCGCGTCTTCTTTGATCTGCTCACGATTCGCTTCCTGCTCAAGTACATGAGCCGCCCGCTGCACTTCTTCGGCACGTTTGGCGCGCTGGGCATTCTCTTTGGCAGCATGGTCTCAGCCGCATTGCTCGGCATGAAGATCATGCATCCGCATCAGAGCGTGATGGATCAGCACGGCCCGCTCTTCGTCATTGCCGGCGTGATGATCGTTGCGGGCATCCAGATGCTGGCGATTGGGCTGCTTGGCGAGTTGCAGGTGCGTCACTACTACACCACGCAGCAGCGCACGCCGTACGCAATCGACCGCCTGGTGCGCTTGCGCGCGCCGGAAGAGCCCAGCCTGCTCTCGGGTGGCAAAGACGGGTTCTAACGCTTCTTGACAGGTCGCGACTCACACAAGCCCCGCTCCCCGGCGGGGCTTTTTGTGCAGGTCATTGCAAGTTGTGCGATGGAGCAGCGTGCCGGGGTTCTTGCAGGAACAGGGCCTCCGGGTGCATCCTTGCCGTGATATGAAAGCCATCCAGATTCAAGCCACAGGCGGGCCAGAGGTGCTTCAACTGGTCGAGTTGCCCATTCCCGAGCCGGGTCCGGGGCAGGTGCTGATTCGCGTGGAAGCGGTCGGCGTCAATTTCATTGAGATCTACTTCCGCAAAGGAATCTACAAGGCGACCATGCCGCTGATTCCCGGCAGTGAAGCCGCAGGCACCGTGGAAAAGCTGGGCCACGGCGTCTCAGGCTTTGAGGAAGGCGATCTCGTGGCCTCTGTCAGTGTGCTCGGCAGCTATGCCGAGTATGCGCTCGTGCCCGCTGCGCAGCTCATCAAGGTGCCTTCCAGGCTCAGCCCCGAGCAGGCCGCCGCGGCCATGTTGCAGGGCATGACGGCGCACTATCTTGCGTATTCCACCTATCCGCTCAAGGCCGGTGAAACTGCGCTGGTGCACGCCGCTGCGGGCGGTGTTGGCCTGCTGCTCACGCAGATGGCTTCGCGGTTGGGCGCACGCGTCATCGCAACGGTCTCCACCAGGGAGAAGGCCGAACTGGCCCGCGAGGCAGGTGCCAAGGATGTGATTCTCTACACTGATCAGGATTTTGAGGCCGAAGTGAAGCGCATCACCGCCGGCAAGGGAGTGGATGTGGTCTATGACTCCGTCGGCAAGACGACTTTCGACAAGAGCCTGAACTGCCTCCGCCCGCGCGGGCTGCTCGCGCTCTTTGGCGCTTCCAGTGGTCCGGTGGCGCCGTTCGATCTGATTCAGCTCAGCAGCAAAGGCTCGCTCTACATCACGCGGCCCACGCTGTGGCACTACGTGGCCACGCGAGCCGAGCTGGAGTGGCGCGCAGGCAAAGTGCTGGATTGGGCCGCAACCGGCGAGTTGAAGCTGCGGACGGAGTTCATGTATCCGCTGGCGCAGGCCGCGCAGGCCCAGATTGACATGGAAGCGCGCAAGACGACCGGGAAGATTCTCCTGGAGCCGTGAAGAGCGGAATGCAGGGAGCCAATGAGACGGTGGCCAGCGTAGAGATCGCACCCCTCGACCGTGTGTTTGTCCTGACCGGCGCAGGCATCAGCGCGGAGAGCGGGCTGCCTACCTTTCGCGCGGAAGATGGCCTCTGGGCGGGCTATCGCGTGGAAGATGTCTGCACGCCCGACGCATGGCTGCGCAATCCAGCGGAGGTCTGGGCATTTTACGCAGGCCGCCGCGCACAGGGCGCCAAGGCGCAGCCCAATCCCGCGCACTTTGCTCTTGCCGGGCTGGAAGCGCAACTTGGCGATCGCTTCTTCCTCTGCACGCAGAATGTTGACGACCTGCATGAGCGCGCGGGTTCTGTGCGTATGGTGCACATGCACGGCGAACTGGCCAAGTCTCGCTGCGAGCGCGACTGCGGCCGCGCCCCCGTGGAGGATCACGCAATCTACGCCAGCCTGGCCGATGTGCCGCGCTGCCCCTGCGGAGGCCGCATGCGCCCGCACATTGTCTTCTTCGGCGAAATCCCTCTTGAGATGGATCGCATTCAGGACGAGATTGCGCGGTGCACACTCCTGCTGGTGGTGGGCACTTCGGGGTCAGTCTATCCGGCGGCGAGCTTCGTGCACTGGGCGCGTCAGCGGGGAGCGCGTACCGTTTACATTGGCCCCGAGCCGCCGCTGAACGCCTCTGCATTCACGCAGGTGGTGGAAGGCAAAGCAGGCGAAGTGATGCCGGGGCTGTTTGTCTTTCTTCCCTGATCGGCTCGAATTCGCCAGTGTGCAGTGCGTCCGCCGTCAGAAGTGAAAGCGGTATCGCAACTCGGCAACAATCATTCGCGGATCGTTGTAGTGAAAGCCGCCCAGCGTGACAGAGTTGTCCATCAGCACGCGATGGTTGGTCGCGTTCACCACGCTGCCGGAGAGCTTCCAGTGTTCGCCCAGACTGCGGCCCGCCGACACATCGAACGTTGTGTGCACAGGGAGATAAGGCCCGTTGTAAGGGCCGACGTTCGCATCCGCCAGCCCATTCGCGAATCCGGATCCGTAATAGACATTCGTGGCAAACCACGTCTTAAAAGGCAAGTTGGCAGTGAAGCCTGTGTTGAGCGTGTTGCGTTGATCGTGGTCGAGGGGTACGTAATCCGGACCCAGGTTGCAGGCTGGGTCGGCTGGATTGCTGCACGTGAACCCGCCGAGAACATTGCCCCGCTGCTGAGCAATCTGGTTCGAATAAGCGAGATGGAACTGGCCAAAGTGCGCAAGCTGCGGTGAGCGAATGGCAAGCTCCCATGCCCGAATCAGCGCTCCATCGACCGCGATCGGAAAGTAGATGTTGGACTCGCCCACATTGGCGTGATCGAGATAGTTGTTGGCTCGCGTTTGAAACGTGTCCACATCCACCAGCCATCCCTTCCATGGAATCTGCAAGCCAAGCTGATGTTCTTCGTCGCGCTCAGAGGGCAAGGGTACAAAGGTATTCTGGCCGGGCTGGCTGGTGATGTAGTTCAGGAAGTCGCTGGAGACGGTGAGCACAGGCGCAGGCTGAAAGAAATGGCCGTAGAAGCCCCGCAGCACCCAGTGCAGCCGCGGAATCTCAAGCGTTGCCCCGATGCGTGGATAGGCCGCATTCTCGGTATAGCCACCGTGGTAGTTCGAAATGCGCATGCCGCCCATCAGTGTGATCCAGCGGTCGACGCGCAGTTGGTCGGCAAAATAGAACTCGACCAGACCCGCATTGGCAACGGCATTCGTGTTCGGCACGGTCGCAGTTGGAATGCCCTGGTCGTTCACGACCATGCCATACAGGTCATTCTCATGCTGAAAGAAGGAATAGACGCCGCCGGAAAAACTGTTCGGTCCTGCGTCCGCGTGCACATCCGCCTGCATGCCGGCATAGTTTGAAGTCTGGTGCCAGGTGGTAGCAACAGGCGTGTCTGTGGGACGCGCATCATAGTTCGCCTGATTGAAGTGGTAGAACGGGGCCACCTGCAGTTGTGCGGAAGGGGAGAGCGTCCGCACCCAGTTGGCAATGACGAACGAGTCGCGCTCCGTCTGCCCATCGCGCAGCCCGTACGAGTTGTAGTAGTCCGAGGCCTGCTCCCAGTCATTCGGATTCGGGTCGTAGGGAACCTGAAAGAAGTCCTGTCGCAGCTGTGCATCGAGTCGCAGCTGATCTTTGGGCGTCTGGTTGCGGATGAGCGACAAGAAGCCGCTCTCCGAATTGGTCGCATCGTGATAGATGCCGGGAACCGGCGTTTCAAGGCCGTAGTTGGAACGCGATCCGGTAAGACTTGTGTACCACGCAGTGCGGGCGCTGTGGTCGCCGAGCGAGAGCTGGGACGCGCCGAAGTAAAGATTGCCGCCGGAAACCAGCAATTCGCCTTCGCGATCGCGCTCAAAGCCGTTGCGCGGCAACACGTTGAAGGCGCCGTAGGTGCGGTCACCGATGTCCGAGGCATAGCTGCCGCGTTGTATCTCGAGCTGATCGATATCCTTGGGGTCGATTTGCGGCCCCACGTTGCTGTCAATCTTGGTGTTTGGAATCGAGACGCCATCGATGAGCCAGCTCGTCTGGTGGCCCCCGCGTACGTGCAGCATGTTGTGCGTCATGTAGGATCCGGGCACGTAATCGGTAATCATCTGCATGCCGAGGGTCTGGTCAGCCCCGGGCGTCTGCTCAATCTGCTCGCGCGTAATGAGTGTGGTGGGCGTGACCGAGTCGGTGGTGACCGTGCCGGCTTTCGCTTCCACAACGACGCTCTGCGTGGCTGCCGCGACTTCGAGCGGAATGTGCAGAACAGGATTCGTGCCGGACGTGACGGTCATCGGCTGCGCGAGATCGGCAAAGCCCTGTGCCGAAACGTGGATGCGATACACGCCGATGGGGACCTGGGGCAGCTGGAATTCACCGCGCGCATTTGTGGTCGCATGCAGCGCGAAGTCTGAGTCAGCGGCTTGCAGTGTAATCTCAGCGCCTGCAATGGGCCGGTGCTGAGGATCGTGGACGACACCCTGGAGCGAGGCGAACACAGTCGCCCATGCCGCAATCGAAACGCAGAGCAGGGGAAATAGGCCAAAACGAGAACGAAGCATCAGGAACCCGATCGAAATTGAATCGCCAGACAACACCACAGCCTCCTTGCGCAGGGGCAAAGAGCCACGATGCCGTCAAAGGCAAACGCAAATCGACGCCATCTCCAGGAGTGGCGCGCGGAACAGCAGGTTAGAGGCGTTCGCTCAGCGGAGGGCTGCGGCCGGTGCGGTTCAGGGGCGTCATCCTGCGCGCCGTCTCATCCATCCGGTGTGGCGCATGCCGCCAAGCCGGTAACAGGTGAGGCGAGAGGAGTGCTGCGGCCATCGCACAAGGAGGCGTCGTGGTTGCGCCGCCGCCCTGCGGGTAGAGCGGGCAATGGTCCGGTGCAGTCCAGACAGGCTTGGTGCTTTCCGTGGACCGGACCATCTGCGCGCGCATTGCGTCAGCCATTGCGCAGTGGTGAGCCCCATGACGCCGGCAACACGCGGGCAGGCGGGAGTCATCTTCAGCCTGCAGGGTCGCAGTCAGCGGTCCCAGGCCGAAGAACAGCATCAACACCAATGCCAGCGCGCGTCGCATCCTGTCTTGATGCTACACGAGCACGCGTCGGCACAGTGGCGCAGCGGCACTCTTGCAGCGACAGGCCAATGAGGCTCAGGTATCATCGTGATATCGAATCATTTCTGAACCCCTAAAGGAATTGATGGTGACGGAAAAGAAGGCTTCCCATTCTTCTTCAAATCCAGAAGCGTCCACTCGAGGTCCGCGGCGTCCTTTGCGCATTGCGCTCTTTGGTTTTGGAACCGTGGGCAGCTCAGTCGCGCGGATTCTCGTGGAGTCCAAGCCGGAAGGGCTTGAATTGACGCACATCTTCAACCGTGGCGTCGCTCGCAAGCGCGTGGACTGGGTCTCTGACAGTGTGCTGTGGAGCGATGATGCCAATGCCGTCCTCGCGTCCGATGCCGATGTGGTGGTGGAGCTGGCCGGTGGGCTCGAGCCCGCAGGGGTATGGGTGCGCCGCGCACTCGAAGCAGGGAAGAGCGTCGTTACGGCCAACAAAAAACTCATCGCGTATCAGGGCGTGGAGTTGGAGCGCCTGGCCGCTGCCAAGGGCGGGCATCTGAAGTATGGCGCTGCGGTGGCCGGAGGCATTCCCGTCATTCCCGGCCTGGAGCAGGGCCTCGCCGGCGACCGCATCCGGCGCATCGAAGGCATCCTGAACGGAACCTGTAACTTCATCCTCAGCAAGATGGAGGGTGGAGCGGACTACGCTGCCGTGCTGGCCGAAGCGCAGGCCAAAGGCTACGCGGAAGCCAATCCAACCGAAGATGTGGGTGGCTTTGATGCGCGCGCGAAGCTTGCCATTCTCATGCGGCTGGCGATGCGCGTAATCGTTGACCCCGAGGAGATCGTTCCAAGATCCATCACCTCCGTGGCGGCGGTGGACTTCAGCTATGCGCGCGATCTCGGTTGCACCATTCGACAGGTGGCGCGTGCCGATCAAACCGACGGTGCTGTGGCGGCAGCCGTAGGCCCAATGCTTGTGGATCTGCGGTCGCCTCTGGCCTGGTCTCGCGGCACGGAGAATATGGTGATTCTCACCGGACACTATGGCGGCGACGTCGTCTTCTCAGGCCACGGTGCGGGCGGACATCCAACGGCTGTAGCCGTCGTGAGCGATCTGCTGGCTCTGGCGCATGGCTCGCAGCGCGTGGAGATCCCTTCCGTTCCCGCCCGCATCGACGCGGAGTTTGAGCTTCCGCACTACATCCGATTTCTCGTCAGAGATCGCCCGGGTATTGTGGCGGAGATTACCGGCGCGCTGGCCCGGGAACGCATCAACATCCGCGCCATCGTGCAGAAGCCCGGTTACCCCGCCGATGCGCTGCCCTTCGTCGTCACCGTAGAGCCGTGCAAGTCGTCGTCGCTCAAGCGCGCGCTGACAGAGATCGGCAAAATGGATTGCCTTCTGGAGCAGCCGCTTGATCTGCAGATGCTGGAATAGAAAGCGCGAATGCACGTTTGGCAGAGGGGAATCGGAGGTGAATCGGTGATCGACACGGTCTATCGGTGTGAGATCTGCGGCGAAGAGAGCGACAATCCGGTGCGCTGGATCGTGATTCACTGCAGCAACGCGCAGTTGACGGTCTTCAAGTGGGCCAGGGAAGCGGCAGACGCGCCGGGCGCGCGCCACTACTGCGGCGAGGCGCATGCGCAGGTCTACATCAGCCGATGGTTTCAGTCCTACTGCAGCTGAGCGTGGAGTTCACTTGGTCGCCGGCGCAGGCCCGCTCGATTCCCGCACGACGAACTCCGGCTCAACGACAATCTCGGACGGATGTCCGTTGCCCTGGCTCGCGATGCGTTCAAGCAGAACCTGCGCACCGCGCTTGCCCATCTCCATCAGAGGCTGCCGCACGGTGGTGAGCGATGGCGTGTTGTAGGCCGCGGAGAGAATGTCGTCGAATCCCACCACCGACACATCTCCTGGCACAGACAAGCCCGCATCCTTCAGCGCGCGGATGGCGCCAATCGCGGCAATGTCGTTGAAGCAGAAGATAGCCGTGAAGTCGCGCGCCTTCTCAAGCAGCGCCTGCATGGACTTGTAGCCGATTTCGGGCGCCATCGGATGGTATCCGGTTTTCATGGACCAGCTTGAGTCATCGATGCGGGTCACGTGCGCCGGATCGATGCGCAGGCCCATCTCGCGCGTCACCTGCTGAATGCTTCCCCATCGGTACTCGGAGTCGGGAATGGCGCGAGGCCCGCGCATGAATGCGATGCGGCGATGTCCGAGCTCATACAGGTGCTGCAGCGCCTGCTCTACTGCTTTGTGGTGGTCGAGGACAATGTTGGTGACATTCTCAACACGGCTGTGCGCGGAGATTGCGACCACCGGCACGGGCACATCAATGTGGTCCGCAGGCGTGTTGAGCAGCAGGAAGCCATCGACGGCGCGCTCCACCAGCATGCGCGGATACTGCTCGATCAGCTCGCGCTTCCAGTCGTGGCAGGCCGTGAAGTAGAAGTAGTGCGCGCTGGTTAGCTCTTGTACCACGCCGCTCATCACGCGCGTGAAGTAGCCTTCGCTCAGGTCGGGCGCCAGCACGCCCACGCTCATCGAGCGGCTCTGGCGCAGCGAACGGGCAAAGTAGTTGGGCCGGTAGTTCAGGCGCTTGGCCGCTTCGATGACGCGATTGCGCGTTTCCTGCGGAATCGACTTGGCCGATGGAGAGTTGTTGAGAACCAGCGAAACCGTGGTCTGCGAGAGCTCGAGATGCTCGGCCAGCATGCGCAGATTAACGTGTCCCGGAGGCGTGGAAGCCTTGCCCTTTGCCATGATGGAGTTGTAACACGTTTGTCACGGGGCGGGAAACAGCGTTTCTCCTGCAATAACTCGATTTGCCATCCACGTGCGCGGGTTGGGTCCGGCCAGCGTCTTTGGGGGGAAGTGCGCTGGCCGGCTGGTTACATCAGGGGGCCACGATGTGGTTCACCCCAGGATGCAGCGGTTGCGTCTGCCCATGAAGGACAAACGTCCCGGTAAGTCCCGGTGGAAGTGTAACGGTCGCGTCCAGGCCGTGATCGCTCTTCTTGTAATCCACCTGAATGGCCCCTGCTGGATGCGGAAAGCTCGCCTTCAGCGCGGGCAGCGACCCGAGATGCGGCGCGATGCGCACGGTGGCGAATCCGGGGCTGGCGGGTTCAATGCCAGCCACAAGCGTGAGCAGGTCATAGATCGGGTGTGCCGACCATGCGTGCGAGTCGGAGCGGGTGTCACCGGGCGTCTCCGGCCAGGTGCTGAAGTGCAGCGGCAGCAGCTTGCGCCAAGGGGCAAGGGATGCAAGATAGTCGTCCGACATGTCTGCGTGTTCAAGGGCGCGCGCCAGATAAAAACGGAAGTAGTAGGACGCACCCATCACGCCATCAGGCGTCGTGCCGGGCTCAATCGCGAGCATCTTCCGCAGCACGGCCTGCTGTCCATCTTTGGGAATCACGTCGTAGAGCACCCCGAGGATGTTGGCCTGTTGGCTGAAGACCTTCTGGTCTGCGTTGTCGGCGATCAGGCCGCGCGCCGGATTCCAACATGCAGCGTAAATGCCCTTGCGCACGTGATCCGCGCGGGTCTTGTCCTGCTGCGCGATGGTGGGGTCGCCGAGACCTTGTTCCAATGCTGCGGCGTCTTCGAGAGCGCCGAGGTACTGGAGCGTCGTCATGCAGGACTCACCCTTCGCGTCATACGTGGGAATCTCGCCGTGAGACACCCAGTCAATGAAGCTCCACCAAGGCAGCTTTTCGAGCAGGCCGTCCGCCCGCTCATGCCCTTCAAACCAGGCCAGAACGGCACGGCTGCCCGGCAGATAGGCGCGCATTCCTTCGGGATCCGGCCTGTACATCCAGGCATCGCGCACCATCCCGATCCAAAGGAGCGAGAAGGGCGGGATGGTCTGCGGCAGGGAACTCGGATAGCGGCTGCGCGTGAGCCCATCAGGAATACGGGACTGGTCAAATGCCTCGATGGCCTGGCGGCCGAGACGGTCATCGTTGGCCACCGCATACGAAATGAGCGCCTGGATGCGCGTGTCGCCCACGTACTGCAGTTGCTCGTAGTACGGCGTGTCCATGTACGTCTCATGCGCGTCAAGACGCGCCGTACGCCAGCTGATCTCCCAAATCTTGTCGAGGTCCGGATCGCCCGTTTGCAGCGCGGCCCGCTCCTGGAAGGGGTAGGCCGAGAACGCCGCAGTGAGAGATTCCAGTGTGAGCGGCGCATCGCCGGTCTGGACGTCGAGGTCGAGGTAGCGCCAGGTCCGCCACCAGAGCGGCTCAAAGAACCGGTGCGCCCCACCGTCGGGCAGAAATTCGTCGCGCAGGCCACGGGCGGCACGCGGCTGCTTCACACCTTGCGCGTCCGTGTAATCAAGGGCATCGCGGTCGCCTTTGTGGAGTTTGTTGTCGTAGAGTCCTTCGGAGTAGGTAAGCCAGATCTGCGCTCCCTTCCCTCCGGAAACGGTCAAATGTGGATAGGCTGTCGTGAGGGTTCCGCGGTCGAGAAGCACGTGAACGTGCGTGTTGGCAGGCACATGCACCGAAGATGCCGGAAATGCCTTCAGCTCCGCGTTCGTTGCCTGCACGGAATGCCCGGCCACCGTTGCTTCAAATTCCATGTGGGGCAGAGCGTCCGGCACCAGGCTCCACGGATTGTCGCCCGTGACGCCCGCCGAGTGTGCCTTGTTCGCAGGGAAAATACTGTCACGCAGAGGCGAAGCAGCCGGCACCCACGAGGAGCCGCTGGCTCCTGCTTCATTCCAATTCCAGTCTTAGCGCGCTGCATCCATCACCTCGCCGGGACCCGCCGCCATGTAGGTCATCAGATTGACGGAGCTGCGGTCGAGGGGGCGGTGGCCGGGCTCTTCTTCCACCAGCCAGCCCTTGGGCGTGCTGATGGAGGCATCGCCCGTGGCTTCGCTTTCCAGCAGAAATGCCGTGCGGTCGCTCATCTGCGCGATGGGGGCATAGATGCCCCAGTTCCACACGGTCGCGGTGATGAGATTATGACCGGGCTTAAGCAGGGGAGCCAGGTCAAAACGCTCATAGCGCCAATGGTTGAGGTCGCCGCGGGCCGGACCATCTCCCGCTCGTTGTCCGTTGACAAAAAGGATGAAGCGATTATCGGCACTCACGCGGACGACATAGCTGGAGGGCACCGAGTTCAGATCCACAGTGCGGCGGAAGTGGAGCACAAGCGGCTCGCGCAGCGGCGCCGTCGGATGCGTGATCCAACCAGCATGCCAGGTCCGCTGGGCCGGGTCTGCGCCAGCACTCGTCTGGCTGGAAAGGGAAAGCGAGGCAAGGGCGAGGGTAATGCCAATCAGAATTGAGCGCATGGTCATGGGTAGGTCTGGATTCAGCTATTCAGCTTACCGGATTTCGTAAAACCAATGGGGAAAAAGTTTACGCCCATACCATAGGTCCGGGCCAGGAGTCCGTGACGACACATGAAATGAGAGGTTGACATCATTCCAGAGCGCGAGACGGGCGCTCGGTTCACCCCAATTTCAGCGAATTTTCGCACTCTATGCGCTTGATTTTGTGAGGTTGTAACCTCCCATTCACATTGGGCGGTTAGCCTGTGGATGGTGACATTCCAAGTGCCCGAGACGCGCATTATTCCGCCTCAGCATCATCCAGAGCCACACCATGCCGGTCTTCAGGATGGGGATCAGCCGTCTCCGCACATATCGGAAGTCAGGCGCTTCC